>NZ_CAMPQA010000002.1:0-551373 GCF_946902935.1 Yersinia sp. Marseille-Q5920 | reverse complement strand
ATCGGGGCCAATATAAAATATCAGGCTGACAGCGGAGGCCATACTGGGACACGATAGCCCTGATTAACCGCTTCGACTAACAACCACTGCGGCAGCTCCGGCAACTCAATCAGCGGCCAACTTTCCAGCGTAGGCCATGCCCGGTAGAGTGCGCGGGTGGCGGTTAACTCGGTGCGCTGTGCATTGGTCAGCAGAGTGTCGTCAATGGAGTAGTCACTGAGCGTCATAGTATCCGTCGCTGAAATAAAAGCATCACGATACCCCCGCGCCACAGCAGCCAACTCGTCAGCAGTCGGTGCCGGGGTAACGGCGCTGTTGGGGTAATACGGCCACGGATTGAATCTGTCATTTGGCTGAAAAGGCTTCTTGGCACAGTTTACCGATGCGACCAATTTCATTCCCAAGCGATGCAAAACTATTAATCTGCGCTTCACCTATATTGCGCTTTATTAATCCCTCAACAAGTTGTGCAATCGTTGGATAATAAGCAATTGGCTCTAAACGTTCCTGCCCCTCACTTTTACCTTTTTGGCTTACTTTTACTTCATTGAGAATAAATTGCAGACTGTCAGAAGTAACAACGTGTTTTTCACCAATTTTAATATGCATAATAAACTCTTTATTTAGGTAATAAGTTAGGAGAGTGAAAATCTTTAAATCCTTTCTCACATAATTCAGCAAGGCGTTTAGTTTCCTCAACCAACGCTGAAATAGAATTAACGCCAGAGCGATAAATACGATGATGAATTAAATCACTTACTAAACTAACTCTTGTCGGATAGTGAGCAATTACGGCTAACACCCTTTCATTTTCTTTGGTGAATTTAATCTCGTTAAGCACGAGATTTGGAATACGGCCTAGAGTTTTGGTTGGCTCACGCAAAGTAATTGCGTAACGGTTATCAATGATAATCTCGTTAGTCATTAATGTTGTGCCTGCGCGTGGTTGAGAATTCCCTCTGCTACTTGGTTAAGCAGCTCCGCCGCTTCTACGCCGTTCAGCTCTCGGTTTAGAATTTGATTAGCAATTTCATCTAGACGAAATGAAACTAGCGCGGCCTGATTTTTTCTTTCATCCATGCGCGCTGCATTAAGCATTAGCTCCATTGATTCAACTGACGTCATTGTGATTGTGCTCTCACTGCCCGGCTTTGCGGGGTCTACGAAAACCCATATATTCTGTTCTGTATTCTGCATAGATCACTCCTGTTTTTAGGCAATACGAAACCCGGCGAGTAAAACGCCATATATTGTGGTTGGGGTTAATTAATAATATTCAGTACACAGTCATCATTACTAATAAATGACGGCAACGAACGAGTAAACTCAATTAAGTAATTCAACGCTTCAACAACAGATTCTCTTTCTGCTGGAGTTAATTCTGAAAACTGCATATTCACATGACGGCTTTTTAACCCGGCATGAAAACAGATTGTTTTACGCAAATGTGCCGGTGATTTATCAAAAGCCTCCTGAGCAACATTCTTTCTATTACGGAAATGCGTTTCTTTTAATTCAGCAATACGAGCAATACCCGTCATTCTTAATTTTTCAGCTTCCGTTAATTGCAGCATATAACCCCCAATCAACGCCCAAACAGACGACGTAATATTGGCGTCTTCTTTGCAGAGGACAATTCTTGTAAAAGCGCCTTTTGATTACTTCCCGGCTTCCAGCGCTGGCCGCTCTTCAACTCCAGCACACCGTTACCGAAATGGCGCAGGTTTACCGGGCTTTGCTGTTTCAACAATGGGGCAATAGAAATAATCATAAAGACACCTCAACTCAAACCAGCTACAGCACTCAAGCCGCTAATAACATCAACGGTTGAAGCAAGCGCGGGGGTTGACTGAATGCGACATTGCACTGTCAGGCCAATCAGAGACAGATGGCGAATCGCAGTATTGACACTATCCAGCAGAGCAGATTTGCTGAATGCTGTTTTGTGATTGCCTTGTACCGCAGCGGCAGCAATAGAACCCACGGCGGCAGTAGCATGTAGCGCATAAGTCGGGATATTGCCGGGGCAGGCTTCATTGACTGGCACCGATGGCATGCAATTGATTTGTGATAGCAGACCGTCTAATAACGTTGGGTCTTCGGTCTGGTCGGTGATGCGTAACAGTTCGTCTACAGTCAAACGGTGTGGCTGGTCGGGGTTCAATTTATTGCGCAGAACCTGCGCCGCAATCCCTGCGTTTGCTGCCAGCTCGACTAAGTTGTGCTTTAACGCAAACTGGCGGCAGGCGTTATCAAAGTGCGGATGTTTAGACACTGAAAAATCAAACATGGCTTACTTCCTCACATATGCCGACAATTAGTTGGCAAATTTGAACGTCGAACATTATTGGTTTGCCGCTTCTTTAGTGAGAGCGATCATATTTACGAGAACCTTTTCCATTTTGCGAACTTTCTGGCGGATAGGTAGACGACCATCTTTCACCATGCCACGGCAGGTTTCATAAGGGATTCCGCTCAATTTTGAGAACTCGGGCAGGGATAAATAAGGCGAGGTTACTGTGATTGCAAGGTTTTGCATCATGGTGCATCCTGTAATGTGTGGTTAATGCGGGTTAATTTGTGTCTGTGTACAATAATGAGGAATTTAATCCTCAAATGCGTACGAGTCAATATTATTTCGGCGGGAATATTGAATGATTTTTAGTGGCGGACAGGCTGTTGTTGATAGGTTATTGAAAGCCTACGGTTTTTCAACTCAACGTGAGCTTGTAGGAAAAATAGGTGTTGGTCATGGAACAGTAAGCACGTGGATTAAACGTGGGTATTTTCCCGGCAAAGAAATTGTTCAGTGCGCTCTTGAAACGGGTGCATCTTTACAATGGTTAGCAACTGGGGAGGGTGAACCGTGGGAAGCCGACAAAGCTACTAATGAAAAAGAACATGCTAAATTAATTCAGCATAGAAAGTTGGTTGATGGATTGTTAACCGATGCTAGCCCCGTATTACTTGATCCTGAATTACTTCCAGTACAGATAGATGAACCTGAGTTGATTTCTTCACCTAATGCCAAGAGTTCATTTCTGGTTGAACATCAATTCAAGAAAATCACTGATGGCCTGTGGCTTATTGAAAAAGCGGGAGTTGTATCTATCAGTGAGCTTACCCGTTTACCCGGTGATGTATGGCGAATCAATGATGTCAATTGGCCGGTTAGTGAGGTCAGTATTTTGGCTAAAGTTGTTGGTGAAATTACTGGCTATTAATATCTAATTCTAAATAATTTTGTAGCTTCACGGAGTCTTTATGGATGATAAGAAACTCAGTATTTTTAACTACTCACGCAATAGAGAAAAACTGTTAACTAATCTAATTAATTTGATCGAAGGTATTATTTGTGATGGTGAAGTTGATACCCGAGAACTCGTCTTTTTGGATACATGGTTATTAGAATCTGAAATTATTTGTGAAAATTATTGTGTTGATGCGATTCGAACGAAAATAGCAGCCATTTTAGAAGATGGTGTTATTGAAAAAGAAGAACTGGCTCAGTTTAAAATTGATCTAATCGACATCCAACAAAACTTACTAGACACACCAGATATCGATCTTTACTCATCGGAATCAGACCAGCATTTGCTTGAGGGGTTATGTAAAGGCATGTTGGCAAATCACCAATTGGTAGAAAGCGAAGTTCGCTATCTTGATTGGTGGCTTTCTCAGAATGGTATGTTGAAGAATAATTATCCCGGCAAAGAGCTGTACAAGTTAGTTAAAGATATTTTAGCCGATGGCATTATAACTCCAGATGAAAGAGAAGCCTTAAAACAAGCGCTGATTGATTTTACCGGTTGTGATATAGCCAATGGGGTTGTAGATGGAATGGCAACACGATTGCCTATTGAGCATGTAGATAATATTGATTTGCAAGATTCTGTAGTCTGTCTGACGGGTAAGTTTCTGTGCGGAAGCCGCAATCAATGCAAGACAGAAATAGAGGCTGCCGGTGGCCTTGTCGTGGATACGATAACTCAAAAAATAGACTACCTAATTATTGGCGCTTTAAGCTCCCGTGATTGGCGTTTCCAAAGCTATGGCAGAAAAATAGAGTTAGCTATTAACTATCGTGATGAAAAGGGTGTCCCTTTAAAAATCATTAGTGAAGAACAATGGAAAAGCTTTGCCGTTTGATTGGCGAACATACATGGAGTTGTGATGAAAATCTTAACTACAGCGATTATTGGTGCTTTGCTTCTGTCTTTACCAACGGTATCAATGGCTAGAAATTACCCCTGTTCCGGCAAAAAGGGCGGGGTATCCCATTGTGAAAATGAGAAATTTGTCTGTAATGATGGCTCTATCAGTAAATCAAAGAAAACCTGTACACGTTAGTTTTTAATCAGATGTTTGTCGTGTTGTATATCAAACATTGACTACTGTTTTTATATACAGTAAATAGGCCCAAGGGATTATTCTTGAGGACTTATTTATGGCAGTACGGAAGTTACCCAACGGGAAATGGGTCTGTGATTTTTACTCAGATGGCCGTGACAGTAAGCGGGTTAGGAAAACCTTTGTTACTCGCGGCGAGGCGTTGCGCTTTGAACGTGAGCAGTTAGCGCAACGTGGTGATCTGGATATTGACTACACACCGGCAGAGAGTGCCGCGCAGAGGTTAAAAACATTGGTCGGTCAGTGGTATGAACTCCACGGGCGCTCTTTGAGTGACGGCAAAGCAAGATTAGATAAACTCAATATCCTGTGTGATAACTTGGGCGATCCTGCTGTTGCTGATTTTGACCGGGAAGTGTTCGCCAAGTACCGCAAGCAGCGTTTAGCCGGTGAGTTTAGTCGTAAACCAAAACACGGAATCGTTAAACCGCCAAAAGAGGCAACGGTTAATCGTGAACATGCCTACCTACGAGCCGTGTTTAATGAATTAAAAAGGCTGGGACATTGGAATCATGCGAATCCACTGGATGGCGTTAGGCTATTTCGTGAAAGTGAAAACGAGTTAACCTTTCTCTATGAAGACGATATTAAGCGTCTGCTGCATGAGTGTGACAATTCCAGCAATAAAGATCTCGGTATCATTGTTCGTATCTGTTTGGCTACCGGCGCGCGCTGGAGTGAAGCGGAGCAACTAAGACAAGCTCAGGTGATGCCAAATAAAATTACCTATATCAACACCAAGAGTAAAAAGAACCGTACAGTCCCTATTTCTGCGGAACTGCATAAACTAATTCCAAAGATGAAAGGGCGCTTATTCGCCAATGCCTATGACGCATTCGGCCGAGCCATTGACCGGGCTAAACTGGTACTACCTACCGGCCAGTTAACCCACGTTCTACGCCATACTTTCGCCAGTCATTTTATGATGAACGGTGGCAACATATTAGTACTGCAACAAATCCTCGGGCACTCCACTATCCAAATGACCATGCGCTACAGCCACTTTGCACCGGATCATTTAGAAGCGGCAGTGAGTTTGAATCCATATGATCGCATTTTAAAAATTAATAATGTGGTAATACCAGAAATTTAGACTTTAACTTATATAAGAATATATTTTAGACGTTTAAAGGAAAATTAAAATGAGTAAGGAAAATAAAAGAATTGAATTTTTTATAAAATTCTTTAAAGAGAAAGAATATGCTGATGATTTTCTTAATGGTTATGTTTACATGAATAGACTTTCCTATTTTAGAGAGAATTACGCTGGAGAAAACTTAACTGAAGAAAACAACGTATCGGATAAGTATGAAGGTACTGATGGTTGGGTTCAGCCTGAGCATGTAACTATAACTTTACTAGATACAGGAAAACCTATCATTCCTATAACCCCGGTACAGTATTTTAACCGCAAATGGGACTTTTATAATCTATTTTGTGTTTTCAGTGTTTATGTGGAGCCTGATAAGGATTCTTTTTCCAGTTTAGAGGATGCTTGTAGTGCATTGCTTCCAAGAAATGAGACATCTAATCTTGGAGAGTATTGCGTAATCATAAAAGCGACAGATTTTACGCATTTATTCGAACGAGTTTGTTCTTCATTATCCGTTGATCTTTCTCATGACCTCGTTAATTACTTTGATAAGACTAAATTTAGTGGTCACTTTGAAGAAGGCCGCTCCATTTTCAATAAGGTTGATTCTTTCGAACATCAAAAAGAATATCGGTTTTGTATAGCTCCAGTGGAACATGGGACAGATGCGAAAATTTTATTCTTAGGAGACATAAAGCATATTGCGCAAATGTGTGACTTTAATGATCTCAAAAATCATATACCGCAAGTTTTCAGGCGACTTGAATATGTTGATGGAAAAACCACATGGAGTTAAGTGACACTAACCATCTGATTTTTACTGAGCATTAAACTTAGCTTGTATTACTGTGACTACAACACTCACAATAACCCAAACTAACCCGCCATCGTGTTTGGTAACTTACTGATTTTATGTAAGTGATTGATTTGCAGATTGTCCTGAGAGTTTTTAAAATCCCTCGGCTTATGGCTGTGCGGGTTCAAGTCCCGCCCCGGGCACCATGGAAAATAGTATAAGTAAAACAAAGTAGTATGAGTATGTCGTTAACCGCCGTGAGGCGGTTTTTTTGTGCCTGAGATTTGGCAAGTGGCAGCAAAATGGCAGCAGGGTGGCAGCATCGTTTTTTTGCTGCCATAAAAAATCCCGCAAAAGCGGGATGAGAGCAGGGCAGATAAATTTATTTCCAGCCGTCAGAACATAACAACCTGGCCGCCGGTTTGTGGGTGGGGTAACACAGGGTTAATCTCGCCGGATTTTGATATTGAACGCATAAAACTTTCCATCGTCACAAAGGTATGACCGCAATTCACATTAATGCACTGGTGATAGCGTTCTTTTGTTTCGGTGGTGATTTGGCTGCTGCTGCGGGTATGGGCTGCACTGTGGCATAAAGGGCAATTGAACATGATCCGGACTCCGGCATCATCCCGGCTATGGCCGGTGTTAATGATAATTATGCGTGATTATTGATTAAAAATCATCATTCCATATCCAAATCATCTATTTTTACTTCCAGCTCGAGCGCGGTAGTAAAGCCGCTGTCACTCACGGAGTGGGTCACCGTGACCAACGTCCAGTCAGCTTCATCAATCTGTTTTTTGAATCCAGTCACTTTAACCGGTACTTCTGGGTAGAGATCTGCGCGCCCTTTCGCAAGTTGGATAGAGAATTTCGCCGCGCCCCGTTGCAGCCGTTCCCAATTCGATTTGGCCGCTCGCTGTGCATTGTGTTTGCTGGCGTAAGTGGTGCGTAATGTCAGCACATTTTCATCGGTGCCAATCAAGTATTCGCCCTGTTTCTCTTCTGGTTGTTTGGGCTTGGTGGGGCTGGTCGTCTTACGTTTGCGCTTACGTTTTACTTTTACCTCTGGTTTTTCGGTGGTGCGGGTATTAAGCCAGTTTGCTACCCCGCCGGATAGAGTAATTGACTCCTCGTCCGGCCCTAAAAATTGGCTACTTGGTCGCTTGCCAATACGCGCATTGGACGGGTGACGCCATGCCATTTGATGCTGAAAATCTTGATAGGGGACGGTTTGCAGCATAAATATAAACATCCCGAATGCCATCATCATGCAAGCGACATTTATTGGCAATCAGTGTGGTGGCGGGTATGCCTTTTCCTTGAGACCGAGAACTTCTGGCGTGATTATGAATTAATGAAGTCAAAAGGAGGGACTTTCTGTTAAGGTCCTCGCAAAGAAGCCTATGGCATGGTGGTCGTATTTGAAGATATATACGGTAATCGCTGGGATCTCTACCAAAAATAGCAATTACACATCGATGGCAGGTATAATTTTATGATAAAGATTATCTCGGTGAGAAATCAGCCAGAATATAAAGATAAAGCTATTCATTACTTTCAAAGTAAGTGGGCCACGGATGAAACCAAAATGCTTTATCAAGATTGTATTACTCAATGTATTGGTGCAAAAAATCCGTTACCGCAATGGTATTTAATGGAGTTCAATTCTGAGATTATTGGTGGTGTCGGCCTGATTACTAATGATTTCATCAGTCGTATGGACTTGTACCCTTGGCTGTGTGCTCTCTATATTGAAGAACACTTTCGCGGCCATACTTATGGTGCGCTGCTAATAAAACACCTGGCTGAAGAGACCAAACAATTAGGTTTCGACGAATTACATTTATGTACTGACCATATTGGTTTCTATGAAAAATATGGATTTACCTTTACCGGAGTGGGTTATCACCCATGGGGTGAGTTTTCACGAATTTACTCTCTGTCACTGATTTAATCGGGGCCGGGCAGAGTGAAAGAAAGTTACTATAGATGTAAATAAGTTTACGTCTCACTTTTCAGCAGATGCTTGATATAAACTTTTACCCTGTCCGTATTAAACTCAGTCCGTGGTTTATTTATCACCCCACAGACTGAGTATCAGTCTCTAGCTAGCTGATTTTTGCTGATGTAACTCAGCGGGCTGTACTATTTTTGCTTTACCCTCTTTGAGGGGGATATCAATGGGATCTTCGGCAACTTCGCGGGCGCGTTTACGCAAACTAAACCAACCAATGACCAATAATATAGCGACCACCGGTAAAGCTGCAATGGTCCAGGTGCCATTCGGATAGTCGAACGCCATCATCACTAATACACCTGCCAGGAAGAATAATGTTAACCAGGAGGTCACGGGAGCGCCGGGCATTTTGAAGGCGACAGGTTTAGCTGTTCCTTTTTTAATTGCCTGACGTAATTTCATCTGACACACAATGATGAATGCCCATGAGCTAATAATCCCTAATGATGCAATATTCAAAACAATTTCAAATACTTGTGAGGGAACAAGATAATTGAGTAATACTCCGAAGACATAGATGCCGACAGTGACCAGAATCCCGGCATAAGGAACAGATTGGGGACTCATTTTCGACATGAATTTCGGTGCGGATCCCCCCATCGACAATGAGCGCAGAATACGTCCTGTAGAGTAGAGACCGGAGTTTAGGCTGGAAAGGGCGGCAGATAGCACCACAATATTCATAATTGTTCCAATGTATGGAACGCCTAAGTTACTGAAAAATGTTACGAAAGGGCTTTGTCCCGCCTGATAGGCATTCCACGGCAGCAAGCATACCAGTAGCACTACGGAGCCGACATAAAACAGACCAATGCGTAAAATCACACTATTGATAGCTTTGGGCAGCATTTTTTCCGGGTCTTTACATTCCCCGGCGGCAGTACCAATTAACTCGATACCGGCAAAAGCAAATATAACACCTTGAACTAATATCAGTGCGGGGAGTAATCCGTGCGGGAAAAATCCGCCATTATCAGTAATCAGATGCATACCTGACGGGTGCCCGCCAACACTTTGGCCAGTACCGAGAAACACCACGCCCACGATCAGAAATATGGAAATGGCGGCGACTTTGATCAATGCAAACCAGAACTCCATTTCTGCAAACCATTTCACGCCAATCATATTCATGGTAGCGACAATTGAAAGTGCGCCTAATGCAAATAACCATTGGGGCACATCAGAAAAAGTTCCCCAATAATGCATATAGAGAGCAACGGCGGTGATATCGACTATCCCGGTCATTGCCCAGTTTAGAAAATACATCCATCCAGCAACATATGAGGCTTTTTCGCCGAGAAACTCACGGGCATAAGAAACAAAGCTGCCACTGGAGGGGCGGTGTAAAATCAGTTCACCAAGTGCTCTGAGAATGAAAAAAGAGAAAATACCACAGACCAAATAAACCAAGGCTAATGCTGGGCCAGCCATTTGCAAGCGAGCACCGGTGCCCAAAAATAAGCCAGTACCAATAGAACCACCGATCGCTATCATTTGTATATGACGTCGGCCCATACTTTTGTGATAGCCCGTATCATGAGAATCTAACCAGCGTTTTCTCGCCGCGTGATGGGTTTCTGCAGAGTGTTTTCCTGACATCATAGACATTCCCTATTTTCCTGTCTGTTGTGCAATCATCGTGAATGTATTACTGCAACCGATTGCTAAAGGTTAATGCATAAATAGCGTCTTAGCGCCTTCACTTGTTATGGTATATATCATTACTATTGAATTATGGGAGGGCATGCTATCGTTTCTGTCGTGATGAGGCAAAATAATATTCACATATAAATTATTTTTTTTATTGTATTACCGAATTCAGTAATTGAATGGCTAATTTAAATTTATAATTACACAAAATTCTTTCATATAAATACATTCGCTATGAGTATTGATTAAATTCAGAGTGGTTCGCAACTGTCTGTTGTATAAGTGAATGTGGCGAGTTTGGTTTTTTAGTTATAAAACTATTTAGTATTTTTATGCGAATTATTTTTAGACTTATTTTATATTTTGTAATTATTTTTCATCATTGAATTTCACTTTTCTTAACTTGGTAGGGAGTTCTTTGATATTCTTTAAATTTATTATTTATTTTTTCATAAAAGATTGTTAACCATAGTATTCACATGATAATTGAATTGTATTTAACAAATTAGGCCAATAACAAGTTAAACCCTGATGTTGAGTGAGAGGATATTGAGTTAGATTGGATAAGCACAATGATTGATGAACAGCTATCGAGGTTGCTCGCAGGTTTGCTATACATTAAACTGTGTTTTTTATTTTTGTCATCAATGGATGACTGAATGCTAATTTCCACATATAAAATATTAATTTGCTTATTATCAACTAAGAATCATAACAAAAAAAACTGAAAATCTTCAAATTATTTAATTACAAAACACCGAGTTAAGTTAATTAAAATAAACCTGTAATGCTGTTAACAAATACAGTAAGTATATGTCTGTTTACTATTCTTTCATTCTGGTTTGGGTGGTATTTTTAGGCGGTGCATTCGTATCCTACATTTTTTATTGATATCGTTAATAGTTTTACGTGCCAGGTTTGCCAAATTTTTGAATGAGTTAGGCGATATTTTTACCTCTATTTTCTTCGGTGTCACCCAACATTAGGTCCAAAATGAAAAAAATACATCAGGATATTACTCTCACCCCTGTCGAAGGTGTTGATATGGCGGATAAGTCCGCTATCAAAAAATTATTTATCAGCTTAAACCAGATGAATATCAATACCATGCCAATGGCATTATTTATGACCATTTCGGCCATTGTGTTTATTTCGGCTTATTCCAGCTATCTACCCAAGAATATGATTGGTGGTTTGGCGGTTATTATGACGATGGGCTTTGTATTATCTCATATTGGTCGCCATATACCGGTCTTAAAAGATATTGGTGGCCCGGCTATTTTGTGTCTCATGGTGCCGTCAGTGTTGGTTTACTTCGGTGCTTTCCAAATCAATACACTAGATACGGTCCACTTGTTGATGAAGGAGGCGAATTTACTCTATTTCGTCATCGCTAGTCTGGTGGTTGGCAGTATTCTTGGTATGAATCGCGTGGTGCTTATTCAAGGAATGACGCGAATGTTTGTTCCATTGGTGGTGGGAACCCTAACTGCCGTCGCCACCGGTTTGCTGGTGGGTAAGTTATTCGGTTTTACCCTTTATCACACATTCTTCTTTATTATCGTGCCGATTATCGGTGGGGGGATTGGGGAGGGTATCTTGCCTTTATCATTGGCTTATTCAGCCATTCTTGGGCAGAGTCCTGATATTTATGTCGCGCAGTTGGCCCCGGCTGCGGTAATGGGTAACATTTTTGCCATTATTTGTGCGGGAGTGTTGGCCCGTATTGGTATCTGGCGTAAGGATTTGAATGGCGAGGGAATGTTAATTCGTTCAGCACAGGACAATGCGATATTCACTTCGCAAGAAGGGCCAAAACAAGCTGACTTCCAGTTGATGGGCGGCGGATTATTGATGACCTGCGCTTTCTTTATTGTGGGCGGATTATTTGAAAAAATCGTGCATATTCCCGGCCCGGTACTGATGATTTTGATTGCCGTGATGTGTAAATATGCGCAAGTTATTCCGACCAAAATGGAGCAGGGCGCGCACAGTTGGTACAAATTTGTCTCTACTACATTGGTTTGGCCCCTGATGATTGGCCTGGGGATGCTGTATGTTCCGCTAGAAAGTGTTGTCGCGGTGTTCTCCATTGGCTATGTCGTGGTGTGCGGCTCTGTTGTTTTATCAATGGCTGCGGTCAGTTTCATTATCGCCCCTTATCTAAATATGTATCCAGTAGAAGCTTCCATCGTGACCAGTTGTCATAGTGGATTAGGGGGGACGGGGGATGTTGCGATATTGTCGGCATCTAACCGCATGTCATTGATGCCTTTTGCCCAGATAGCAACCCGCATCGGCGGTGCATCCACCGTGATTGGCGCTACCTTGTTGTTAGGTTGGATAATGTAAATGATTTTTGTGTGAATGATATAACCAACGGTATTTCTTATTGGATACCGTTGGTTATTAAGTTTTAGCGCCCATACTATTGGCAATACTGTTTCAATACCTCCTGCTGGCTGGGCATGAGTTTATAAAGATAAACTGGGCGGCCTGTTGCACCATACAGAACTTTAGTGCTTAGAACTTCAGTATCAGATAGGTAAATCAAATACTTACGGCAAGATACTCGTGAGATTCCAATAGCGTTCGCCATCTGTTCAGTCGAAAATTCGCCATCTTGCACTTCTTGAATCCATTCACAAACAGTGCGTAGTGTTTGTGCTGTGAGTCCTTTGGGTAATTTTTTTCGCTCGGCAGGGGCGGCATTACTCCGCCGTAGTAAGGAGTCGACATCCTCTTGGGCACAATATTCGCGTTGCCCTAGCAAACTCTGTTTTTCACGATAAGTCGACAGGGCTTCTTCAAAGCGCGAAAATTGGAATGGCTTAATTAAATAATCAACAACCCCATATTGCAGCGCTTTTTTGATGGTATTCACATCAGTGGCGGATGAAATAACAATAACATCGGTATGTTCACTAAATTCACGTAGGACGGGTAATAAATCTAATCCATTGTCTTGGCGCATGAAAACGTCTAATAGCACCAAGTCAATGGGGTGCTCTGCTGCCATTAAATGATCCCGGGCTTGCTGCAAACTGGATACTGACCCACAACAGTTGAAACCTGCCACTTGGTTCAGATAACACTTGTTCAGCTCAGCGACCATTGCGTCATCATCCACTATTAATACATTAATCATGATTTACCGCGCTGTTGTTTGAAATATTGTCACTAGAAGTCGTGTTATTCAAGGTGATATCGTAGGGAAGACTGATAAAGAATTGTGTAAAAACGCCCGCTTCAGAATCAAATTCAATATTGCCGCCAATACTTTCTAAACTCTGCCGAACCAGGCTTAAACCTATGCCGTGTTCATTCCCTTTGGTGGAAAAACCATTATCAAAAATACTGTCTTGTAACTCTGCTGCAATACCTGGCCCATCATCACTGACAACACAATGTACCCGGCCATGTTGATAATGGAAGCTGACATTAATTTCCCGTTGAGACTGGTCACCAATGGCTTCCATGGCATTCTCAATCAGATTGCCTAAAACTGTAATTAAGGTCGTCGTTATTTGTTCATTATCAATATCCGGTAACAGGCTATCGTCGCTGATGGATAATGTAATGCCCAAATCGCGCGCTCGATTGATTTTGCCCAGTAAAAATCCCGCAATCACGGGGGATTTTATCTTGCGCAGTAGGGAACCAATTTCCGCCTGATAATTATTGGATGTTTTAACAATATAATCTTCAAGTTGTTGATAATACTTCATATGCAATAAGCCCAAAATAACGTGGAGTTTATTCATAAACTCGTGCGATTGTGCTCGTAATGCATCGGCATAATGCACCATACCGGTCAGGCGCTGCATCAATTGGCTGACTTCAGTTTTATCGCGGAAAGTGGCGATGGCACCAATAATATCGCCTTTCACGACCACCGGAACGGTATTGGTCAGCAATATACTGCCATTAAAGTTTATTTCCTCATCACGGCGGGCAATACCGGTTTCCAGAACTTGCTGTAAATACAAACGCACAGGCCAATATTTGCTGGCATTACTGAGTAGTAAATTCTCCATTGGCCCACTTTGTTTAAATAAACGCTTGGCTTCGTGATTAACCACAGTAATACGTGAATTAGCATCAACAGCGATAACGCCTTCTTTAATCGATTGCAGCATCGCGTTGCGCTGTTCAAATAAGTTAGATATTTCGTATGGCTCGAAACCCAACATGATTTTTTTCAGTGTTTTCACTAAAAGCCAGGTGCCGAGTGAGCCAATAAGTGCCCCAAATAATATGGTCCACGGGATAGTCCAGCGGGTTTCACTAACAACCGAATCAATACTGGTAAGAGAAATCCCAATGGCCACCACGCCTATTTGTTTCCCGTGAGGCTCATAGACAGGAATAAAAATACGCAACGCTCTTTCCAGTACACCCCGGTTTATCGCGCTATTTTCTTTGCCCTGTAGCGCAGGTTGCAAATCATTGCCGATAAAATGTTGTCCGATCATCTCAGGATTAGGATGTGAATAACGAATGCCATTCATATCAGTCACAACAATAAATAGCAGGTCATTAGCCTGTTGAACTTCGCGGGTATAAGCCTGAATTTGTCGTCCTGCTTCAGGATTAGTTAATCCATTAATTATGGTCGGTGAAAATGATAAGGCCCGAGCGACAGCTACCGCTTTGTTTTGCAAACCATCTTGTGCCATCTGGCTGAGCTGAATGAAGAATAGCGAGTGAACCACCAATAGCACAGAAATAATAACTCCTGAAACCATGAGAGTGATCGACGTACTGAGTCGTAACGGCACTTTTTGCTTTCCAGCCGTTGTTGCGTTATTCATGTCATGCTCCAGAGACACCGGCTTGCGTAATCTTCAGACGTCTAAATTGATGACCGGGGTACGGTATAAATAGTTGCAAAAAAAACAGTATGCAAACGAAATCACCTGATAGTTTACGCTGTTTATTTATTAGGGTGCTAAGACTTAGAATTACTTTAGCTACATAACGATTTATATAGTTATCAAATTTACCCCCTCGAGAGATTATTCACTCAGTGTATGAGGGGGGGGGAGACTATTTGTAATTAATCAGATTGGCGCGGAACTTGGGTGATAATCAATTCAATCTCTTTGGCCGCTAGTTCATCCTGGGCTGTCGATGACAGGCTGGCATCAGTGATAACTACATCAAAATCGGTGAGAGGTAATGCCAAATAGGTGGATATCTTGCCGTATTTTGATGCATCAGTCAGTAGCACGTGCTTGCTACTCACCTCACTGACCGCCCGTTTGACCACCACTTTGTCTTCGCTCGGTGTCGATATGCCACGCGGCCCCCAGCAGGATGCTGAAATAAAAGCGATGTCGATGGAGAGGTTTCGCAGTGAGCGGGCGGCCGCATCACCGACACAAGAACGGTTCTCTCGGCACAATGTGCCACCAGAATGGATCATTTTGCATTGGCAGGATTCAATCAGAAAATTGGCAATAACAAAGTCATTAGTGACCACCAATAAATCATCTCTGGCCTCTAACTGCCGAGCTAATGCTAGTGTGGTGGTTCCAGCATCGAGATAAATACAACTATTGCGCGGAATATGCAGCGCTGCCGCCATCCCTATAGCATTTTTCTGGCTGCTGTACATCTGCGTTTTATCTTGATGGGAGGGTTCAGCCGTCAGCCGTTCAGTTGATCTCACCCCGCCGGAAACAGCTAATACCGCACCCTGTTCTTCCAGTTTTTGTACGTCGCGCCGAATAGTCATGTGCGATACGCCTAACCGCTCAGTCAGTTCAGTAATGCTGACTACCCCGCGTTCGGCAACCAGTGCCAGTATCTGTTGGTGACGTTCAACGGGTATCACGTTCGCTCCTTATTCAGTTATTTCGCTACAGGGGAAGTGGTAATTAATGTGATTATACGCCAGCAGTTAGAGAATATTTCTCATATTTTAACGCTAACAATCACTAATTTATTCATTTCATTCCTTATTGTGGTAATAACTGAGCCAGTGATTGCGTTAATTATTGTGATTTTTAGACTCGCGGTGTTGATTTGTGTGATTTTTCTCACAATAAATCAGGTTTTATTTGCTATTATTAACATAATAAATCAAATTATCACCAAAATTAACAATCAAAATATGACTTATACAGCAACATCAATATGTGTCATTGGGTCTGGCTTGATAAAAAATAGGAGAGTATCGGATGCGATTAGGGGTTATTGCAGATGATTTCACCGGTGCTACTGATATCGCCAGTTTTCTGGTAGAGAATGGCATGTCGACGGTGCAAATCAATGGCATACCTGAGGTAGATTATCAGGTGCAAGCAGATGCGATTGTGGTGAGTCTAAAATCGCGCTCTTGCCCAGCCGAAGAGGCTGTAGCGGATTCACTGGCGGCTTTGGCGTGGTTACAAACTCAGGGCTGCCAACAATTCTATTTTAAATATTGCTCGACGTTTGATAGTACTGCGCAAGGTAATATTGGCCCGGTCACCGACGCATTAATGGATGCTCTCGATCAGCAATACACCATTATTTGCCCAGCTCTGCCCGTGAATGGCCGCACGGTATATCAGGGATACTTATTTGTTATGGGGCAATTATTGTCTGAGTCCGGGATGCGCAATCATCCGGTGACACCAATGACCGACAGCAACCTGTTGCGCATGATGGATGCACAAGCCCGGGGGCGTAGTGGTTTAATCAACAATACAGTGATGGATCAAGGCGTTGACGCAGTAAAATCACAGTTGCGGAGCCTGAAAGAGGATGGCGTGCGCTATGTGGTGCTAGACACCTTAAACGAGACTCACTTGCTAATACAGGCTGAAGCGGTACGCGACATGGTGTTGGTGACCGGAGGCTCGGGTTTGGCAATCGGCCTGGCCCGGCAATGGATGAAAGGTATTGAACATCACTCACCGGCGACGTTAGCTGGGGCTCCACAAGGTAAACTGTGTGTCATTTTATCCGGTTCTTGTTCGGCGATGACCAATCGGCAGGTTGCTCGATATATTCAACAGGCACCTAGCCAATCAATTGATATTGCCCGTTGCCTGAATGACCCTGAATCTTATGCTAAAACATTATCTGCTTGGGTGATGGATAATATCTCAGCGCCATTGGCTCCTTTATTATATGCCACTTCTGAACCTGAGGTTTTGCAGCAAACCCAGCGGCAGTGGGGGGCGGCGGCCAGTAGTGAAGCGGTTGAACATCTGTTCGGAACATTGGCACGTCTTTTACAGCAGCAGGGGATCCAACGTTTCATTGTGGCGGGGGGCGAAACGTCGGGTATGGTCGCGCAATCGCTGGGTATTCGGGCTTTCCATATTGGGCCGGCCATCTCCCCAGGGGTTCCCTGGGTAAAATCTACCGATCACGCCATTTCACTGGCGTTGAAGTCGGGTAATTTTGGCGATGAAAACTTTTTTGTCAGAGCACAAACGGAGTTCGCAGTATGAATGAGCAGCAGGCTCGGGAAGATATGGTCAAGTTGGGCGCCTCTTTTTTCCAGCGAGGCTACGCCACCGGTTCCGCCGGAAATCTGTCATTAAAGCTGGCTGAAGGTATATTATTAGCCACCCCGACCGGTTCCTGTTTAGGTGAGCTGAATGCAGAGCGGTTATCAAAAGTTAGTTTGGAGGGTGAGTGGATCTCTGGTGATAAGCCCTCAAAAGAAATTAGTTTTCATCGGGCCATTTATCTCAATAATCCTGCGTGTGGTGCCATCGTCCATTTGCATTCTCTTTATCTAACGGCACTTTCTTGTCTGCAAGGGCTGGATGAGCACAATGCTATTAAGCCTTTTACACCTTATGTGGTGATGCGAGTCGGTGATGTTCCTGTGGTGCCATATTACCGTCCTGGAGATAGTCGGTTAGGCGAGGCGTTAGCAAAGTTGGCCCCGCAATATCGTGCTTTTTTATTAGCTAATCATGGCCCGGTGGTGGTGGGGGAAAGTTTGCGCGAGGCGGCGGATAATATGGAAGAGTTAGAGGAAACTGCGCGTCTGATATTTACCCTGAGCGACCGGCCTATTCGTTATCTGACCGATAATGAAGTTGCCGAATTAAGGAATTAGCCATGCCTAAATTTGCCGCTAATTTATCCATGATGTTTACCGAAGTCCCTTTCCTTGAACGTTTTAAGGCTGCTAAAGATGCTGGTTTTTCTGCCGTAGAGTTTTTATTTCCCTACGATTATCCAGCCGCACAATTGGCGGAAAAACTGAAAGACCAGGGGTTGCAACAGGTGCTGTTTAATACCTCACCCGGCGATATTCGTACCGGTGAGTGGGGGCTGGCCGCACTGCCGGGGCGAGAAAAGGATGCCCGTCGTGATATTGATTTAGCATTGGAGTATGCGCGGGTGCTGGGCTGTCCGTCTGTCCACGTTATGGCCGGCGTGGTGCCTGTGAATGCGGCTCGGGAAGATTATCAGCAGGTTTTTGTTGAAAATATTCGTTATGCCGCAGACCGGTTTGCCGAACATGATATTAATGTCATGATTGAAGCATTGAACCCAAATATAAAACCTCATTACCTTTTCTCTAGCCAGTATGAAGTGCTGGATTGGGTTAATCTCATCGACCGCCCCAATGTGTTTATGCAGTTAGATTTATTCCATGCACAAATAGTAGATGGTAATCTCAGCCATTTAATTACCTCGTTGGCGGGGCGTTATGGTCATATTCAGATTGCATCAGTACCAAATCGTCATGAACCAGATGAAGGTGAGATTAATTACGCTTACTTATTCGGGCTACTTGATGAGATTAACTATAATGGTTGGGTCGGTTGCGAGTATCATCCCCGTATGGGTACAGTAGCAGGGTTAGATTGGATAAAACCCTACCAGTCATAAATAGTTAATTGTTGGTCAGACTCGAGTGTCGAAATACACTGAATGGCGATATTCGCGGCTCTTTATCGATAATAAGTGACTAATATTTCAAATTAATGCCACTTGACATATTAATCTGCTGTTTTCAATTAGATAATCCCCGTTAAAAAACCACCTTCCTTATCTTTATTGTCATGATATTGCAATGGTTCTGATTTTTTTTCTCTCGATAAGTATAATCACATTATTCAAAACAACTGATATACAGCTTTCTTAAGCTAGGATATCTTATTGTGAGAATTTTATGATTTATTGATAAAGCTAAGGATCAATGAAGCAAAAAATCATTATTACTATTTCATATAAAATAAAACGTAGAGGTATTTCTGTCGCTTAAAATAAGCCATAAAGGTAAGAGAAAGGCAGAAAATAAACAGGCGGTAAACGGGAGATCACGACATGCCTACAGATGATAGTAAAAATGGAATTATCGACTATGTATCAACCGGGCATCTACCGGACCCAGACACTGTAGTTAAATTAGTGCAAGAAGCTCACAAGCGGTTTGGTACTGATACTGATGGTGTGGTTTCTGCGGTTTATCCCGCATTAGAACGCATTCCTCCCAATCTCTTTGGTGTATGCATGGTCGGCACTAACGGTAAAGTACATTCAGCCGGCGATGTCGATTATGAATTTACCATCATGAGTGTCTCCAAACCTTTTGTTTTTGCTTTGGTCTGTCAGGCCATTGGGGCGAAAGTTGCACGCGAAAAACTCGGCGTTAACAGTACAGGTATGGCATTTAACTCAGTGACTGCCATTGAGCGGGCACCCGATGGACGCACTAATCCAATGGTTAACTCTGGTGCTATCGCCACCACCAGCCTGGTACCGGGCGCGACCAGTGATGAGCAGTGGAAATTCATTTATGACGGTTTATGCCGCTTTGCTGGCCGTGAACTGACCTTGAATGAAGAAGTGTATCAATCAGCGTGCGAAACCAATTTCCGCAACCGTGGCATTGCTAATGTGTTGGAAGGCTATGGCCGCCTGGGGTGTGATCCGCTCATCGCCACAGATTTATATACCCGCCAATGTTCACTCAATGTCAGTGCCCGAGATTTAGCTGTCATGGGCGCGACCCTGGCTGACGGGGGCGTCAACCCACTGACTCGCGAGCGGGTTGTAGATAATGATGTCTGCCATTACGCATTAGCGGTAATGGTAACCGCTGGGTTGTACGAAACATCTGGGGACTGGCTTTATGACATTGGCCTTCCTGGGAAAAGTGGTATTGGTGGCGGAATTGTGACGGTGTCACCTGGTAAAGGTGGCTTGGGGACTTTTGCACCGTTACTGGATGGCGCGGGTAACAGCATTAAAGGGCAACTGGCAGCCCGGTTCTTATCACGTAGTCTTGGGATGGACATGTTTGTTTCTGAGCCTTACACCGAAAAAAGTTGAGCCGTGAGAGTCAGGTATAGCCCAAAAACCGGTTAATTTAATGTGAAAGTGTTTTGTGAAACCGGATTTAGCTTAAAAAATATTGTTTTTCAAAAGGATAGAAATATTTATGGCGAGTCAATCAACTCACCGCGCAGGCGCGGAAGTTAAGGAATCTTGGGTGCCGATGATAACCATCGCATTAGCCCAAATTCTGATGTCATTTAACGTAGCCTCCCTGCCGGTAGCGTTGGGTGGGATGGTAAAAAGCTTTAATGTGCCACCGACGACGATTGCAACCGCAATCGTGATGTACTCACTGTCTGTTGCCGGTTTCGTTATGTTGGGTGCCAAACTCAACCAGCGCTTCGGGCCATTGATCGTATTCCGCAGCACGGTATTGTTATTTGGTATGGCGCAGGTCATG
The DNA here is from genome assembly GCF_946902935.1 of Yersinia sp. Marseille-Q5920. Classification (NCBI taxonomy): domain Bacteria; kingdom Pseudomonadati; phylum Pseudomonadota; class Gammaproteobacteria; order Enterobacterales; family Yersiniaceae; genus Yersinia; species Yersinia sp. Marseille-Q5920. Next base: position 530,699 of record NZ_CAMPQA010000002.1, on the reverse strand, counting down.
ATGACATTCAGCCCGAATGTAACCGTAATGATTAGCGCCCAGGCATTAAGTGGCCTGGCAGGTGCAGCGTTGGTGCCCGCTTTGGTGGCTTTGATTGCTGAAAACTATCGTGGTACGCAACAGGCTACGGCACTAGGTGCTTTAGGTTCTGCTCGTGCGGGTGCCGGTGTAGCGGCATTCATGATCGGCGGCGTTCTGGGAACCTATATTGGCTGGCGTCCGGCGTTCGGTATTTTGATTGTGTTATCTGCAATCATCTTTGTGTTGAGTTTCCGTTTGAAATCAGACCAAGGTCGCCCGGAAGTGGGCATCGATATATTCGGTGTGATTCTGGCGGCATCGGCGATTATTTTGCTGTCGTTTGGTTTTAACAACCTGAACCGCTGGGGCTTTGGCCTGGTTCGTGATGGTGCGCCATTTGATTTGCTGGGCTTCTCACCGGCACCCTTTATGATTGTGCTGGGTATTGTCCTGGGTCAAGCATTTGTGGTCTGGACCCGCCGCCGTCAGGAACAAGGGGAAACTCCTTTGCTGGCACTGGAAGTGCTTAGCTCACCGACGGAGAAAGCGGCGGTATTCGCTATGTTCGCCGTGGTGGCGCTGGAAGCTATGCTGAACTTCTCGGTTCCGTTGTATATTCAGATAGTGCAGGGCAGTACGCCGATGGCAACCGCCATTGCCATGATGCCATTTAACTTGTCAGTGTTCTTCTCCGCGATGTTGATTGTTCGTTTCTACAAAAAATTGACACCACGCAAAATCGGCCGTTATGGTTTCATCACCTGTACTATTGCTCTGTTATGGCTGGCATTTGTGGTGCGCAATAATTGGAGTGAGTTCGCTGTACTGTTTGGTTTGGTGGTGTTTGGCCTTGCTCAAGGTGCTTTGGTAACTTTACTGTTCAACGTATTGGTCAGTGCTTCACCGAAAGAACTGGCGGGCGATGTCGGTTCACTGCGTGGCACCACTAACAACTTGGCAAACGCCATTGGTACCGCAGTAGCGGGTGCCTTGTTGGTCGGTTTGCTCAGTGCCAACGTGATGCGCGGTGTGGCTGAAACCCCGATCCTGACACCAGAAATTCAGGCGCAAGTGAATATGGACAGCATCAACTTCGTCAGCAATGACCGCCTGCAAGGCGTGTTAGCGCAAACCACTGCAACACCTGAACAGATCGCTGAAGCTGTGCGAGTCAATGAAGAAGCTCGTCTTCGTTCGCTGAAGTTTGGCTTATTGATTATGGCGTTGTTATCACTGTTGGCTATCTTCCCTGCGGGTCGCTTACCTAATTATCTGCCAGGAGAATTACCTGCGGACAATCTGGCTAAAAAAGACGCTAAATAAGGGTTGATAAAGTAAAATAGCAGGCAGTAAAAAAGACTGCCTGTCTGCTGTGAACTGACAGTGTGTTGTGAATACAGCCGCTGTCAGTTTTTTATTAGCCTTATCCAAAATGCTCACTAGACAGCATCACTTTCCGATGGCTGTATCGTCAGCGTTTTTTGTGCTGGCCCCGGTTCTAAGGGCAAAGACAATCCATGAACCCAATATTCATGACCTGCCAGAAACCACGGGCTAGTGGGGTGCCCACTTTGGCCGCCAGGCAGGGTTAATGTTCCTTTTGATGCATCACCCGGATAGGCAACAAGGCGACATGAAGCACCAAAATCAGGGCGGCAAACATGGGGCAGATTGTGATCGCCAGAAAGTTCATCATCAGGCGCGGCCAGAAACAACCTTAATGCGGGGATGTTTTTGGCGAATGGGTGCATGATAGCGGCCTTATTTGCTTTCCCCCAAGTCGCTGCAAATAATTGACCTTCTTGAGCCACCAGCGCGGCTAACACGGTATCCAGTTGGCTAACAATAAAGTCATCCCAACCAGTAAACCCATGAGGCACCCATTTTGTATGCTGTGCTGAATGAATTAAGGCCATGACGGTTTCGTCCCACCGAGTATTGGCCGTCAAATAATTTGCCGATGGCCACTGTGCTTCTAACTGGTTATCTAACTTACCGAATAGATTTTTATAAATCATATCCCGCCACACAGATAGGATACGATATCCGACAGAGGAGATATCTGCGCTCCCCTCCCATTGATATATTAAATCAAGAGCCTGACGACGGAGCGGCTGATTAATTAGAAAATTATCCGTTATTAATGGCACGAGAACTTTCCGCCAGGCAATAAATAGATTGGCGGTATTATCTAACTGTATTGCTCGCATATCATCAGCGTTTAGCTTGGTTTCTTCAATAAGACGCTGCTTAATTTTCCATGCTCGCACACCAATATCGGCACCGCCATCACCAATATTGTCATAGTCTGAACTGAAGCTTTGGCGGTTGTTGGCATTCCACAAAAGCCCTGATGAGGGATTAATAATTCGAGGGTGTTGTGCGGCGGGCAGAGTATCATCTTTCCATTGGTTATTTTCATCAACGGGAAATGTATTGACGTCACCTTTTATATTACGGTCAGGTAATGTTCCGACCAGTGCCCAGCCAATATTACCATTCTTATCAGCAACAAACATATTTAGCGCGGGCATACCAGAGTTTGTCGCGATATCAATGGCCTGAGAAGCCGTAAAGGCTTGGTTAATCGTTAGAAAGTGTAGATCAATAGCATTGGGTAATTGCATTGCCCATCGCATTGCCATATTACCTTGTGCGGTTGATATCACCGGGCCATAAGGGCTAACGTGGATATCAATTTTAATATCCTTACCTCGTTTAACTTTAATACATTCTGTTTTTACCGGCCAGTGTGACAAAGGTTCGGGCGTTTTTACCCAATCCAGCGTATCTGCATAGGAATGTGTAAAGCCCCAAGATATATGCTCATTGCAGCCAATGATAATGACCGGTACACCCGGTAATGTCAGGCCAGATAATGCGAATGTTTCCTTTTTATCCTGTGACGAATAGTTTAGTGATGCACGATACCAGGTATTCGGTAACATCAGCGACAGGTGCATATCATTTGCCAGTATTGCTTGCCCGTTTTTACTGTGTTTGGCATCAACCGCAAAACTATTACTCCCATAAAATGGGGCTTGGGAGGGTAGTGTTCGCACATTTTCATGGCCCTCTCCCCACCAATCTGGTGGTGTTTCTGCAATCGGAGGCGAGGGGGGGACTTGCCCAGAAAGAGGTGTATCCCAAGAGGAGCTATCAGGTAGTAGAAACGTTTTCTGGGCTAGATTGGTATGCGCATCAATCCACCCTCGGGCATAAACTCGGCCCATTTGTTTCTGTTGCAGTTCCAAAGACAACGCATAAAGGACTAATAAAGAATCTTCCTCTTTCCATTGGGTGGCTTCAGTCATTAAAACAACATATTCAAATGAAACTATTATTTTAGACTTTAAGCCGTCATTAACACCTTGGGTATATTTCGCTAATATATTTTTCTCCTCTATTGGCAAGCCTGTTAGTGTGTTTATTGCCTGTGAGCGTAATAACCAACGGCGATTTTGGATGTCGATTTCAATGACTTCTTTTTCATCGCCTAATAGTTCGGCTAGTTCACCGGCTGCAAGGCGCCGTAATAAATCCATCTGGAAAAAACGCTCTTGTGCATGGATATAGCCCAGGCTGTAGCTGACATCCTCTATATTATCCCCAGTAATACTCGGGATGCCTAATTTATCCCATTCGATAGACACCGGTTTAGATAATATGGATGATGTGATGCTTCCTTCTGTTGTCGGCAAGCTGTGAAGGAAAACCTCATTCTCCTCAATTGAACACGAAGATGTTTTTAATTTAGCAAAAAAGTCATTATCAATAATTAATGAGTCAATAAGTTTATTTAGCATATTTAAAAGATAAATTCTGGGTGATTATTTTAAATGGTCATAAAAGTAAAATAATACCCTTTCATTATCGCCTCCATCCGTTATAGGCTTATTTTGGTCAATTCCATGGTCAGTATTCATAGCTATTATTGAATACTGGGTGAGTAAGTCTCATTGATAACTATCTTTACTGTGTAAAAATAAAGCAATTTATTGTGGCAGATTTTGTTCTATTGTCGTTAATCAAAAAGAAAATAAAATATATAAAAGGAGAAACAAGAATACTGATACGCGAGACGCAACACGGTGAGCAAGGCAGCTTGAGGGGGGAAGGCGCTTACGCGCCAAGTCTGCTGGGAACTTATTGTACCGAGGTGAGTATCGTGATTGAAGGAAACTGCAAATGATGCATAAATTCGCGTAAAATCAGCAAACGTGCGGCAAATTCATTATCTGCGGGTATCCCCTCAGAGGCTGCCGGTCTGCCCATCATAACCGCAGCCAGCCGGTCAAACATCCGCTCAACAGACTCTTGGGACATCACTATTTCCGCTTGCATGGGTAAACCCGCAAGTTGTGCAATTTCGACCATATAATGGTCGGTAGTAATCAATCGTGAGGTTTTATTTACAGCAGAACTGATTCTAATGACTTCATCTTCAACCACCATAATGGCGGTTTCCATCTCATCTGCCGTGGGGGGATTATGTTTGAAATAGTTCAACGCAACATGATTCGAGCCAACAGTAAGAAGCTGTTCAGAGAAAATCATGTCAGAATCATCGATGATCACCGTTGTCGATTGATGACCAATAGTTAGCAGCGTTATTAAACAATTGCCACCGATAGTGGCGCGAATATGTTCATATTCCGTTTGAATGTTATTCATCACTAAACCGCCTTGTTCATTGCCATTACTCTTTCTTATCTTGCGGGATACGCCGCATTTATTAAACAAAAATTCAAAAGACTAAATATTTTTTGATACGGATCAAGACACATTTCTGTTGTTTAGTGTTAATGTTAATAAATCTCATTATCAACCTCATGTGCGTCACTCATTATGCGAATTTGGCACAAATTTTTCCTGCTTTGCTGCTGTTGGTGGCTATCCAGTTCTATGGCGTGGGCGACACCAGATTATCATCATTGGGTCAATGATATCCAATCCCGCCTTGATAAAACCTCTCAGTTGTACCAACAACAGAATAATGATGAGGCTCGCACCACGGTGCAAATGGCGTATTTTGAAGTGTTTGAGAATTTGGAAGGGCCGATTCGTATCAATATTTCGGCGCAGAAAAGTTATCAAATGGAAGCCGCTTTTGGTGAAATCCGGCGCATGATCGGTGAGGGGAAACCACAAGCCGAGGTTGATAATAAAATTAACTGGCTGAAAGGTGAGTTAACCGCCGTGCTGCCAGTCCTGACAGATGGGCATAAACTTACTGCCGAACAGCAACATGCCGCATATGAAAATAGCGATATTGCGCTCTACTGGCAGCAGAGTTTTAAGATTATTGATGACTTATTGGCGCAGGCTATCAGTGAATACCAAGAGGGTAAATTTACTGCTGCCAGCCAAAGTGTGCAACAAGCGCACTATCAGGGGTTTAAAAACTCTGAAATGGAGATGTCGGTGCGCGGGAATCGCTCAGCGCAACAAGCAGCAGCAATTAATCAACAATTCACAGCTCTCATCGATTTAACCAGCAAACCGGACCAAATAACTGAAGTTGCTTACCGTGTCACTGGGCTACTTCAGACCATTGAAGATACATTGCCGGGTTTACCGACGACGCGCGAACAGCAACAAGTTAGCGCCGATCAGCCTGCTATAGGGCAATCTTCACCATCAAATGCTAACCCCGATGGGCAGGTGAATGCCGACTGGGCGGCTGTTTCGAGCAAAATAAATCAGGCGATTACCAATGCCATCAATCAATACCAGAATGGGCAAACCACGCCAGCAATGATGGCCATTCAGGATACTTATTTTGATTTATTTGAAGCCAGCGGCATGGAGAATAAAGTTGGCTCGCGCGATGCTGCATTTAAATCCACATTAGAAGGTCATTTCACCCGTTTAGTCAGTTTGATAAAAGCTGGCCAGCCAGTTGAACAGTTACAAACAGAAGCTGCCGCCTTGCAAAAAGACTTGGGCAGTGCGGTCGAAATGCTCGGAGGCGGGGATGAAACTGATTGGAGTCTGTTCATTTACAGCCTGCTTATTATTGTCCGCGAAGGGCTGGAAGCCTTGCTGATTGTGGCCGCTATCATCGCCTATCTGATCAAAAACGATCATCACGATAAATTGCCACTGATTCGCCAATCTGTCGTGGTGGCCTTAATTGCCAGTGTGTTAACTGCCTTTGTCTTCCAGTGGCTATTTGCCAATTCAGGGCAAAGCCGTGAATTACTGGAAGGTTTCACCATGATGATTGCCGTGGTGATGCTGTTCTCAATGAGTTATTGGTTGCTATCAAAGACGGAAGCACACCAATGGAAAGCTTACTTGGAGGGGAAATTCTCCAAGTCACTCAGCAGTGGATCAATGATAGGGCTATGGCTGACCAGTTTCTTGGCGGTATATCGCGAAGGCGCTGAAACTGTCCTGTTCTATCTGGCTTTAATGGGTGATGCCAGTACAACCAGCGGCCATTTATCGATTTTGGCCGGTTTTGGGGTTGGCTGCGTTATCTTGCTGCTGGCTTATCTGGTGATGCGTTTTACTGTCGTCAAATTGCCGCTAAAACCTTTCTTTATGTTTACTGGCGGCTTTATGTATCTGATGGCATTTGTGTTCGCCGGCAAGAGTGTTCTTGAATTGATTGAAGGTAAATTATTTGAGCCAACACTGCTACCAGGCGTGCCAGAAATTAGTTGGTTGGGGATTTATCCCTATCTGGAGACCTTGATTCCGCAAGGAATACTGCTGATTGCCGCACTGGTTGCGCTGTGTGTCATGCAGCGGCGTGGTCGCGCTATTTCGGCAAATAATATCGCAACATAGTGGCCCGGCATGATGCCGGTATGAATAACGAAATGTACTTATCATTTAATACCTGAGGGTGTGCTACATGACTATGAAGAAAACGATTATTGCCAGCAGCATCATGGCCAGCATTTTTGCAGCCCCGGCTGCCTTCGCCTTTAAAGAGTACCCAGCGGGTGAACCTATCAAAATTAATGATATGGAAATTGCTGCGGTTTACTTACAGCCGATTGATATGGAACCTCGCGGCATGGGCTTGCCAGCAGCGAAAGCCGATATCCATTTAGAAGCAGATATTCATGCTACTGAAGGTAATAAGAACGGTTTCGGCGCTGGTGAATGGATGCCGTACCTGACTATCGCATACACCTTAGTGAATACGGATACAGGCGCTAAACAAGAAGGCACCTTTATGCCAATGGTAGCCAGTGATGGCCCACACTATGGCGCTAACATCAAAATGATGGGCGTAGGCAATTACAAAGTTACCTATCATATTAGCGAGCCATCCAAAGCAGGTTTGCATCGCCATACCGATAGCGAAACCGGTGTCGGCCGCTGGTGGAAACCCTTTGACGTGAGCTACGACTTTAAATACACCGGTCTGAATTGATAACAACAACCGCGATGGCTGAAACAGTTATCGCGGTTTTTCTTCATATTGAACAGTTAGTTAAGGGTGTTATCAGTTTCCTGTAAAGTTGAGCAGTGATAACTGGCAGGTGTTGTGATTCCTCCAAGGTGTGCTAATGAGTTACTTTTTTGTTTCCGTATTACAAGCTTTTTTACCCGTGGCGTTGTTACTGGGGCTAAGTTGGGCGGTTAGGCCCGCGCCTGCAATAAATCGGGTCGTATGGATAACAATACTCATGGTGGTTTTGGGAATGTGGGCCGGTGCCCATTACCCTAAATCGCAACAATTGCAGTTAGCTCTGGCAGGGGGGCAACTCCTCGCATTGCTATTATTCTTATTAAGCCAATTTACTCCTCGCCGCTCATTAGGCTATTGCTGGCAAGCTTTGTTGGTATTGGGTGCCGCCTTTAATTGGGGAAATAACCCCAATCTGGGTGCCTTTACCAATACTCACGTGATCAATACCGATTTGCTGCTCAATTTGGCAGCCATTGTGGTGGCATTCACTTGGGTAATATTCTGTGCGGTATTATTGCTGATGATGATTAGGCAGTTGCCGCGTGGCCGCTGGCCATTGTTAATGCTTTTAACACTCTTGCTGATTTTGCCACTCAGTGGCGATGCAATCCTGTTATTGATGAAGTTACAGGTGTTGCCGTTAACCAAATCACTACTCAGTTATGTTGCTTTAGTCACCAATGGACATGCCTGGTTGAGCTACCTGTGTGCGCTATTGTTGGCGATAACAACTCTGTGTTATTTAATGCCGTTGCGCCGCGTCAGTAGAGTGGTGGCCGGAAACTCAGAACCCATTGCCCATCGCAAGGCACTGGCAGGTTATCGTAACGTACGCAGAATCTTTATTTTCGCCTTGTTAGCCTGGATTGTGGTTGCAGGTGCCCAATTTTACTGGGATAAAGTCGCCTCTCAACCACCTCAATTATCTGAAGCTTTGCCCGTCACACTCGCCGCCGATGGGCTAGTGCATATTCCCGTCGAGCAAGTGCGGGATGGTAAATTACACCGTTTTGTCTGGGTGGCTGATGATGGTAAAGCTGTTCGCTTCTTTATTATCAACCGCTATCCAGACCGTTTGCGCCTGAGTGTGGTTTTTGACGCCTGCTTGTTATGCGGTGATCAGGGCTATGTGATGGAGGGCAATCAGGTCATTTGTGTTGCTTGTGCGGTGCATATTTTCATTCCGTCTATTGGTAAAGCCGGAGGATGCAACCCGATCCCGCTGGAAGATTGGAAAAGTGATGATAAAGAGTTGGTTATTCCCAAAGCTTCTCTTGAGGCGGGCGTTAATTATTTCACGACTGTGATTACCTTAGATGTAATTGATCCGGTTGACAAAACTCACCTGACTAACCAAAAGGCCGAGTTCAAATACAGCTATGGGGATAAAACCTACTTCTTCTCGTCGGAGGCCAATTACAATCGTTTCCGCGCACATCCTGAGCAATTTGTCACCCCAGTTATCGGTGCTGAAGACAATGACTCGCAGGAGAACCCATAATTATGCTGTGGCGAATGCTCAAGCAGTCTTGGTTCAGAAATGTCCGGCGTAAATCACTGGCCGTATTTACGGTGTTTCTGGCCGCCGGGCTTATCTCTTCACTGTTGGCGGTGTCGATAGACATTGGCGATAAAATGTCCCGTGAACTTAAATCCTATGGCGCCAACATTCTGATTGAACCCGCCGGTCAAGTGGCATTGCCCTCACTGTTTGGTGAGAAAAGTAACCCGCTCACAGGGCAGGATTTTCTGGATCAGGCCGAATTACCCAATATTAAAGACATTTTTTGGCGTAATAACATTGTCGGTTTTGCCCCATTGCTGAGTGGGGAAACTGAGGTCAATGGTCAGGATATTTCGCTATTAGGCACTTATTTTAATCAGCCGGTTGATGTGCCTGATGAAGAGGACTATCACACCGGCCAGCAAATTATCAGCCCCTATTGGCAGGTTACTGGTGACTGGCCACAAGAGCCGGTTAAACCTGATGCCCAAGAGGTACAGGCTTTATTGGGTAAGCAGCTCGCACAGCAAACAGGTTGGAAAATTGGTGATGAGTTAAATCTCAACGGTGCTTCTGGCCCGCTGAAAGTGAAAATAAGTGGTGTGCTAAGCAGTGGGGGTGAAGAGGAGGGGCGGCTCGTGTTGCCGCTGGCCGCCGTGCAATCACTACTTGGATTGCCGGGGAAAGTTCAGGCTATCAGGGTCTCGGCCCTGACGGTGCCGGAGAATGAGTTATCGCGTAAAGCGCGCGAAAATCTTGAAGCCCTCAATGCCGAAGAATATGACTTATGGTATTGCACGGCCTATGTTTCTTCCATTGCACACCAATTAGAAGAGGCAATATCTGGCTCCGTGGTGCGGCCTATCTGGCAAGTCGCCGCGTCAGAGGGATTGGTGATTGAAAAAATACAGCTATTGTTGGTGGTGGTCACATTGGCAGCCCTGATTGCTGCCGCCATGGGGATAGCGTCACTGATGACCAGCACGATTATGGAGCGGGCTAAAGAAATTGGTTTGATGAAAGCCTTGGGCGCTCGGCAATGGCAAATTTTGATGCTGTTTTATCTTGAAGCAGCAATCAGCGGCTTGATTGGCGGCTTGGCAGGGTGTGTGGCCGGGTGGGGGTTGGCAAAAACCATCGGTCTGATGCTGTTTGGCGCCCCACTGAGTTTTGCCTGGATGGTGGTGCCTTGCGTATTGGTTATCTCCGTTTTGATTGCCGTGATTGGGACGTGGTTCCCCGCCCGGCGCATTGCTCGTCTTTATCCGGTGGAGGTGCTCTATGGCCGTTAATCCTCGGGTTACACAGCATAAAGGGCTGGATGGCATGTTCTGGCGCTTAGTGTTACGGGCGCTGCGTCTGCGCATGCAGCGGGTCAGTGTTGTATTCGCAGCATTGACCGTCGGCGCGGCGATTGTCACCGCAATGTCAGCAGTTTATTTCGATATTAATGCCAAAATGAGTCAGGAATTGCGCACGTTTGGTGCGAATTTCTACATCGGCCCAGGGAACGGCAACGCGTTTGAACAAGGGCAGTTTCAGCCTATTATTGATGCTGCGCCGAAAGGGCTTATCAATGCCTCCAGCCCCTATATTTATGGGATGGCACGCACTGAGCTGGAAAAAGTCGTGCTGATGGGCGTGTGGTTTGAATCTTTGCAGCAGTTAGTCCCTTATTGGCAAGTGACGGGTAACTGGATTGGTGTCAGTTTTGATGATCGTAATGCCATGATTGGCGTCAAACTGGCTGAGCGTTTGCACGTCAAAGTCGGCGATACCATCACGTTGGTCAATGGGAGTGAACGGCAGCGTTTACAAGTTAAAGGTATTGTAGAAGCCGGTGATGCCACCGATAACATGTTGATTATCAATCTGGAACTGGCGCAGAAATGGCTGAATCAACCGGGGCGTATCAGTAATGCATTGCTGAGTGTCAGCAATGATGTGGGCCAGGTCGAAATCTTTGCCAGCCATCTTCGCGAGCAATATCCGAGTCTTGAAATTAGGCCAATTCGTAAGGTTTCCGCCTCTGAAGGGCAGGTTCTCGATAAGATAAAAGGGCTGATGGGGCTGGTCTCAGTGGTTATCCTCATTCTGTCATCGCTGTGCGTCAACACCACGTTAATGGCAATAGTAGGTGAACGTTCGAAAGAGTTCGCGTTACAAAAAGCGCTGGGTGCCAGTGGCGGCGATATTATTCGCCAGATGTTGACTGAAACATTGATAATCTCGCTGGCGGCGGTCATTTGTGGCGCGTTGCTAGGTTATGTGCTGGCGCAGGTATTGGGGCAAACCGTCTTCAACGCGGCAATTGCTTTGCGCGCACCGGTATTGCCGCTAACGTTGATATTGTCATTGTTAGTGGCCGCAGTGGCGGCAATTGTTCCCACTCGACGAGCTATTCATATTGAACCGGCTAAAGTCCTGAAAGGAGAGTAGCAAATGACATCGCCACACACATGGGTGCAACCTAAACACACCACGGATGCGGTTATTGAAACTCGGCATTTATACAAACGTTTTGGGCAGGTGACGGCGCTGGAAGACATCAACATCCGCATTAATCGTGGCGAATTTGTAGCGATTATGGGGGCATCGGGTTCAGGTAAAACCACGTTAATGAATATCTTAACTTGCCTCGATACCGTAAGTGAGGGGCAGGTATTGCTTGATGGCATTGATGCCGCGGGTCTTGATGAAGAAGGGCGCAGGAAATTTCGCGCAGATAAAATTGGGTTGGTTTTCCAGCAATTCCACCTTATTCCTTATCTGACTGCGCTGGAGAACATTATGTTGGCGCAGCATTATCACAGTGTGGTGGATGAAACTGCTGCTCGACAAGTATTGGAACAGGTAGGGATGACGCCACGTATGGGCCATTTACCTAGCCAGCTTTCTGGCGGTGAGCAGCAGCGGGTATGTATCGCGCGCGCACTGGTCAATCAGCCGCCCATTATTTTTGCTGATGAACCTACCGGTAACCTTGATGAGGAGAATGAACAGCGGGTATTAGATTTGCTCAATCATATTCATCAACAAGGCAGAACCATTGTTATGGTCACTCACAATCCGGATTTAGGGTGTGTTGCTGATCGGATCATCCGGCTCCAGCACGGTAAGTATCTTAAGGAGGAGAGTCGGCATCATGTGGCGTAATCAAATCAAAACAGTGAGTTTATGCGCTTTACTGTTGCTGCTGAGTGCTTGTAAGCAAGAAGAAGTGGCTGTGGGAGAGGCGGCACCTCCATTGGCCGCTTATGACCTGCAAGGTAAACCCGTGGCACTCGAACAATGGAAAGGCAAACAGGTTTACCTCAACTTTTGGTCAGCAAGCTGTGGTGGCTGTCTGGCTGAAATGACCACTTTGGATAAACTGAGCCAACAATATCAACAGGATATCGTGGTGGTGGCGATTAATACTGATTCCGAACAGGTAGATATTGGCTCGGTATTGGCGCAGCGTAATATCAGTTATCCCGTTATTCGCGATCAACTGGGTATCACCCAGGAGCGCTATCAGGTCATTGGCACGCCAACCTCTTTTATGATTGACCGCAACGGCAAAGTCACTGAGTTACATCAGGGCGCACGTAACGAAAAAGATCTGGCCACATTGTTCCAACATTGGGCAACGGGAACAAGATGAAAATCTTACTGCTGGCTGCATGCATCCTGGTGTTTAGCGCCACCTCTCAGGCCGCGACTGACGGTGAACATATCTATAAACAAACCTGTTCAAGTTGTCATGGGCGTTTGGCGGATCGAAAAGGGCTGGATAAAGCGCCGCCATTAATATCGCTATCCCGTGATGAAATCGTCGATGGCCTGACTGCACGACGTGACGGCAAAATTGTCGGCAGGGGCAATAAGGCCAAAGCACATCTGACTGACGTTGATATACAAAAATTGGCAGACCATATAGAGAGCTTAAAAGGGGCTAAATCTAAAATTCCGTGATGTGAAATACTCACTATTTTAATGATTTCATTGATTAAATAAACTAAATCCCTACTGTATTCTTATCTGTTTGGACGACTTCATTTAATAGAATTTATGCTGTACTATATGTTGCATATAAAATGCATCTTTAAATTATCTGAGGAATAACAGCATGGAAAATACATCAGCCTTGCTTTGCTATAAAGAATTACCGGTCTGGGACAGTGCTGGCGTACCCGCGATGTTTCGTGAAAAACACAATACTAAAGCCGGGACGTGGGCCAAGCTGACTCTCCTGAGTGGAGAGATGGACTTTTTAATCCTTGATGAAGCGGGTAACACCCTGGAAAGGCACTCATTTTCTTGTGAACATCAACCCCCGTTTATTGAGCCACAAGTCTGGCACCGTATTGCCGCCTGTTCAGATGATCTGCAATGCCAACTCAGTTTTTATTGCACGCCGGAAGATTTTTATCATAAGAAATACAATTTAACCCCGACACATTCCGAAGTGATTGAGGCGGTAAAAACAGTCAAACCTGGTAAAGCACTTGATTTAGGCTGTGGCTCCGGACGCAATTCATTGTATCTGAATTTATTAGGTTTTGATGTGGCCGCTGTGGATAAAAATGGTGAAAGTATCAGCCGGTTACAACAAATCATTGAGCAGGAAGAACGACAAAATATAGCGGCCAGCACTTATAATATCAATGAAGCCAGTCTGGATAATCGCTACGATTTTATTCTCTCGACAGTGGTATTGATGTTCCTACAACCAGAGAGAATCCCGCATATTATCAATAATATGCAAGAGTGTACCTTACCCGGTGGTTACAACCTGATTATCTCGGCCATGTCGACTGATGACTTCCCTTGTACTGTGCCTTTCTCTTTCACCTTAAAGTCGGGTGAGTTAAGTCATTACTATAAAGATTGGGACATCATTAAATACAACGAAGATGTCGGACAGCTACATAAGACCGATGAGCAAGGTAACCGGATAAAATTGCGCTTTGCGACCATGTTGGCGCGAAAAAACTAATTACGCGGTACGGAATTTATGCAGTACGAAATAGTAACTGCCTCGTGATATTTAGCGGGGCGGTAACTTGGGTTCATCGCGTAAACGACCGACGATATAATCAATAAATACGCGAAGTTTGGGGGGTAAATAGCGCGTTGGTGGGTAAAGTAACCATAAGCCGCCGCTATATGAGCTGATAAAACGCCACTCGGGTAATACCTGCACTACCAGCCCCTGTTGTAGGGCGGTTCTGGCCGTAAAATAGGGCAAACTGCCAATACCAAGATGCTGCAATACTGCATCCAGTCTGACGCCAGTGTGGTTCGCCGCATAACGGCCTTTGGCTGCGACTGTGACAGTTTTAGTCCCTTGGCGGAATTTCCAGCGCGCATCCCCCGGTGTTTCACCCAGATAAATACAACTATGTTTAGCTAAATCATGGGGATGCAGTGGCACTCCGTGAGCGGCAAGATATTCAGGTGTTGCACACAGTAAATGTTCAATGTCCATTAATTGCCGCCCGATCATTCCTGATGGTGGCTGGTCGGTGATTCGAATTGCCAAATCCACATTTTCATCAATCAAATCGACATAGCGGTCATCTAATATTAGCTGCACATCTATTTTGCTGTAGTGACGCAAAAATTCGGGCATATGGGGGTGAACCACAAAACGGCCTACTGCTTTTGGCACACTGATGCGGATAAGCCCTTCCGGCTCCTGATTGTATTGACCACTGACCTCCATTACCGAGTTGGCGGCGCTGAGCATTGCGTTGCAGCGTTTAAAAACCTCCTCGCCACTTTCACTCAAGCGCAATTTACGGGTGGTTCGTTGCAATAAACGGGTTGCCAGCGCTTTCTCGAGCCGGCTGACACTGCGGCTAATTGCCGAAGGTGAAACCCCTAATTGGCGGGCGACAGCTGAAAAACTGCCGGTTTCGACCACTTTAACAAAAATGGCCATTTCACTTAGCAATGCTAGCGGAAAATTTGTGCTCACAGCGCAACAGTCCTTTGAGTATGTGACGGATTATCACGCCAGACTGACATCAATATAATAATAATGGAAATGATAAAAGGATAATGATGATGACAACCTGTCTATTTTTTGAAAGCGATACACTGACTATGGATGTTGATGTACTGAGCTGCACATCTGATGGCGAGGAGTTTGCCGTGATATTGCCGGCCACGATTTTCCACCCGCAAGGCGGTGGGCAACCTTCAGATACAGGTTATATTGGCGATAATAATGTATTGCGGGTTGTTCTACAGCAGGGGCAATTAATTCATTACCTGGCGCAGCCCATTGCTCCGGGAACCTATCGCGCTGTTGTGGACAGTGAACGCCGTCTGTTAAATACTCGCCTGCATTCAGCAGGGCATCTGATTGGCAATATTGGTGAAAGTTATGGTTGGCTTCCGGTGAAAGCGCACCACTGGCCAGGGGAAAGCAAAGTGTCATTTAAACGGTCACAAAACCCACAACTGATTGATATTGATGCTATTCAGGCGACTTTGGAGCAATTTATCCAGCAAGATTTACCGCGACATATTTCTGTACAGGGTGATTTCCGCGAAGTTAGTTTTGGTGAACTGCCGGCTTATGCTTGTGGCGGTACTCACGTGAGTTCTTCGGGCGCGTTGGGTAAGGTCACTGTGCAGTCAATTTCGGAGAAGAAAGGCATTCTGTCGGTGAGTTATCGGATTGATTGATCACTAATTATCAATGACAAAATCCATTTCTGTTATGACCAAAATGGAGTGGTATTTTAGCATTTAATGCTGTTGAGAATTATTAATTAACTTTATTGATAATCATTATCACTGAATGTAATAATATCATCTCTATGAGTCCCGTGGAGTATGGATTGTGTCGAATACAGCTGAGGTAATTTATCCTTCAACAACGGCGATTTCTGATGAAATTGCCAGTTTGTTTGCCCGTACGTTCGTGCACTTCTCCGAATCTTTTTATGTCAATGCAATTGAAATACCTGAAGAAAGTGTGTTATTGGAACAGTGGGCGGCAGAAAATAACTTACCCATATTGATGCAAAACTATGAAAAGTATTACTACGACGGTACCGAGCTTAATCCGCATCATAAAGCGCTGCACTCATTATGGGGGCAATGGTATTTCGGTCTGGTGATCCCACCGATGATCTTGATGTTACTGGCATTACCCAGAGTAATAGATATCCGCCCTGAAAGAGTTCGGGTTAAATTTCATACCACAGGGCGGCCCGAAATTATCTACTATCAGCATGGTTGGTTAGATGGCCGTAGTTGGCTAGATAACCATAATAGGCTAGATAAATCACCGTCATCTTTACTGGAGCGGCTCTATTTATTACTCGATCATCATATTATTCCTGTTATGGCGAAAATAGAGCGCCAGCCAAAAGCTAATATCCGGCTGATATGGAATAACGTAGGTTATTTGATGTTTTGGTATCTACGCGAATTTGCGAATAAGCTGGGGCCTATTGAGGGCTATGACACTATTATTGAAAACTTTTTTCTCACTTCAAGCTTACCGGATGGACGAGACAATCCCCTCTATCGCACTGTTATTCCAAGAAATGGTGATATGGAACGCCGCACTTGTTGCCAACGGAATAAACTGCCGGGTGTCGGCAGTTGTCATGATTGCCCGTTAGAATCTCGCTCATAACCGGTATATGATTCAGCTTACAGATAAAGTAAGCCTTGAAGGACATTCCGGTGAATAAAGAAAAAATTGCCCATTTAGATGCGGTCAGCCGTAAAGCCCGTGTAGTCATGGAGCGCGAAGGGCTTGACGCTCTGGTGGTCACCGTCTGTGATAATTTCTATTACCTGACTGGTTTCGCCAGTTTCTTTATGTATACCTTCCGGCACACGGGTGCAGCTGTCGCCATTATGTTTCGTGATGAAAGCATTCCGTCTCATATCATCATGAATGAGTTTGAAGCCGCCAGCACCCACTTTGATATGCCCAACATGGTGCTGAAAACCTTCCCGGTATGGGTTGATGTTGATGACCCGCGGAACCCACTTAATCATCAGAGAAAGCGCGAACGACCTATTGGCCCACCAGTAGAAGCTGTTTTTGGTTTAGTGAAAGAGGCCCTTGCGAGTGCTGGCGTGCTGGATAAAACCATTGCAATTGAATTACAGGCTATGTCTAACGGCGGTAAAAATGTGTTAGATAAAGTCGCTCCGGGGCTAAAGTGGGTTGATTCAACGCCGCTGTTCAATGAAATCCGAATGGTTAAAAGCCCGTGGGAGATTAAATACCTGCGTAAAAGTGCTGAAATTACTGAGTTCGGTATCGCCAGTGCCGCTAAACATATCCGTGTGGGTTGTACGGCAGCAGAATTGACCGCTGCATTTAAAGCTGCTGTCATGACCTTCCCCGAGACCAATTTCTCTCGCTTTAATCTTATTTCTGTCGGCGTTAATTTCTCACCTAAAATGTTTGCTGATGAGACCCCAGCAAAGCTCGGGGATTTAATTAAGTTTGATTGCGGGGTAGATGTGGCGGGTTATGGTGCGGATCTTGCCAGAACATTTGTGCTGGGGGAGCCGGATGAGCTTACGCAGCAGATATACAACACAATAAGAGCCGGGCACGAACATATGCTATCAATGGTGGCACCGGGCGTTAAGTTAAAAGATGTATTTGACACCACCATGGCTGTTATTAAAACCTCCGGTTTGCCCCATTATAACCGCGGTCATCTTGGCCATGGCGATGGTGTATTTTTGGGGCTGGAAGAAGCGCCTTTTGTCAGCCCATTGGCAACGGAAACATTTCTCCCTGGGATGGTGCTAAGTCTCGAAACACCTTATTACGGCATCGGTATTGGCTCGATTATGCTGGAAGATATGATCCTCATTACCAATAACGGTTTTGAATTTTTAAGCAAATCAAATCGCGATTTGTGTCGTTGTAATTAATTTTTGCACCGCGCCTCATTTTATCTGAATTAAACTCATTTTTAAAACAGACCCTTTTATCTTTTAACTGGGTCTATTCTCAATTCTGATTACAGCATGGTTTAAAATATATAAAAAAGAAAATTATCATACGAAATATAGAGTTAAAGTTTATTTTTATTTAATCTCCCGATGATAGAGGCTGTTAATTTCATTAGGGAATAACGCTATTCTATTTATTATTATAACATAGGTTATAATTTCTCTTGCTTATGACTTTATCACTCTATGGGTATGAAAATATAATTAATTTTGTATAAAATCAATAAGATAAATACAAATTCTCGCCAAAAAGGGTCTGGAGATCGCTTTTTGTCATCTTTTTTGCAGAACACTATGTCGCAGGATTCCCTTAGTAAAAATATTTAGTCTTTAAATTTTGCCTTTTTACAGGATATTTATCTAAGAATAATCCTAAATCAATCAGAATTAACGCCCGCACTACATTTTCGCCTCTATTAATCGCTGGAATAACAATGTTCTATAATAATTCGACAATAGTATTTCCTTTCAACTATCCTATGTAACATGTTGTAATACATTCTAAGGACTTCATTTCATCATAATTCCATAATGAAAAATGGATGTTCATGAAGTAGCTTTTCTTGAAAATCAAACAAGTTGCTGGCTTAAGGGTTATATAATGTATAACGCATTTACGACACTGCTGCGCCCGTTGCACCGGCACAGAATGACTTTATTAGCGCTATTAATTTCCGGTCTTTCTGTTAATCCCGTATTGGCAGATACACAGTATGATTCATTAATCATCAAAGCCAGAGCTGGGGATACCGCACCGGTCCTTGATTATTTACAGAAAGAATCTAAAGCAGGGCCACTTAATAGTGGTCAAGTTGACGACTGGCTGCAAATTGCGGGATGGGCTGGGCGTGACCAGGAAGTCATTGATGTTTACGAAAGATATTATTCTTCAATAAATCTCTCCTCACGTGGCCTGGCTTCTGCGGCGCGTGCTTATCGTAATGAAAAACGTTGGGATCAAGCTTTGGCACTGTGGCAAAGCAGCTTAAAGAAAGACCCCACTAACCCCGACCTTATCACTGGCATGATCATGACACAGGCGGATTCTGGTCGTGGTGGCGCGGCTTTACAACAGGCAAAAGAGTTAGCTGACCGCAACCCCTCGGCGCAAAACTATATGACTCTGGCTTATCTGAACCGAGCCACCGATCGCAATTATGACGCATTACAGGCCTCCAGTGAGGCGGTGCGATTAGCGCCAGAATCTGAGGAAGTATTAAAAAGTCACCTCGAGATTTTGCAAAGAAACCGTATTGCCGACCCAGCATTACAGCTTGCTAAAGAGAACCCAAAACTGGTTACGGCCGAGCAGTATCGACAGCTTGAAAGAGATGCGGCGGCTGAACAAGTTCGTATGGCCGTGCTACCGACCCGCAGTGAAACAGAACGTTTTTATATCGCGGATCAGGCTTTGGCAGATTATCAGGATTTATTAGCCCGTTGGAGCAAAGAGCCTGAGGCGCAGGACGATTATCAGCGGGCGCGAATTGATAGGCTCGGTGCATTATTGGTTCGCCACCATACCGAAGAACTGATTAAAGAATATGAAAGCATGGAAGCTGAGGGCTACAAAATGCCTGATTATGCCCGCCGTTGGGCAGCTTCTGCTTATATTGATCGCCGGATGCCGGAAAAAGCTGCACCAATTCTCACCAGTTTGTATTACGCCGACGGTAAAACATTCCGCAACAGTGATGACCTGCTGGATGCTGATGATCTCTATTACGCTTTGAATGAAAGTGAGCAGTTGGATAAGGCTCATCAATTTGCCAAGAACTACAGCGAACAAACTCCTTATCAGGTGGGGGTGTATGGTCTGCCGGGCAAAGAACCCAATGATGATTGGATGGAAGGTCAGACCTTGCTGGTTCAATCGCTGGTGGCCCTTAATGACCTGCCGGCAGCCCAGAAAAAACTGGAGACCCTCTCCAGCACGGCTCCTGCTAACCAAAATTTACGCATTGCTTTAGCCAGCGTTTATCTGGCCAGAGATTTGCCGCGTAAATCGGAACAAGAGTTGAAGGCAGTCGAGTCGCTAGCACCACGCAGCCTGATTCTGGAACGGGCGCAAGCTGAAACGGCGATGGATCTGCAAGAGTGGCATCAGATGGAATTATTGACTGACGATGTGATTGCGCGCTCTCCGGAAGATGTGCCGTCGCAAGAATTAGACCGCCAACGCAAAGTTCATAATATGTATGAACTGCGGGTGACCGGTAACCGCGTCATCTCCTCTGGAAGCCCCATCACGGGTGACAAAGATTACGGCCTTGAGGCGATTTTATATAGCCCACCTATTGCCGAAAACTGGCGCGTGTTTGGCGGCGGGAGCTTTGATAATGCTCAATTTGAAGAAGGTAAGGGTATCAATCGTGCGACCCGATTAGGGGGCGAGTGGACTTCCCGTGACCACTGGGCTGAAGCTGAAGTGAATAATCAGAATTATGGTTTTGGCAATAAAACCGGATTCCGTTTATCAACCTGGTATGAGTTTAATGACCATTGGCGGGTGGGTGGTCAGCTCGAAAGATTGGCGAAAGATACGCCGCTGCGGGCGATGAAAAACAATATCACCGCCAACAGTGCCTCTGCATTTGTGTTGTGGAAAAACGATGAACGCCGTGATGTTGAATTTAATATCACCCCGTCTGATTTCTCTGACGGTAACAATCGGTGGGAATACGAATTGAATGGGCGTCAGCGTATCTGGAGCGGCCCTTACCTGACGGCCGATTTCAATTTAGGGTTGGCAGCTAGCACCAATACCAAAGAAGACGTGATTTATTACAATCCAAAACGTGATTTCACTTATGTACCCGCGGTGACCTTAAATCACATTATGTACCGCCATTATAAAACTATCTGGAGCCAGCAAGTGCAACTGGGTGTCGGTGGCTACTGGGAGAAAAACTACGGCAATGGCCTGGTTACCACGGCAAGTTATGGCCAGCGTGTGCAATGGAATGATGTTGTCGATACCGGATTGGCCCTAACCTACGATAAGCGCCCTTATGATGGGGTCCGTGAGCATGACCTCTCACTCGCTTTCGATTTGAATTACCGTTTCTAAGGGAAATCGCTATGGCGAAGATACAATTTTTTATTCGGATATTGGTTGTTGGATTAGTGACGTTGCTGGCGTCGGTCTGTTATGCAGAAAAACCCGTATTTGTCCCACCGGCCGAGCGCGCATTACCGCTGAGTGAAAGACCGTGGCAGAAGAATACGTTTGTGGTCATTGCTTACCATGATGTTGAAGATGATTCGGCAGATCAGCGCTATTTATCGGTAAGAAGCAGTGCACTAAGTGAACAACTCGCTTGGCTAAAAGACAATCGCTACCACGTCGTCTCTGTTGACCAAATTCTGGCGGCCAGGAATGGGGGAACCCCGTTACCAAACAAAGCCGTATTACTGACTTTTGATGATGGTTATAGCAGTTTTTACAATCGGGTTTACCCGCTATTAGAGGCGAATAAATTGCCTGCGATATTGGCCCCTGTGGGGACATGGATTGATACCCCGGCCAATAAAAAGGTAGATTTTGGTGGTTTAAGCACGGATAGGGACCGTTTCCTGACCTGGAAGCAGATCAGTGAAATGGCCAAGTCCAATCTGATTGAAATCGGTGCGCATACCTATGCCTCGCATTATGGCGTGATAGCGAACCCGCAAGGGAATACCGAGCCTGCTGCCGCTAACCTGATATATGACCCGAAGACGAAAAAGTATGAAACTGAAGCTGCATTTAAGCAGCGGATGGAAAAAGACATTTCATTGATAACTGAGCGAATTATTAAAGCAACCGGCAAACAGCCACGGGTTTGGGTCTGGCCGTACGGCGCACCAAACGGCACTGTTTTGAATATCTTGCGCCAGCACGGTTACCAAATGGCGATGACTCTGGAACCGGGTATTGGCAACGTCAATGACTTGATGAATATCCCACGTATTTTGATCAGTAATAATCCGTCATTGAAAGATTTTGCTCAGTTAGTCACCTCGGTTCAGGAAAAGGACATCATGCGGGTAGCGCATGTTGATTTGGATTATCTCTATGATCCTGACCCAGTACAGGAAAGAGAAAACCTTGATAAATTAGTCCAGAGGATCTCTGATTTACGTGTGACCACGGTATTTTTACAAGCATTTTCCGACCCGAAAGGGGATGGCAATATTCGGCAGGTCTACTTCCCTAACCGCTGGATACCGATGCGTCAGGACTTGTTTAACCGCGTAGCATGGCAGTTAGCTTCACGTCCGGATGTTGATGTCTATGCCTGGATGCCCGTACTGGCCTTTGATATGGACCCATCTTTACCGCGGATTAAACGTATTGATCCAAAAACCGGTAAAACCAGCATCGATCCTGACCAATATCGCCGCTTATCTCCATTCAATCCAGAAGTCCGGCAGCGCATTATCGATATTTATCGCGATTTAGCCTACAGCGCACCTATCGACGGCATTCTTTATCACGACGATGCAGTCATGTCTGATTTTGAAGATGCGTCGCCGGATGCGATCACTGCCTACCAAAAAGCGGGCTTCCCCGGCTCGATTGCTGAGATACGCAAGGACCCAGAAATGATGGCGCGCTGGACTCGTTATAAAAGTCGATATTTGGTTGATTTTACCAATGAGTTGACCCGTCAGGTACGTGATATTCGCGGCCCGCAAGTCAAATCAGCCCGCAATATATTCGCGATGCCGATTTTAGAACCGGAAAGCGAAGCATGGTTTGCACAGAATCTTGATGATTTCCTGGCGAACTATGATTGGGTTGCCCCGATGGCCATGCCGTTAATGGAGAAAGTGCCGTTATCAGAATCTAATGAGTGGTTATCTCAGCTGGTCAATAAAGTTGCTCAGCGGCCGGGGGCACTCAATAAAACCGTATTTGAACTGCAATCAAAGGACTGGACCAAACCTGAGGGCAACAATGCCATCAGCGGCCCGATACTGGCGGGATGGATGCGCCAGTTGCAGTTAAATGGCGCGCAAAATTTTGGTTACTATCCGGATAACTTTATCACTGGCGAACCACCGCTAAAAGATGTCCGCCCTGTGCTATCTTCTGCCTGGTACCCTTTATATGATCGATAGAATTATTGCATTACTCATCCTATGCCTGGTGCTGAGTATCCCTGCGGGCATGATCTTGCTCTTTACTGGCGACGTGCTGTTGAATTTTGTCTTCTTCTATCCACTCTTTATGTCCGGTATTTGGATAACGGGGGGGGTCTATTTCTGGTTCCGTCGAGAAAGACATTGGGCGTGGGGCGATGATGTTCCCCCTCCAGAGCTGAAAGGCAACCCACTGGTATCTATTCTCATTCCTTGCTTTAACGAAGGGGAGAATGCACGGGAAACCATTCACGCGGCATTGGCACAGAGTTATACCAACATTGAAGTCATTGCTATCAATGATGGTTCCAGCGATGACACGGCACAAGTGCTGGATGCCATGTTGGTCGAAGACCCTCGTCTGCGCGTCATTCACCTGGCCCATAATCAGGGCAAAGCTATTGCCTTAAGGATGGGAACGGCAGCCGCACGCAGTGAGTATCTGGTGTGTATTGATGGCGACGCCTTGCTGGATAAGCATGCGGTGCCTTATCTGGTTGCACCGATGATTGCCAACCCACGGACTGGCGCGGTGACGGGGAACCCGCGTATCCGCACGCGCTCAACTTTGATTGGCCGTGTTCAAGTGGGGGAATTCTCTTCTATCATTGGGTTGATTAAGCGGACTCAACGCGTTTATGGGCAAGTTTTCACTGTTTCCGGTGTGGTAGCGGCTTTTCGCCGTAGAGCATTGGCAGATGTGGGCTACTGGAGCCCAGATATGATAACCGAAGACATTGATATCAGTTGGAAACTCCAGATAAGGCATTGGTCAGTGTTCTTTGAACCCCGTGGTTTGTGCTGGATTTTAATGCCAGAAACCTTAGGTGGCTTGTGGAAACAACGGCTGCGCTGGGCACAGGGTGGGGCGGAGGTTTTCCTGAAGAATATGTTCAAGTTGTGGCGCTGGCGTAATCGCCGGATGTGGATCTTGTTCTTGGAATATTCACTGTCAATCACTTGGGCCTTTACTTACCTGTTCAGCATCATCCTGTTCCTGCTGGGGATGGTGATAACATTGCCGCCGGGAATCCATGTGCAAACGATCTTCCCGCCCGCGTTTACCGGGATGGTATTGGCGCTGACTTGTCTATTGCAGTTTGCTATCAGTTTGGTGATTGAACGGCGCTATGAACCTAAATTGGGCAGTTCACTGTTTTGGATCATCTGGTATCCGATGGTTTACTGGATGCTGAGCTTGTTCACCACCGTGGTTTCGTTCCCAAAAGTCATGCTGAATACCAAACGTAAACGTGCGCGCTGGATAAGCCCAGACCGCGGCATCGGGAGGGTTAAACCATGAGCACACTTCTGATTCATACTGAACAGCGGCTCATCCCGCGCTTGATTGACATTATTATTACGGCATTAGCTTGGTTTGGTTTTATCTTCCTGTTTGTGAAGGGCTTTCTGGATATGGTCCATGAAGCGCCAAATATGGGGCCGGTTCCGTTCAGAATGTATATTCTGGCCGGTTTGACGACATTAGCCTTATATGCAGCTATCGCAGCATTTAATGCCGTAGTACTAATTGTTTGGGCCAAATATAACCAAGTGCGTTTTCAAGTTGAGCGCCGTGGGCATCGGCCTCATTTGGATGATGAAGAACTGGCGAATAGCATGGAAATGTCGAGTGAGATTATTGCGCAATTAAAAGCAGGCTCTTGTCTCACATTGTATAACGATGAACACGGGCAACTGTTGGAAGTCAAAGAAGGGTTACAACTTCCCAAAGTTGCACCGGTGGTTAATTTACGCCGAGGCTAAGGGCTATTTTTCTCTGAATACCTGATTGCTAACTTATATCGGGTATTCAGAATTTATTTTATGTTATTCCCCCAAGTTGGCTCCATAAAACTCCGCTTTCATTTACTCCTTTGTCTTATATATTGCTATGATTTACCAGACATTATGGCGGTGATAACCTTTTGATATTCTTCTGACAGTGACGTGATAACCGGAGCATACAGTGAATCAAAATCATTTCGGACAAATTATTGGCGCAGAGTTGCCGCACTGGCAATCCGCACTGCGACCTCAACCAGACGATTTACCGGGGAATTTTTGCCATTTGGTTCCCGTTGACTCAGATAAACATGAAATATCTTTGTATCAGGCTTATCACATGGCCGCCGATACGAGTGATTGGACCTATTTTTATTGTGAACGGCCAGAAAGTGAAGCGGATTTTCAGCAATATCTGCAAACATTAATTAATGCTAAAGATGCTTTCCACTATACGGTAGTCGAGGCGCAATCTGCTGTGGCTTTGGGGACGGTTGGCCTACAGCGAATTGATGAAAAAAATGGTGTAATTGAGATTGGTTCAGTGAATTGGTCGCCGCGTTTAAAACGTCATTCAGCCGGTACCGAAGCTATCTATTTACTCTTACATTATGTATTCGACAAATTAGGTTATCGCCGTTGTGAGTGGAAATGTGATTCATTGAATGGGCCTTCAAATGCTGCTGCAATAAGATTTGGTTTTCAGTATGAGGGGCAATTTCGGCAGGCGATTGTGACCAAAGGGCGTAATAGAGATACCAATTGGTACGCCATCACTGACCGCGAATGGCCACTCATTAAGCAAGCATTTAATGATTGGCTGGCGAGAGATAACTTTGATAATGAAGGCAAGCAAAAAACACGTTTACAGGATTTACGAATTAGCCGCTGATGACCACCAAATTAATTAAGATTAACGCTATCTTATTGTCTAGTTAGGTTATTTTTAATTATCGCCTTTGCTTAAAAAATAAACAAAAAAGCAAGGGCGAAATAACAAAGCCGGTTTAATGCCGGGAACTAAAAGTGAGTTAATAGTATCGCGTGATATAAAAAGTAATTAGAGTAAAAAACGAGCAGATGGGAATGTTATATTTTTTTACATTTTGCTATCGCGAATTTTACGAGTGTCATTATACTGTAATCATCTGGCGGTATTTTTCACACGGTGCATTGTTTAAGCTGATTATAGTTTAGGCTGTTGTTTATCACTGCGGGGATCGCTAATGGTAGAGTCCATGATTGGGCTGTTAAGACAAAATCAAAGTTTCAATCAAGCGACTCGTTGTTACGAGGGCTTACTCTCCGACTCTAAAATTCCAGTATTTTTGTCATCCTCGTTTCCAGTATCAACATCACGTTATCACTCCCTTGCGATATTGTTTTCATCCGGCTTATTAGGCTGGGGGCTAACTTTATTCGCATTTTCATTGGCTATTATTGGCTGCAAAGGAAGCCAAAACCTCATCTGAATGTGAAACATCATCGCGCGGGCAATTTTTGCTCGGCGGTAGTTGAATCAAACTGAAAGGTGCCACTATGGGAAGACAGAAAGCAGTGATCAAAGCTCGTCGTGAAGCTAAACGTGTTATTAGACGTGATTCACGTAGCCATCGCCAACGTGAGGAAGAAAACGTGACATCGTTAGTGCAAATGGGCGGTGTTGAATCAATAGGTATGGCGCGGGATAGCCGTGATACCTCCGTTATTCAGGCGCGTACGGAAGCTCAAGGTCATTACTTATCAGCCATAGAAAGTAAACTACTCATCTTCGCTACCGGTGAAGCAGGGTGTGGTAAAACCTTTATCAGCGCGGCCAAGGCCGCTGAAGCATTAATTCATAAAGAAGTTGATCGGATAATTGTGACGCGACCTGTACTACAGGCAGATGAAGACTTGGGCTTCTTGCCCGGTGATATTTCTGAGAAATTCGCGCCTTACTTCCGCCCGGTGTATGACATTCTGCTGCGCCGACTCGGATCTTCTTTCATGCAATATTGTTTACGGCCGGAAATCGGTAAAGTCGAAATTGCGCCTTTTGCGTATATGCGCGGGCGTACCTTTGAGAATGCGGTGGTGATCCTCGATGAGGCGCAAAACGTGACCGCCAGCCAAATGAAAATGTTTCTTACCCGCCTCGGTGAAAATGTCACTGTTATCGTGAATGGTGATATCACTCAGTGCGACCTGCCGCGTGGGGTGAAATCAGGTCTTAGCGACGCACTGGAGCGTTTTGCTGAGGATGAAATGATTGGCATTATTCGCTTTGATAAACAGGACTGTGTCCGCTCTGCACTCTGCCAACATACCTTGAATGCCTATTCATAACTCAAGATTATGAATGGATGACCCGATAAAAAAGGGCAAGCGCCACAAACGCTTGCCCTTTACTTATCCCTTTTCGGGGATATCTACAAAGAATGGCTGCTACAGCATGATAGTCATCATATAAGCGGCAAACAGCGCCAAATGCGCAGTGCCGTTGAGCACGTTGGTTCTACCAGTAGAGAATGAGATTTGCGACAGAATCAAGACACTGACCATGACCACGATATGTGGCGCTTCCAGGCCAAAGTTCAACTCTTGCCCGGTCAGTACGGCAATTAAAGTTACCGCCGGCACGGTCAGTGAAATGGTGGCCAGCACCGAACCGAAGAACAGATTCATTGCTCGCTGAACCTGATTCGCCAACACCGCTTTTAATGCTCCCAACCCTTCCGGTGACAGGATAAGTAAGGCAATCAGGAAACCGGTAAATTTCGCGGGTGCGTTTAACTCGGTCAACAGCGCTTCCAATGGGTTAGCATCAAATTTGGTAACCGCGATAACCGCAACTAAATGAACTAACAGCCAAACTGTGTGCCACAGGCTACTGTGAGAAGACGGTTTACCGTGGTGAGGGTCATCACCATCATCTTCATGTTCGTAGACAAACAAACTTTGGTGGGTTTTGGTTTGAATCAGCAGGAAAACACCATACATCGCCGCTGAAATTGCCGCGACAACCAGTGATTGTGCCACACTAAAACTGCCATCTGGCAAAGTGCTGGGTAATACCAACACAATGATAGCTAACGGGAAGATAGCCATCAGATACTGTTTAATGCCGACTAAATTGACATGCTGGGTAGCAAATTTACGCCCACCGAGCAGCAAGGACACCCCGACCAATCCCCCGACAACAATCATGATGATGGAATAGAGTGTGTCGCGCATCAATGCGGGTGCAGCATCGCCTGTTGCCATCATCGCCGAGATCAAACTGACCTCCAACACCACCACGGATAGGCTGAGGATCAATGAACCATAAGGTTCGCCCAAACGGTGTGCCAGAACGTCAGCATGACGAACGACACTGAAAGCACTACTCAGAATACCGACCAGTGCAATCAGGTTGATCACGATAATGGCAGCAAAATTGCTGGTATCTCCCCAAATATTAAGAATAACCAGCGCAAAAATAGGCAGGAGAAGGGAATATTCGTGATGGCGAGATTTAGATCGGCCAGGATCATTTTGCGACTTCATTTCGAACACGCTCCTAATAACTTTACTGCGCTAAATGGGCATTAGAGCCATTTAACGATAATTAAGTGCCGTATTGCAGGCTAAGTAGCTTTAAGACTAACAAATAACAGGGAATTGTCGCAGGAAATTTACAAGGTTTTAACGGGAAAAGGCAAAAAAGAATCAGTAAAATGGACACGACAAAGTAATGTCCATTGATTCTACAGATATTAATGAGATCTAGTCGTCAATATTGTCCATCACTTCATGGCGTTTGTGATGATAATCCTCTTCATTCAAACCCTCACGCCAATAAGGGACGGCATAGAGTTGCTGGCGGTCACAGCTT
This sequence comes from Yersinia sp. Marseille-Q5920, assembly GCF_946902935.1. Taxonomy (NCBI): domain Bacteria; kingdom Pseudomonadati; phylum Pseudomonadota; class Gammaproteobacteria; order Enterobacterales; family Yersiniaceae; genus Yersinia; species Yersinia sp. Marseille-Q5920. The sequence continues at coordinate 501,983 of NZ_CAMPQA010000002.1, read as the reverse complement.
TTTTCACGGCGCAGGTAACGGCGCAACTGCACCACCATCCGGTCTTCACCGGCCAGCCAAAATGTCGCTTCTTCCATCGGCAAATCCAGTGCGCAGAATTGGGTGACAACATCATCGGTTTTCTCGGTACCGCCAATAATCCAACTAAGTTCAACACCCGCCGGTTTCACCAGATTAAGCACATCTTGCGGAGTATCGACACGAATAATGGCATGCCCTTGCGCATTGGCGGGTAATGTTTCCAACAATGCGGCGATGGCGGGCAGTGAAGAAGAATCTCCAACCAGATAACTGTATGTTGCCGCAGGTAGCATGGTTTCAGGCCCGCCAGGATTCGTTATCCCTATCCAATCACCCACTTTGGCATGACGAGCAAAATCTACCGCTGGGCCGCTATGGTCATGAATGGCGAATTCAATGTCTATTTCACAAGTTTCAGGACGGATGGCGCGAACAGAATAGGTTCGAACAATGGGGCGTACATCTGCTGCGGGCCATTGTGGGCCATTCTCGCCAAGAACCGGTAATTCCGGCTGTGTTTGATGGGCTAATGGTAGGAAGACTTTCAGATGCGCCCCAGCACAATCAACTGGGTAGTTATGCAATGTTGGGCTGTGGAAAGTGATTCTACGCAAATGTTGGGAAGTGTCTGCCACCTTTCTTACCTGCACCAAGCGCGGAGGGGTTGGACGATATTTAGGGGGGGCTGAGGTTGCTGTGGTTGATTTTTGGGTCACAGTCTTTCCTTCTGATTTTATGGTGTTTTATAAGGGATGAATTATACCATTAATAAATCTTAATGATAATTATTTGCATGAAAGTAATTTTTATAAAGACAAGTTGCATAAGAACAATATAAGAAACATGAAAAGCGGCATTGATCGCGGCGGGAGCAGGGCAAGGTGCTATATTAAAAAGTTATTTATTATAGCCGATTTTGTTTTTGAGCATTTGGCTGAGTCAAATTTGCCATGTTCTATAAATTTTTATTTTTTGAAAAATAAGGCTATTTCTCAATTTCACGTCTAAAGACACCTTTTTAGGAATGCCATTCACTTTGCTTAGTACAAAAAAACATAAGCAACGGTTTTTTTGTATTTGTTTGTCACCCATATCCCCCGTAAATCTAATGCTACCCCTCGGACGTGAAGTTGCCGCAGCATTATTGGTGACCTTCACTCACCGCCTATCTGTAACGCGGGGTTCTTTGGGTATATCAAACAGAATGAAATGAAAGGGGCTTAGTATGAATTTCCAACAGCTTAAAATTATTCGGGAATCAGCCCGTTGCAATTACAATCTGACCGAAGTGGCAAACACACTATTTACTTCGCAGTCCGGTGTCAGCCGGCATATCCGCGAGTTGGAAGAAGAATTAGGCATTGAGATATTCATCCGACGAGGAAAGCGGCTATTGGGGATGACTGAGCCGGGCAAAGAGTTACTGACCGTCGCGGAGCGCATGTTAAATGATGCTAATCAAATCCGCCGTCTGGCAGATGTATTTAGCAATAATGATAGTGGGCAGCTACATATAGCGACTACACATACTCAAGCGCGTTATAGCTTACCGCGAGTGATTAAAGAGTTTCGCTTGTTGTATCCGCAGGTCAAGTTGGTGATTAGCCAAGGAAACCCGCAAGAAATTACCGCGATGTTGCAATCCGGCGAGGCCGATATCGGCATTGCCACTGAATTATTGATGAGTGATGAATCTGTCGCGGCATTTCCTTATTATCGCTGGCACCACGCGATTGTGGTGCCAGAAAATCACCCATTAACACAAGAATCGAACATTACTCTGGAAACCTTGAGTACCTTGCCATTAATTACTTACCGGCAAGGAATAACTGGCCGTTCCCGTCTGGATAATGCTTTTAAAAATGCAGGATTAACCCCCGATATTGCCCTCAGCGCACAAGATTCTGATGTCATTAAAACCTATGTCGAACTGGGCATGGGCGTAGGTATTTTGGCGGATATGTCTTATGAAGCACATCGCGACAAAGGTCTGGTACGGCTCAATGCTGAGCATCTGTTTGATGCCAATACAGTATGGTTGGGGTTAAAACGGGGGCAGTTACAACGTAACTTTATCTGGTTCTTTATCCAACTCTGCAATCCAACACTTTCCCTACATGACATTAAAGAGAAAGTGTTGGCGGAAGCAGTAGATGAAGTGGTGCTTGATTACGAAATTTAGCTTATCAGTAAAATGGCCTGATGATTCTGACAAAATCGTCAGTCAAGGTCATCATTGTCCGGGGTAAATTGCACCCGTACCTCTGTCCCACCTGATTCCCGTTGGCGAATATCACAATGCCCATTCAGGCTGGCGGCTCTATCATGCATAATCATCAGGCCGTAATGATTTGGCCGCTTACTGGCTTGACCAATCCCACGGCCATTGTCGATGATTGACATGACGATATCACCTTGCTCGACCATGACGTTGACTGCGGCCTCACTGGCGCGGGCATGCTTATAAATATTATTCAGTGCTTCCCGCGCGATATTGACCATATGAATGGCTTGATGGTTAGGAACTGCATCTGGCGGTAAGTTGAAATCGAGTGTAATAGGCAAGTTGGCGCGCTCGCTGAATTCATTGACCAATGTTTGAAGTGCGGCCTGTAATGTCGCGGCATTGAGTTTCAAGCGGAAGGTGGTCAGCAACTCACGTAGTTGGCGGTAGGCAGTATTAAGTTCATCGCGCATTTGCTTAATCAATAACTTACTGGGTTCTGGCAAGTCCGGAACCTGAATTTGCAAACAGCTAATTTGTATTTTCAAACAGGAAAGTGACTGAGCGATGGAGTCATGCAGTTCGCGGGCAATGGCGGAACGCTCTTCCATAAGCAGTAATTGCTGCTGGTGTCTGGCCTGACTTTCCAGTGCCAATGTGCTGGTCAATTGCTCGACTAACATATTTACTAATTGTTGCTGATCTGAATTGAGCGGGTTCTCTGAAGGAATCTTTGCCAGTAATAAGCCATATTGACCCAACTTATCGGACAAACTCCAACTAAGAGATTCCCGTGATGCCGCACGATCCGCAACAATAGATGAACCGCTAATAGTTAATTGAGTCGGGCGATTTTGCGGCGGCAAATATTCACCATCCAAAGCATCAGTCAGTTGTGAGCGGTAAAGGTGATTTTCATACAGACAAATTTGTACATTTTCCAGCGGTGTCAGGGTTTGTAATTGCTCAATCACTGGCACCAAACGTTCACTGAGTGGCTGATGGGTATGCAACTGGCGACTACTATGATAAAGGAAAGCCAACACTTGGTTTTTCTGTTGTAAATCAGCCGTTTTCTGGACGACACGTTGCTCCAAATCACTATAAATTAATGAAAGCTCCTGCGACATGCGGTTTAATGCGGTTCCCAGCATCCCCATTTCGTCTCGCTGATAGGGTTGAGTGAAGCGCTTGCTGAAATCACCGCGGCCAATTGCGTTCGCCATCGAGATCAATTGCAGCCATGGGCGCAATAAACGGCGGCGGAGATAATAAATAGTGGCGATCATCAGCCCCAGAGTCAGCACAATGAAAACCAACTGAATCATAGTCACCAGCAATAGGCGCTGCTCGGTTTTATGGTCGATAGCGAGTACCAATGCATCCAGTTGGCGGACAAAATCGGCCACACTGGTAGCGACATCATCGGGCTGCTTAGCTCGTAGCAGTTGTGGTTTTAAGGTCGTTTGCCAGTAACGTTCAATTTGCTGGTATTGGCTAGTTAAGCCCTCCCGTTGGAGTGAAAGCTGTAAATCACTGCTGGTTTTATCTTGCTCCAGTGCCGCCAGATAGGGTAAATCCCCCTTATCTAGCGGCACCATGGAAAGCAGCCGATAACTTTGCATGCGCAGGGAACCTGCTTTATTGATTGCATGCGCATTACCTTGAATGCTTTGAGCCATCCATGACGAAATTGTCATACCCGCCAACCCCAACATGCCTAGTAGTATCATCAGTAAGGCAATCTGATTAACTAATGGAATTAGGTAACGTTTCATAAAGTGGCATTCCTTTAACCTGTAAGCGTGGCAGCCTTGCCGTGTTTAATCCCGCAATATTAGCGTTAGTGGGATTTCATACCGGCGGCTGTCATCATCATACGGAACAGCATGGAAACTGCCAATAAAGCCAGCACACTGCCGCACCAGATAAGTAGCATCCAACCGATTCTCTTCCACCACGGGGATTTTACTGGCTCAAGTGGTTGGGAAGATGATTGTGAGTTCATCATTCAGTGATAACCCTGTTCGTGATTGATTTTTCCCCTGAACACATAGTAGCTCCAGAAAGTATAAACCAGAATGATTGGGATAATAAACAGTGCGCCGACCAGCATGAATCCCAAGCTCTGTGGTGGGGCGGCTGCTTGCCATAAGGTAATTGATGGCGGAATAAGATAAGGCCAAATGCTGATACCTAATCCGCTGTAGCCCAAAAACACTAACAACAAAGTCAGCAGGAATGGGGCATAATGCCCGCCATGTTTGACGGCGCGCAGTAAAGACCCGCTTGCCAATAGCACCAATAATGGGACGGGCAGGAACCAGAAAAGATTAGGTAAGCTGAACCAACGCGCCGCAATTTGTGGGTGGCTCAGGGGTGTCCACACGCTGATAATGATAATAATGAGTAGCATCATCAATGTCAGTGGCCTTGCCAGTTTTTGCATTACTTGCTGCACATGACCGTCGGTTTTCATGATGAGCCAGGTACAGCCAAGCAGAGCATACGCAATGACCAGACCCAAGCCGCAGAACAGTGCAAAAGGGGTAAACCAATCAAATGGCCCGCCACTGTAGCTGCGCCCGGTGACTGGGAAGCCGTGAATAAATGCCCCGACTACCATGCCCTGAGTGAAAGTGGCAATCAGCGAGCCGCCAATAAAGGCTTTATCCCAGATATGCTGTTTTTCCTGGCTGGCTTTAAAACGAAACTCAAATGCAACACCACGGAAAATGAGCCCCAGCAGCATTAAAGTCAGCGGAATAGCCAGTGCATCAAGAATAACCGCGTAAGCCAGTGGGAAAGCCCCCAGTAGCGCCGCACCACCCAGCACCAGCCAGGTTTCGTTGCCATCCCAGACTGGGGCGACGCTGTTCATCATTAAGTCCCGATCCCGGCTGTTTTTAACCAGCGGGAACAGGATGCCAATCCCTAAATCAAAGCCATCCATCACCACGTACATCATGGTGCTAAAGACAATAATGACAAACCAAATCAGTGGAAGATCAATGCCCATCATGAGCTCCTATTTGGGTTATTGTCGGACGTCAATAAATCGCCATCAGCATTAAGCGGTTCACGAATTGCTGACAGAGGGCGAGCTGGCGTGGCGTGTTGACCGGGGCCACCTTTATCTTGTTGATGACCTTCATGCGCTTTTGGTCCTTTGCGGATGAGCCGCATCATATAGGCGTAACCGACACCAAAGACTGAGCCATACACCAGGATAAATATCAGCAAGCTGATGCTCATATGTATCTCACCATGGGATGAAACTGCATCACTGGTGCGCTGTAAACCATAGACAATCCACGGCTGGCGGCCCACTTCGGTGGTAAACCAGCCCGCCAGAATAGCAATCAACCCCGATGGCCCCATCCACAATACAAAATAAAGGAAGGGGCGTGACTGATACAGACCACCACGCCAACGGAGCCACAAACTCCAAAAACCGGCCAAAATCATTAACATGCCTAACCCGACCATAATGCGGAAAGACCAAAAAACAATGGTTGAGTTCGGGCGATCTTCCGGTGGGAAAGATTTCAGCGCTGGGATCTGTTTTTCCAAGCTGTGAGTCAGAATAAGACTCCCTAAATAGGGGATTTTCAGCGCGAAATGGGTTTTCTCTTGCTTCATGTCCGGCCAGCCAAACAGGATAAGCGGCGTAGGTTCACCGGGTTTATTTTCCCAGTGCCCCTCAATGGCTGCAATTTTAGCTGGTTGATATTCCAGTGTATTTAGGCCATGGGCATCACCAATAACGGCTTGCAGTGGGGCGATAATCAAGGCCATCCACATTGCCATCGACAACATTTTCCGCATCGCGGGGGTATCGCGTTTGCGCAGTAAATGCCAGGCGGCAGAAGCACCGACAAAGAATGCTGAGGCCAGAAAAGCGGCGGTCGACATGTGCAGCAAGCGGTAGGGGAAAGAGGGGTTGAATATCACTTTTAGCCAGTCAACCGGCACCACTTGCCCATTAATCACTTCAAAGCCTTGGGGCGTTTGCATCCAGCTATTGGAAGCCAATATCCAGAAGGTCGACATGAGGGTGCCCAATGCCACCATGCAGGTGGCAAAGAAATGCAAACCGGGGCCAACACGATGCCAGCCAAACAACATCACACCAAGGAAACCGGCTTCGAGGAAGAAGGCTGTCAGGACTTCATAAGTCAGCAGCGGGCCGGTGATGCTGCCTGCAAATTCAGAGAAAAAGCTCCAGTTAGTGCCAAACTGGTAGGCCATCACCAGACCAGACACGACCCCCATACCAAAGTTGACGGCAAAGATTTTTGACCAGAAATGGTAAAGATCGCGGTAATCCTCATTTTTGGTTTTTAGCCATAAACCTTCGAGCACCGCTAGAAAGCTGGCCAGCCCAATAGTGATCGCTGGGAAGATGATATGGAACGAAATGGTGAAAGCGAATTGGATCCTGGCCAACTCGAGAGCGGTTAAGCCAAACATAGCGACCTCGCTGTAAACATGGTACTGCCTCATCAATCTAGAAAATAAATCGCGCCATATTGATTATTCGGGAGAGCTGCAACGGGCGATTATTTCGGGTGTAAACTTGGCAGTTAGTTAACCATAAGTTAAAGTGGCTATAATAGTGACAATTAATTCAATCTTACCTATAACAGTTGGTCTATGACGCGATATGAACAGTTAGCGCAACAAATTCGGGCGCAAATACAATCCAAGGTCTGGCAAGCGGGCGACAAACTGCCTTCATTGCGAGAAAGTTGTAAGCAATCGGGGTTAAGCTTAATGACCGTGGTGCAGTCTTATCAGTTATTGGAAAGTCAGGGCTGGATCGTGGCGCGCCCGCAATCGGGATATTATGTTGCTTCGCGTCCGACCCAATTGCCTCAGCCACAGCGCGGCAAAAAACTGCATCTGGATGAGCAGGTAGACATTAATACCTTTATTTTTGATGTGCTACAGGCGGGAAAAGATCCCGCCATAATACCTTTGGGTTCTGCATTTCCAGACCCGAGTTTATTGCTGCAACCCCGCTTGTCACGTGCACTAGCCAGTGTCGCGCGCAAAATATCACCACAAAGCTCAATGACTAACTTACCGCCGGGCAATGAAAGTTTACGGCGCAATATTGCTCAGCGTTATGCCGCTAGTGGGATGAATGTTTCACCGGAGGAAATTGTGATTACCGCCGGTGCGATGGAGTCGCTTAGCCTTAGTTTACAGGCGGTTACGCAACCCGGAGATTGGGTAGTGATTGAGTCGCCAGCATTTTATGGTGCATTGCAGGCCATTGAACGCTTGCGCTTAAAAGCCATCGCCATTACCACACACCCGCAGCAGGGGATGGATCTCGATGCGCTTGAGCAGGTCATCAGTCAGTACCCCATCAAAGCTTGTTGGTTAATGACGCATTTCCAGAATCCGCTAGGTTGCACTATGTCTTGGCCACAGAAAAAACGGCTGGTGGGTTTGCTGCAACAAAATAATATCTCGCTGATTGAAGATGATGTTTATGGCGAATTGTATTTCGGCGCTGAGCGCCCGTTGCCGGCCAAAGCCCTCGATCAACACCGGCAAATTTTGCATTGCTCCTCTTTTTCTAAATGTTTGGCTCCGGGGTTTCGCGTCGGCTGGGTCGCGGCAGGTGAACACGCGCAGCGGGTGCAACATTTGCAATTGATGAGTACGGTTTCCGCCAGTGTTCCGACCCAGTTAGCCATTGCCGATTATCTCAGCCAAGGGGGGTACGATACTCACCTGCGCCGTTTGCGCCGCATCATGGAACAGCGGCTCAATGCACTGCGCCAGGCAGTGGTGGAGCACTTTCCCAAGAATGTTAAAATCAGTCACCCCGCAGGGGGATATTTCTTATGGCTGGAGCTGGAACCGCCTTTCAATGCCAGTGAGTTATACCAGCGAGCACTGGCGCTGGGGGTCAGTATTGCACCGGGGAGAATGTTCACCACCGGCCAGCAATTTGATCACTGTTTTCGTTTGAATGCTTCATTTGCCTGGTCGGAACAAAGTGAAAAGGCCATTCGCATTTTGGCTATGTTGATAATTCAACTGACCTGTGGTGATGATAGCCGCTCGCGTTAGCCCGGCCACCTTTCCTCAATACTCTGCTTTTCAATACAATCAAGGCTTCTCAATACAATCAGACAGGCGGCTCCAGAAAATGGAGCCATAGCCACATTTTCTTCTGCTGAAATGACCGCTTTATTTTTACTTTCGCTATTGTGATAAGTAAACGTGTTATGCATAAACGGCTTAATCCCACACTTCTTACCCACTTATTCAACAGTAGAAATGCACTTAATTGATGCGCTCAATGCTCATTTATAGGGCGCTAAGAATATCTATTGTTGATTTTATGTTGCCAAAGTGTGATCTGACAGAGCAAAAATCAAAATTGGCATTGAATGCATATAATTTCGAGTGAAACCCACGGGATAGGCCAATTTAGCCGATTAATACAGTATGAATGCTGGCTATTTGCATAATTATGCATTTTAAATATTTGTTTTAATGGGAATTAAACATTTTATTCACATTGTAGTCGGTGTGGCACGAAAGCTGCTCTACACTTTATGTCAGGTGAATATATTTCATTCTTCATTATTTCCAGAATAAGAGATTTTGTTGGGTGGCAAAGTGGTTCCTCACGACAAGTTTCTCATCCTTATTTACGCTGATTAAAGAGGTCTCTATGGAACAGCCAATCCCGGTTACCCGACAGTCTTTTGATGAATGGATAGTCCCGACCTATGCTCCGGCAGATTTTATTGTGGTACGTGGTGAAGGGGCATTGTTGTGGGATCAGCAGGGTAAATCTTATATCGATTTTGCCGGGGGTATTGCTGTCAATGCCTTGGGGCATGGGCATCCTGCCGTGAAAGCTGCATTGATTGAGCAAGCAGACAAAGTATGGCATTTGGGCAATGGCTATACCAATGAGCCGGTACTGCGTCTGGCGAAGCAATTGATTGATGCCACCTTCGCCGAGAAAGTGTTTTTTTGTAACTCAGGGGCTGAAGCCAATGAAGCGGCGCTGAAACTGGCACGCAAATATGCATTGGATAATTTTGCCAATAAACCGGGGCAACAGGGTGAAAAGAATCAGATTGTCGCCTTTAGAAACGCGTTTCATGGCCGGACACTCTTTACTGTCTCGGCGGGCGGGCAGCCGAAATACTCACAGGATTTTGCTCCGTTACCGGGTGGAATTAGCCACGGTATTTTCAATGATCTGGCCTCTGCTGAGGCGCTAATCAATGACCAAACCTGTGCGGTGATTGTCGAACCGATTCAGGGTGAGGGCGGTGTGTTACCCGCAGAAACCGAGTTTCTACATGGCCTGCGGGCATTGTGCGATCGCCATAATGCCTTACTGATTTTTGATGAAGTACAAACCGGGGTGGGCCGCACCGGCGAGCTGTATGCCTATATACATTATGGCGTCACGCCTGATGTCCTGACCAGCGCTAAAGCCCTCGGCGGTGGGTTCCCCATTGCGGCGATGTTGACCACCACAAAATATGCCAGTGCCCTGAATGTGGGGAGCCACGGGACAACTTACGGCGGTAACCCGTTGGCGTGTGCGGTTGCGGGAACTGTTTTATCCCTCATCAATACTCCTGAGGTACTGGCGGGTGTGAAAGAAAGGCATCAGTGGTTTTTAGAGGGGTTGGCAGAGATTAATGCTCGCCACAAGGTTTTCGTCGAAATCCGTGGGCGCGGTTTATTGATTGGCTGCGTGCTCAACAGTGATTACGCCGGTAAGTCTAAAGACATCATTCAGGCCGCCGCTCAACATGGGCTAATCGCCTTGATTGCTGGCCCTGATGTGGTGCGCTTTGCGCCGTCACTGATTATTTCACGACAGGATATTAAAGAGGGGTTAGCCCGACTTGCTCTGGGTATTGAGCAGGTTTGTCGTAAGGCTAAGCCGTAACACATAAGCCGTAACACATAAGCCGTAACACTTCGGCAGTCAGCAAGGACCTTGAATATGATGAGAGTTCGCCCGGTAGAGCGCCGTGATTTAGCCGATATCTTTGAGTTGGCTGGAAAAACCGGCGTTGGCATGACCTCACTGCCGCAAAATGAGCAGCATCTCGAAGCGAGAATCGAGCGTGCATTGAATACCTGGCAAGGTTCTTTGGCGGTAGGTGAACAGGGTTATCTGTTTGTGTTGGAAGATACTGAGCGGGATAAAGTCGTAGGGGTCAGCGCCATTGAAGTGGCCGTGGGAATGAATGACCCTTGGTATAACTTCCGCGTGGGGACTCTGGTTCACGCCTCCAAAACGCTCAATGTGTACAAATCAGTCCCGACCCTATTCTTGAGCAATGACCACACTGGCTACAGCGAACTCTGCACTCTGTTTCTTGATCCTGAATATCGTAAGGATAAAAACGGCCCTTTCTTATCAAAAGTCCGCTTTCTGTTTATTGCCGCATTTCGTCAGTTTTTCTCCCGCAAAGTGATCGCCGAGATGCGCGGTTACACCGATGAGCAGGGGCGTTCGCCATTTTGGGAAAACGTTGGCCGCCACTTTTTCGCTATCGAATTCGCTAAAGCGGATTATTTGAGTGGGACGGGGCAAAAAGCATTTATTGCTGAATTGATGCCAAAACACCCGTTGTATGTGGATTTCCTGGCCGAGGAAGCCCGTGCGGTGATAGGTCAGGTTCACCCCCACACTGCACCTGCGCGGGCGGTTCTGGAGACTGAAGGCCTGCAATATCAAGGGTATGTCGATATCTTTGATGGTGGCCCGACATTGGAAGCCAGTATTGATGAAGTGCGGGCGGTGCGTGATAGCAGCCAACGAAAAGTCGTTATCGATGATAGCGATATTGACCCAACTGGCACCGCTTATTTAGTGACCAATGACAGTTACCAATATTTCCGCGCAATATTGATTCACACCCATCTATCAGACGAATTGCTGCATTTAACCACTGAAAATGCAGCCGCACTGGGGGTCATCGCCGGTGATTCGGTTCGGATAATTAGCCTTTTTGCACCGGAGACAAGAAAATGACCCATCCAGCACTGTTTATTCAGGGGAAATGGCGCACTGGCAAAGGTGCTCATTTCGACAAACATGACCCTATGGATCAGCAATTATTATGGCAAGCGCGTGCCGCTGACAGCACAGATGTTGCCGCCGCCTGTAGTGCGGCGCGCGATGCTTTCCCAGCTTGGGCACGGACGCCACTGGAACAGCGGGTGGCCATTGTTCAACGTTTTGCCGCATTACTTGAACAACATAAACAGCCATTGGCGCGCACCATTAGCCTGGAAACCAGTAAACCACACTGGGAAACCCTGACAGAAGTGCAGGCCATGGTGGGCAAAGTGGCCATTTCATTGCAAGCCTATCAAACCCGCACCGGCAGCAGCCAAACCCCGATGGCGGATGGCGTTTCAGTGCTACGGCACCGGCCGCATGGCGTGTTGGCAGTATTTGGCCCTTATAACTTCCCCGGACATTTACCGAATGGGCATATTGTCCCTGCATTGTTAGCGGGCAACACGGTGGTGTTTAAACCCAGTGAGCTGACCCCGGTGACAGCAGAAGAAACCGTCAAATTATGGCAATCGGCAGGTATTCCTGATGGCGTGCTCAATTTAGTGCAGGGCGGGCGAGAAACCGGCGAAGCACTGGCGGCTCAACCTGATATTGATGGCTTGCTGTTTACCGGCAGCGCCAATACCGGTTACCACTTGCATCAAAAACTGGCCGGTCAGCCAGAGAAAATTTTGGCGCTGGAGATGGGCGGAAATAATGCGCTGATCATCGAGCAAGTGAAAGACTGTGATGCGGCAGTCAACCTCGCGATTCAGTCTGCGTTTATCTCCGCCGGTCAGCGCTGTACCTGCTCGCGCCGCCTGTTAGTTAAACGCGGTGAGCAAGGTGATGCATTTTTACAGCGTTTTGTGGCGGTAGCTAAAGCGCTGCGTATCGGGCGCTGGGATAGTCAACCGGCTCCTTTTATGGGGGCGGTGATTTCCGCTCAGGCGGCTGAAAAAATGCTGGTAGCTCAACAACATCTGCTGGCATTAGGGGGGCAATCCTTATTGACCATGACTCGCCCCGATAGCCAAAGCGCCGTTTTAACACCGGGTATTATTGATATCACCGGCCTCAGTGAGGCCCCTGATGAAGAATATTTTGGCCCGCTGGTGAGTGTGATTCGCTATACCGATTTTAGTGAGGCACTAAAAATAGCGAATCAAACCCGATTCGGTTTAGCCATTGGTTTGGTTTCAGAGGACAGAGAACAGTTCGATCAACTGCTCTTGGAGGCGCGTGCGGGTATTGTTAACTGGAATAAACCGTTGACGGGAGCCTCTAGCGCAGCTCCCTTTGGTGGGATCGGGGCTTCAGGGAATCATCGACCAAGTGCATTTTACGCCGCTGATTACTGTGCCTGGCCGATGGCGTCACTCGAAAGTGAAAGCTTGACGCTGCCAGCTACCTTGTCACCGGGGATTTCTTTCGATTTACCTGATTAACTCATTTACCTGATTAGCCCTACGACATAATGAGAACATAGGCGCGAGCGGAGAATACGATGGCAGGATATGAAGTGAACTTCGATGGATTGGTTGGGCTGACCCATCACTATGCGGGATTGTCTTTTGGCAATGAAGCCTCTGCCAAACATCAAAATGCACTCTCCAACCCGAAGCTAGCGGCAAAACAGGGTTTGCTGAAAATGAAAACGCTGGCTGATTTAGGGTACAAGCAGGGCATATTGCCACCGCAGGAGCGCCCCGCGCTAGGTTTTTTACGCCAACTTGGGTTCAGTGGTTCAGATGAACAAGTCTTGAGTGAAGTTGCTCGTAAATCTCCGCGCCTATTGTCGGCGGTGAGTTCAGCATCATCTATGTGGACGGCGAATGCGGCGACAGTCTCACCCTCCGCTGACAGTGCTGATGGCCGGGTTCATTTTACTGTCGCAAACTTGAATAATAAATTTCATCGGGCCATTGAGACCAATACAACGTCAGCAATATTAAAAAGTATTTTCAATAACCATCGTCATTTTGTGCATCACGATGCTTTGCCTTCGGTTGAGTTATTTGGCGATGAGGGCGCGGCAAACCATAACCGTCTGGGAGGCGAATATGACCACCCCGCGATCCAGGTCTTTGTTTATGGTCGTCAAGGGCTTGAGAGCGGAATAGCACCTAGCCGATATCCTGCCCGGCAAACATTGGAGGCCAGCGAGGCCGTGGCGCGATTACATCTGTTAGATCCTGACCGGGCTGTTTTTATTCAGCAAAATCCAGCGGTTATCGATCAAGGGGTATTCCACAACGATGTTATCGCGGTCAGTAATCAAAACGTGTTATTCCACCACCAATACGCATTCGTGCCCGATATTCAGGTAATGGATAGTTTGCGCCGCAAGATGGCGCGAATTGAGCAACAGCTAATCACCATTGAAGTGCCTGCTGCGCAAGTTTCTGTCGGACAAGCGGTATCGACCTATCTGTTTAACAGCCAATTGTTGAATAAACTCAATGGCAAGATGCTGCTGGTAATCCCACAAGAATCACAAGAAAACCCAGCGGTGTGGGGATATCTATCTGAACTGATAAATAGCGGCGGCCCAATTGATGAAGTTAGAGTTTTTGACCTGCGCGAAAGTATGCACAATGGTGGTGGGCCGGCCTGTTTGCGCTTGCGTGTCGCGCTAAATGAAACAGAGTTGGCGGCGGTGAATAGCCGAGTGATGATGACTCCGGCCTTGTTTGTAGCGCTGAATAATTGGGTCGATAAATATTATCGCGATCGTTTGCAATTTAAGGATTTAGCAGACCCGCAGTTATTGCAAGAAGGGCGACAAGCATTGGACGAATTGACGAAAATACTTAACCTTGGCTCAATATATCCGTTCCAGAATCATTAATAAAAACAAAGCTATTAACCAACAAACCAGTCATCCATCGGCATGCACCATAAGAAACTATAAGTCAATGGAAGGAGCGATGATGCTAGATTTTTTGTCTGCCACACTCTCGGGAAATCCACCACAGGTTACCGGCGGTGAAACTCCCAATCTTAAATGGCACTGGCTGGATGAGGGGGTGTTGATGCTGATACCCCACGGCAGTTATTCACAGTCAGTGGTGTTATCGGCAGGTATTCATGGAAATGAAACGGCTCCGATTGAGATTCTAAACCAATTGGTCTCAGATCTATTAGCAGGCAAATTTCCTTTGGCAATACGTTTGTTGGTCATATTAGGCAATCCACCGGCTATCAGGGCCGGAAAACGCTATCTCACTGCCGATATCAATCGCATGTTCGGTGGGCGTCATCAAAATTACTCACCTATTGATGAGGCTAGGCGGGCTGAAACTCTTGAACAAAGGGTGGGCGAGTTTTTTGCCGCCGACTTACAATCCACACGGCTACATTATGATTTACACACGGCGATTCGCGGTTCTTATCATACTCGATTTGGTTTATTACCTTATCAAACCACGCCGTATTCAGCGACCATGTTGCGCTGGTTAAAAGATAGTGAGCTAGAGGCATTAGTCATGCACTCCGCCGCAGGGGGGACTTTCGCCCACTTTAGTAGTGAATTTTGTCAGGCGGCAAGTTGCACTCTGGAATTAGGTAAAGCGCTGCCCTTTGGGGAGAATCAACTCGAACAATTTAGTTCTATCATCACTGGTTTGCGCGCATTGGCCGGTGGTAGACAGCTGCCGGGGCGTTCTAGCGGGGCAATAATATTCTACCGCGTGGTGAAATCACTGTTTAAGCAGCATGCAGATTTTAAACTGTGGGTGGCGGATGACACAGTGAATTTCACTCGCTATACGCAAGGGACATTGCTGGCAGAACAACTTAGTGAACATTATTGCGTTGAACATGAATACGAATGGATCTTGTTCCCGAATCCTGGGGTTGCGTTGGGGTTACGTGCTGGGATCATGTTGGTGCAGATGGATGAGAGTGAATTAAAAAAATATAAATAAGGGCATATTACTAATACCGCCCTCGATAGTTACGCAGGGTAATATCACTTATGGGCGTTCAACTTAAGTTAAATTTAAAGTGATATGTCGGTTTTGATATTCAAAAAAGCTAACTATTAACATCAATAGCTCACTTTTCATTCACCAAATAAGAAAATATCTTATTCCATTTGCTATAAGTAATATGTCGTTTATTAAAACCCATCAAATTAACAAGCATACTAAACCCCTACTTTCTATAAACCTATCAAAGTCATTTATGTTTTTTTCTTTGTTGCACCAAATTGGATATTAAACCCTTTATTTATTGTGTTTTAAATAGTCCATAAATTGCTTTGAATATATAAAAAATAGAATAGGAGTGTGATATCAACTCCATTTTACAAATCTAATTACTCAAAAGAACAAAAAAGAAACAAATTGAAATGACTTTGCACCAAAATGGTGCCAATGCACTCTTTTAGTTATATATAATTACCTAAAAATAAAGTTAATCAAAGGGTTATGGAAAGTTCCATAAAAAATATTCTGTTACAATTATTTACCTGCTTATACCTATATATCTTCAATTTTACCGTTTTAACTTTTCGTGCTTAGTGATAATGTTTCTTCGCTTTACAAAGACAGGTCACAATAAAAAATTAAAAGTTAACTTCGATGAGGCTAAAACATTAATTTAGCCCGCAGGTTAATTTTATTAAAATTTAAAGGAAAAATAATGATGAAGCGCAGTGTTCTGGCCTTAGCGGTCACCTTGAGTATCGTTCCTACTCTTTCAAATGCAGCGGAAATTTATAATAAAGATGGCAACAAATTGGATCTTTATGGCCGCGTAGCCGCTAAATACCTTTTCTCAAACCATAATAATGCTGATGATACTTATGTGCGTTTTGGTTTTAAGGGTGAAACACAAATCAATAGCCAACTGACCGGTTTCGGCCAGTGGGAATATAACGTTGCTGCAAAAAATGCAGAATCTCAGGGTGATAAAGGCAATAAAACCCGTTTAGGTTTTGCTGGTTTAAAATTTGCTGAATTCGGCTCTTTTGATTACGGCCGTAACTATGGCGTAGTGTACGATGCACTAGCTTATACTGATATGTTGCCAGAGTTCGGTGGCGACTCAATCGCTTACACCGACAACTACATGACGGGTCGTTCAACCGGTCTGGCAACTTACCGTAACTCTGATTTCTTCGGTCTGGTAAAAGGTCTGAATGTTGCAGCTCAGTATCAGGGCCGCAATGACGATGGCGATACCTCTAAGAATGAGCGCGCAATCCAGAAAGCTAACGGCGACGGTTTCGGTTTGTCTGTTGATTATCAAGACATCGAAGGCAGTGGTATCGGCTTCGCAGGTGCGTACTCTAACTCTAACCGTACCTTGGGTCAGAAAACTCTGGCTAACAGTGCTACCGGTGATAAAGCTCAGGCTTGGGCTACAGCGCTGAAATATGATGCAAACCAAGTTTACTTGGCAGCGATGTACGGCGAAACCTTGAATATGACACCATACAAGGCATTGATTGCGAACAAAGCCCAGAACGTAGAATTGGTTGCTCAATATCAATTCGAAAATGGTATTCGCCCGTCGATTGCTTATGTTCAGTCTAAAGGTAAAAACCTGGATGCAGTAGGAAGTGCTGATTTGCTGAAATATGCTGAAATCGGTGTGACTTACTACATCAATAAAAACATGTTTACCTATGTTGACTACCAGATTAACTTATTGAATGAAAACAATCCTCTGGGTCTGAGCACAGATGATACTGTTGCTGTTAACTTGACCTACCGTTTCTAAGTTAACTTAAACTGCAAGTATTACCCTTTTCTGTGTCGGAAATAGGTGAATGAGAAAGGCGGGGTTATTCCCGCCTTTTTTGCATTTAAAATATTCAGATATAGACTAAATAATTCGAGTTACATGAAGACGGCAATGGCAATAGAGAGACAAATCTATCGGGGGCCGATTTAAACGCGGGTTGCAGTGGCCTCGCAGAGGCGAGGCCCATGGATGGATTGAGTAATGAGCTTGGCCAACGCACACACTGCTGGTGTATGACAGATATTATTGGGCGCGAAAGGATTAGTGCAAATCAGTGTTGATAATGTTGTTCGCCCCATGCCAGCATGGTATTGACTAATTGCTGGAGTAACGGTTGTAAGTGACCAGCACGTTCTGGCAAATAGGGGTAAGGCTCAGTTTCAGACATATAGTTTAACTGTGATAACTCGAGTTGTACCGCGTGTTGGTGGGCCTGTGGTAAACCATATGCTCTAGTTATATAACCGCCTTTAAAACGGCCATTTAATATATAGCTAAATGTAGTTTGTCGTTCGCAACATTCTATCAATTGCTTACTTAATGAGGGTGCGCAACTGGCCCCGCTGTTGGTTCCGAAATTCAAATCTGGTAGCTGTCCCTCAAATAACCTCGGGATAACTGAGGCAATCGAATGAGCATCAAGTAGTAATGCATAGCCAAATTTATCTTTAAGCCGTGCCAGCTCAAGTTGAAGCTGCTGGTGGTAAGGGCGCCAGATATGTAACAGGTAGGATTGACGCTCCTGCGGGGAAGGTGTTTTACCCGGCATAAAACAAGGGCGACCATCAAACAGTGTTTCGGGGAACAAACCCGTAGTTGCGGTGGTATATAGCGGCTGATCATCTTCTGCACGGTTCAGGTCGACCACTAAGCGGGAATAATGACCTATGACTACACTGGCACCCATATTATGGGCGAAATCATAGAGACGAGGAATATGCCAGTCGGTATCTGATAGGGGGTGAGCAGCATCGCTCAATCCCGCCTCAACGATGGGAGTCAATCGTGTTCCTGCATGTGGGATACTGATTAGTAAAGGCAGTTTCCCTGCCCGAAAACTTAACGGATCAGTTAAATTCATGGTCGGGTATCTCCTTTGAAAACAACAGTTACAGGTAATTGACCGCCAAGCCAGTAAGCCAGTTCCGCAGGACGTGATAATGGCCAATGGACCCAATTGGCTAATTTACCAGTCTCCAGTGTTCCCTGAGTATCTTGTAACCCTAGAGCTTGAGCCGCATGGCAAGTGACACCCGCTAGCGCTTCTTCCGGTGTCATACGGAATAATGTGCATGCCATATTGAGCATCAAACGCAGGGAGAGTGCGGGGGATGTTCCCGGATTGGCATCACTGGCTAATGCCATTGGTACATTATATTGGCGAAACAACTCAATTGGAGGACATTGTGTTTCTCGCAACAAATAATAAGCGCCCGGCAGTAATACCGCGACCGTGCCAGCATTAGCCATTGCCTGGACATCTGACTCAGTGGCGTATTCAAGATGGTCTGCTGACAGGGCGTTAAATTTGGCGGCCAGAGTGCTCCCATTTAAGGAAGAAAGTTGTTCAGCATGCAGTTTGACCGGTAAACCTGCTTGTTGCGCGGCTACAAATACGCGCTCAACTTGTGCAGGCGAGAATGCAAGGTGTTCACAAAAAGCATCAACAGCGTCGGCTAACTTTTCGTTTGCAACTTCGGGAATGATAGTGCCACAAACAAAATCAATATAATCATCAGCTCGACCCGCAAATTCAGGTGGCAGAGCATGCGCTGCCAGACAAGTTGTTTTGACCGTCACAGGTAGTAATTGACCCAAGTGGCGGGCCACACGGAGCATTTTCATTTCACTTTCAAGACTAAGGCCGTAACCGGATTTGATTTCAATGCAGGTCACTCCTTCAGCAAGGAGGGGTTTTATACGAAATAAAGCTTGCTCCAATAATTGCTGTTCGCTGGTATTTCTCGTCGCTTTTACGGTCGACACAATACCGCCACCATTGGCTGCAATGTCAGCATAACTCACGCCATTAAGCCGTTGTTCGAATTCGGCACTACGATCACCACCAAACACCAAGTGGGTATGGCAATCAATTAATCCGGGAGTAATCAGGCCGCCTTGGTAGGCAACCTCGCGTGAGGCATTGAGCATGGGTAATTCATTATAAGGCCCGATCCAGACTATTTTACCGTCAGTAACCGCCATTGCCCCTTGCGAGATCAGGTGATATTTCCCGCCACGCATAGTCACGATATCGGCACCGTACCACAAACTGTCACAGTGAATTGTTGACACCATCTGACTCCCCAAGATCTTCAGTATTAAGTTGTATATACAATCATGGACAACCTAGCGTATAAATTCACTATCGGCAAGATAGGGATTTAAACAATTGCGTAACACTTCGCAGTTCTCGAAGAGAAATAAAATTGATCAGGACGTAACGGTACCTTGTGGGGTAAAACGGCCATAGAGTTGATAGCGAGAGCCGGGGTAAAGCAGTTGAGCTGCAGTCACGATTACTTTTCCATACCAGGTTCGGCGGCGAATCAGTAAACAAGGTTCATGTTCATCTAATTGCAGTAGCTGGCGCTCAAGTAGATTTGGGATCACCGCTTCAACAATATGTTCACCTTCAGTTAACGGGGCAGCTTGGGTGAGGTAACTGTAAGGGGTTATCTGGTTGAAATCCTGTTTCATATAATCGGGTGCGGTGTTTGGATTGACACAACGATTTTCGACTTGAATGGGGATGTCATTCTCATAATGAACAATTTGCGAGTAGAACAGTTGCTGGCCGGGCTGAATACCTAGAGCAATCGCCTCTTCAGGGTTTGCTGGTCGCGCCTCTAACTGCAAAATTTTACTGTTGTGGCGATGGCCTCGCGCGGTGATTTCGTCAGCAATATTATGAACTTCAAGTAAGGCACTGTGCGCTTTTGCTTCAGCAACAAAGGTCCCCACGCCTTGCATACGGATTAGAAAACCTTCACTGGTGAGTTCACGCAGTGCTCGGTTGATGGTCATACGGCTGACCCTTAACTCTGCAACCAGTTCACTCTCCGAAGGGACGCGTTGGTGGGGCTGCCAGACTCCGGTTCTGATTTGGCGCATGATGGCCAGTTTAACCCGTTGATAAATTGGAGCAGGAGTATCGTCCATTGCGGCACTCAATTGTAAGGCCGCTTGTTGTTCTGCCACGACGTTAACCTCGTCAAATAAGAAATTTATATGCTAAGTCTACGGTTGAATTTAGCGTGTGTATATGTCTATACAAGTGAGTGATTTAATTAATTGACGCAGCTGCTGCCAGGCGCGTTTGACTCTAAACAAAATATTGGGATATCGCTATGCCAGTTTATTTTACCAAACGTGCTTTTTTACCTGATGGATGGGCGAATGACGTACAGATAACTGTCAATGAACAGGGGAACATTCAGCGCATTATGAAGGGCAGCAGTGATGCAGGTTGCCAGATGCTTTCAGGGCCAATAGTACCAGGCATGCCCAATCTCCATTCTCATGCTTTCCAACGCATGATGTCGGGATTAGCTGAGATTGCCGGTAATCCACAGGATAGTTTTTGGACGTGGCGTGATTTGATGTATCGGCTGGTGCAGCGATTGACACCGGAGCATATCGGTGTAATTGCCCGTCAGTTGTATATAGAAATGTTAAAAGGTGGCTATACCCAGGTCGCAGAATTTCATTATTTACATCACAGTATCGACGGTAATCCATACAGTGACCCAGGGGAAATGACATCGCAACTCAGCCAGGCTGCGCAGGACGTGGGAATTGGGATGACTCTATTACCCGTTCTCTACAGTTATGCCGGGTTTGGTGGTCAACCAGCCCAACAGGGGCAGCACCGCTTCATTCAAACTACAGAAAACTATCTCAAGCAGCAGCAAGTTATCAGTAAACAACTGGCGAATCAGCCCCTGCAAAACTTGGGTTTATGTTTTCATTCACTGCGTGCAGTAGAGTTAAGCCAGATGCAGGAGGTTTTACAGGCTTCTGATAAACAGTTACCTGTGCATATTCATATTGCCGAGCAGCAAAAAGAGGTTAACGACTGCCTGGCTTGGAGCGGACAACGGCCAGTGGCGTGGTTGTATGATAATTTAGAGGTCGATAGCCGTTGGTGTCTGGTTCATGCTACACATTTGGATGAGTCAGAACTTGTTAGATTGGCTAATAGTCAGGCTGTAGCCGGATTATGCCCAACAACGGAAGCTAATTTAGGTGACGGTATCTTCCCCGCAGTAGATTATTTGCAACACCATGGGCGTTGGGGGATAGGCTCTGATAGCCATGTTTCTTTGAATATAGTGGAAGAGTTACGGTGGTTAGAATATGGGCAGCGCTTGCGCGATCAGCGCCGTAATCGTTTGACGAATGAACAATATCCAGCAGTAGCGGATTTACTTTATACCCAAGCTTTAGCTGGAGGGAGGCAAGCTTGTGGCAGCAATATTGGTCAGTTAGCTGAGGGGTATCGTGCTGACTGGCTAGTTTTGGATGGCGATGATCCTTATATTGATGGCACAGAATCTGCTTCTTTATTGAATCGGTGGTTATTTGCGGGGGATAAATCGCAAATTCGGGATGTTTATGTGGCGGGCAATGCGGTAATAGTGGATAGATATCATCCAATGCAACAGCAAACTGCACAGGCTTTTCTGGCGGTACTAAAAGCCTGTCAACAGGAGGTCTGATGAGTTTTACCGTTTTTGATTTTGCTAGTTTGCCGGTTAGCCGATGGCGAAATGGTGGTGGTGAAACCCGCGAAATTGCCTGTTGGCCAGTCGGGGGAGAGGATTTTGCTTGGCGTGCCAGTATCGCGATGATTGAACAAGATGGCCCGTTTTCAATCTTCCCTGATATTGATCGGTCGATTACATTACTCTCTGGTGAGGGGCTGGCTCTCTCCAGCCCAGACTGGGAGACGCATACACTTTCAACGCCATTGCAACCTTTTGCTTTTCCAGGTGATATTCCTATTCATGCACATTTACTCGGTGGGACTAGCCAGGATTTTAATATCATGACCCGACGAGGCTGTTGGCAGGCTAGTGTGGTGTCAACTAACTCGTTGCAAGAACTTCCTGCTTCACATGGTGGGCTGGTCTATGTGGTGAGGGGAAAATGGCTTATTAGCCACACTGAAACACACGAACTGACAGCTTCGCAAGGATGTTGGTGGCTACCTGCAATCAAAAGTGGTCAATTACAGCCACTGGTTACTAACAGCTGTCTTTTGTGGGTAAATCTATTGCCCGAACGATAATATTGAGATTTTTTCATTGTAAAAAAT
Organism: Yersinia sp. Marseille-Q5920; assembly: GCF_946902935.1. Classification (NCBI taxonomy): domain Bacteria; kingdom Pseudomonadati; phylum Pseudomonadota; class Gammaproteobacteria; order Enterobacterales; family Yersiniaceae; genus Yersinia; species Yersinia sp. Marseille-Q5920. The sequence goes on along the minus strand of NZ_CAMPQA010000002.1, from coordinate 479,594 downwards.
AGAGTTAATTAATTGTTTTATAATGATTATTAAATAAAATGGCGGAGTAATGACACAACTTTCATCGTGGTCATTACTCTATTATTTCCTTTCATTATTTTTCTCACCTCACCTCACCTCACCTCACCTATCTATTTCTTTTCTTTCACGAATGACATGCTGGCAGCTTTCCACTTGCTGAGTCTCATGGCTACTCTCATTGGTGCTCAAATTACCATCATTTGTTAGATCCCTGTCATAGTTTTGTTATTCTCTGCGTTCAAAATACACATTTCGGTTGTTTGGTGTTAAAAATTTCAATAATCTTAATTTTGAAATAAACGTTTAAAAAATAAAGGAGAGGATCGTTACAAGAATTGAAGAATACTATTCTATTGTTTTATATTACTTTTTTTAAAAATAAAACCGGGGATGGGGCGGTTGCATTCACGGGAAGCGCATTAAAATGTCTAAAATAGCGATTTTACACGGTACTGAACTAGGCACTTGTAAAAAATTATTTTCAATAAATAGGCATTGAGATGTTAATGCATTCCATTATTGAAGGATATAGATCATGACGCTGAAAAAAATCATTATTACCTCACTCGCTATCTGTATGCTGCCACTATGCACCTATGCTAAAGACCTTAAAATTGGTGTTTCCATGGCTTACTTCGATGACAACTTCCTGACAATATTGCGTCAGTCCATGCAAAATAAAATGAAAGAAGAGGGCAATGTTTCTGGGCAGTTTGAAGATGCAAAGGGAGATATTGCTCAACAAATTCAGCAAGTAGAAAATTTTGTTAGCCAAGGTGTTGATGCCATTATTCTAAATCCAGTTGATACTCAAGGCGTGAAGCCTATGATTAAATTAGCTGAGAAAGCCAAAATTCCATTAGTTTTTGTAAATCGTCGCCCGGAGATAACTTTGCCGACAGGTATGGCCTATGTGGGTTCTGATTCTGAACTTGCAGGACGCCTACAGATGGAGGAACTTGCAAAACTAATGGGTGGAAAGGGTAATGTTGTGATTCTTATGGGGGAACTATCGAGTGAGGCAACTCGTGACAGAACACGCGGGGTCGAGAAAGTCGCCGCTCAGTACCCAGATATTCATATTATTGATAAACAAACTGCAAAATTCTTCCGTAAAGAGGCCGTTGATGTCACGACTGATTGGATCCTATCCGGGCAGCAAATAGATGCGATTGCTTCAAATAACGATGAAATGGCAATTGGCGCTATTCTTGCTTTAAAACAGGCCAAGAAAAAAGGTGTTGTGATCGGTGGGATTGACGGCACGCCGGACGCACTTGAGTTTATTAAGAAAGGTGACCTCAATATCAGTATTTTCCAGGATGCCAAAGGACAGGGAGAAGGGGCTGTAGAGACCGCGATTAAATTGACGTCTGGTCAGAAAGTTGAAAGTAGCGTAATGATCCCTTATCAACTTATTACCAAAGATAACTATCAAGATTTCGCGAATAAAAACAAAAAATAAATAGAATTATTTTAGAAAGCTAGTCAATAAATAATACTCATGGAGTGGGGTGATATCTTTTCAAAATTAGGCTTATACGCAAAGATAATCTGTGTATTTGTTGTTTTTTATAGAAAGGTAATGCCGTATTTATTATTGTCAGATTAACAAATTCGGCACTCATTCCAAATAAAGGTATGGAGATGATGATATGTATCCTTACATTCTCGAGGCTGAGGGGATTAGTAAGCAATTTCCTGGCGTCAAGGCTCTGAATAAAGTGGGCATTAAAATAAAGCCAGGTAGTGTCCATGCATTAATGGGAGAGAATGGCGCGGGTAAATCTACATTGATGAAGTGTTTGATTGGGATATATCATCCGGATGAAGGCTCTATAAAAGTAAGAGGTGAGAAGATTACTTTTGAGGATACTTTAGATGCACTTCATGCCGGAATTGCAATGATTCATCAAGAACTAAATTTAGTACCACATATGACAGTCGCAGAAAATATCTGGCTAGGAAGAGAACCTGTTCACTATGGGTTAGTTAATCATGATTTACTGAACAGTAAGACACGAAATTTATTGCAATATCTTAATATAAAATTAAAACCTAACATGATAGTCGGCGAGTTAAATATTGCTAGCCAGCAGATGGTGGAAATAGCTAAAGCCGTCTCCTATGATGCTGATGTGTTAATCATGGACGAACCAACATCCGCCCTAACAGAAGGTGAAGTTTTTCACCTTTTTGCGATTATTAATGAATTAAAAGAACAAGGGAAAGGTATTATTTATATTAGCCATAAAATGGATGAGATTTTTGAAATCACGGATGAAGTTAGTATTTTTCGTGATGGTATGTTTGTTGCTACGGATAAGACTGAAAACCTGACAAAACAATCATTAATTACCATGATGGTGGGGCGTGAGCTAACTCATATGTTCCCCAAGTTTAATAACAATATCGGTGAGGAAGTATTAAGAGTCAATGGGTTGCGGCGTGAAGGCTTGTTCCGTGATGTTTCATTTTCAGTGAAACGAGGTGAAATACTGGGTGTAGCTGGTTTGGTCGGAGCAGGTCGCAGTGAAGTTATGGAAAGCCTGTTTGGTATGCATCCTGCAGATAGTGGCGAAATTTTTATTGAGGGCTTACCTGTCAATATCAGCTCCCCATCAAAAGCTATTGAACAGGGATTAGCTTTTTTGACTGAAGACCGCAAAAAATCAGGATTATTCCTTGTGCTGTCAGTGGTCGAAAATATGAGCATTGTTAATATCTCAGATTATATTAATAAAAGAGGCTTTGTTAGTCATGGGAAAATGGCACAAGATTGCATGGAGCAGATTAAAAAATTAAATATCAAAACCCCTACCATGGATCAAATAATTAATAATTTGAGTGGAGGGAATCAGCAAAAGGTTTTAATTGCACGTTGGTTGTTAGCCCAACCTAAAATACTTATTCTTGATGAACCTACTCGTGGTATTGATGTCGGAGCAAAATCAGAAATTTATCGTTTAATTAGTGAGCTGGCAAATCGTGGTGTTGCTATTATCTTAGTTTCTTCAGAGTTACCTGAAATTCTCGGTATGAGTGACAGAGTTATGGTCATGCATGGTGGACATATTACGGGAATATTAGATAAACAAGATGCTAGCCAAGAAAAAATAATGGCGCTGGCCTCTGAATAATTGTAGAAAGGTAATGATAATGAATAATGTAAAAATTGATAAATCACTGACAACTGGCTCGATAAAAGAACATTCATTCGTGGTCGGGCTAAAAGGAAAACTACCTAAAGACACCGGTATTTTTATTGTCATGATTGGTATTGCATTAATCTTTGAACTTTTAGGTTGGTTTATTCGCGATCAATCATTTTTAATGAACCCCAATCGATTGTTACTCATTATTCTGCAGGTGGCAATTATTGGAATTATTGCTGTTGGGGTAACTCAAGTCATTATTACTACCGGTATTGATCTCTCCTCAGGCTCTTTAATTGCATTAACTGCTGTCGTCGCCGGCAGCCTGGCGCAAACATCAGACAGTATTTCCCCCATGTATCCACATTTATTAGATTTACCTGCGGCAATTCCTATTACAGCAGGGATCGGGGTTGGTATATTATGTGGTTTTATTAATGGTTTTTTGATTACCCGTACAGGGATCCCGCCATTTATCGCAACATTGGGAATGATGGTTTCTGCCCGAGGACTTGCTCAATATTATACCAAAGGCAACCCAGTGAGTTTTCTCTCGGATGATTTTACGGCTATCGGGCAAGGCGCGATGCCGGTCATTATTTTCTTGGTTATTGCCATTATTTTTCATATTGCTCTGAAACATACCCGCTACGGCAAATATGTGTATGCCATTGGTGGGAATATGATTTCCGCAAAAGTCTCAGGTATTAATGTTAATAAATATCTGGTGTTGGTTTATACCATCGCCGGAGGATTGGCAGGTCTTGCTGGGGTTGTTTTGGCTGCACGAGTCAGTAGCGGACAATCGAGCATGGGTCAGTCGTATGAACTGGATGCCATCGCCGCCGCCGTGATTGGCGGTAGCAGTTTGATGGGGGGGGTGGGGCGCATTACCGGTACCGTCATTGGCGCGGTGATTTTGGGCCTGATCAAAAGTGGTTTTACTTTTATTGGTGTCGATTCATACATTCAAGACATTATTAAAGGGATTATTATTGTTAGTGCGGTGGCTATCGATATGCATCGAAATCGTAAAAAGCGTTAGTTATTCGTCGATAATACCTATTGATTGCCGGACATGTAATAATATAACATTACACATCCAGCAATCAGTTAGGAGTTATTCATGCCCAGAAAATTTCCCCATCTATCCATCATTACACTCAGTGTTTGCGTATCATTGATCAGCTTTAATTCATTTGCACATGGCATACATAGCCACGGACATGAGCATCAACAATCTGAAGCCGCGCGTAAAGCAAGTGAGGGTGTTTTTACCGATAAAGAGGTTAAAGACAGGCTACTCAGTGATTGGAATGGAGTCTGGCAATCTATTAATCCATATCTATTGAAAGGGGATTTAGATCCAGTTTTGGTCGATAAAGCGAAAAAGAATAAAAACAAAAAAATTGAGGAGTACAGAGAGTATTATAAAAAGGGCTACGCTACAGATATCACTATGATTGGTATTGAGAATAATACTATTGATTTCCATACCCCTGAAGCAGTCAACTCCTGCCAATACAGCTATTCCGGCTTTAAAATCATGCACTATGAATCTGGTAAGAAAGGAGTGCGTTATCTATATGAATGCCAAGATGCCCACTCTAAAGCGCCTAAATATGTCCAATTTAGTGACCACATTATTGAACCGCAAAAATCCCATCATTTCCATATTTACATGGGTAATGAGTCACAAGAAGAACTGCTTAAAGAAATGGATAACTGGCCGACTTTTTACCCGATAACTTTAGATAAAGATGATATTGTCCACGAAATGTTACATCACTAAGGATGTAAAAAAGCCGAGCAGGTGAGTTGCGCGGCTTTAGTTTATTTGTCTCGGTAGTGAGTTCGCGATGATTAATTTTTTGCTAGTTCGCATAAGGCACATTTGGGTTTATTTCGTGTGAGACTTCCGCTTTGGTGCAACATGGGTAAAAAGGAATTTCCCTCTTCAATAGCAGCGGCCAATTTGCTGGTATTATCTCGGACTTCACTTAGAAGCGTCAGTTAGGCTATGCCAACCAATGGCTGCTGCCTGCGGATTACTCTGATATGTGATGTATGTAGAACTAATTTTCATTAAAATTGAAATGTTGTTTTACTAGTGCTATGTTCGCTATAATTAAGCCAAACAACTATCCAATGAATTCTATTTCATTGACCTAATCGGAGAGAACATAATGAAAATTGCACTGATGATGGAAAACAGTCAGGCAACTAAAAATGCGATAATTCTGAAAGAGCTGAACACCGTAGCCTCGGAAAAAGCGTACCCGGTATACAACGTAGGTATGAGTGATGAGAATGACCATCATCTGACTTATATCCATCTGGGGATTATGGCCAGCATTCTGCTTAACTCTAAAGCAGTCGATTTCGTGGTAACGGGCTGTGGTACTGGCCAGGGTGCAATGATGTCATTGAATATTCATCCTGGTGTTGTATGTGGTTACTGCATCGATCCAGCGGATGCTTTCCTGTTTGCTCAGATTAACAACGGTAATGCGCTGGCACTGCCATTCGCCAAAGGTTTTGGCTGGGGTGCTGAACTGAATGTGCGTTACATCTTTGAGAAGGCTTTCACTGGTGTGAAAGGTGAAGGCTACCCACTGGAGCGTAAAGAGCCACAAGTGCGCAACGCGGGTATCTTGAACCAAGTGAAAGCGGCAGTCATTAAAGAAAACTACCTGGATACACTGCGCGCTATCGACCCAGAATTGGTGAAAACAGCAGTTAGCGGCGAACGCTTCCAGCAGTGTTTCTTCGACAACTGTCAGGTTGAAGAAATCAAAGCATTTGTGAAGCAAATTCTGGCGTAATGATTGCTGGATGTAATGTTTGAAGTTAATGCCAAAAAACAAGGCTCCTAAACAGGAGCCTTTTGTTTATCTGCAAGAGTACAAAGCCATAAAAAACGTTAACTAATTAACATTTAGGTGTTGTTCCTTGCGGCGGCAGGTAACGCAGTGGGTCAAGTGCGGTTGCCCGGTAGCGAATTTGAAAATGCAGCATCAGAGTGTCCGTTCCAGAGCTACCCATGGTGGCTATTTTCTGCCCGGCTTTCACGTCCTGAGCATTATTGACCAGCATGGTGTCATTATGGGCGTAAGCGGTGATGAAATCTTCACCATGCTTAATCATGATGAGATTGCCATAACCACGCAGTTGATTTCCGACGTATACCACTCGCCCTTTGGCTGATGCATAGACCGGCTGCCCGCGTTTACCTGCAATATCGATCCCCTTGTTGCCGCCATCGGCAGTGGAATACTTGGATATAACTTGGCCGTTGGTCGGCCAACGCCAGCAACGGCTTGCTCCGGGCGGTGGCGTTGATTTAGCCAGCGCAGAACTTGATGACTTCGGTTTATTTGACGTCAGACGGCCAGATGAAGCTGAGTTATCAAGTTGTAATTTTTGCCCAACTTCCAGCCGATAAGGAGGTTTTAGTTTGTTTATGCGGGCAAGGTCACTGACTTCACTGTCACTGATCCAGGCAATAAAATAGAGGGTATCGCCCTTTTTAACGGTATAGGATTTGTCGTTGTAACTGCCTTTTGGTAGCTTGGCATAGTCACGATTTGATTTGTTTGAGCACCCAGCTAATAGCAAGATAACCATTGCATATGACGCCAACCGTGGCCACAACCGTATTCTGCTTTTCGTGTTCAAAACGTTTCCTTTGTCATCGCGATTTCAAATTCCCTCAGCCAGCTATAATAACATTTGAACCATAAGCGTCAAAAGCCAGAACAAGTGTATCATTTAGAACATCAGCGAGTTAATTGGAATAACGGCCCATCAGAAGAGGTTCTCGATACTTTACTTAACCCACAACACGGGGTAGCGGCGCACGGAATTTCTAATACTCCTGTTAAAAGATTGCTATCACCCATTTCGGTGAATAAATTTAATCTTCTAATTGAGAGGCGACTGCCGGCATAGAACCGCCATTAAACTTATATTTAGTGGCAAGCGCATAGCTGTGGTCAATCCGCAAATAAAGTTCTTCGAGAGAAAGCGAGTTTTCTAAGCAGAGTGAAAGCCAGTGTTTTTTATTCATATGATAAGCAGGAAAATATCGCATGTTATCAATAAGCCTGGCGACAGTTTCAGGGCTAGCCCGGAGGTTGAGCACGTCACAGGGCGCAGAGTCATCCACGCCTAATTTGCTTTTGGGAATAAGCAACAATGCCCCGTACCATTTGGCGTTATCCGCCCGCCGCCAGATGGCGCTAGTGGGGGATTTCTCCCACAAAAACTCTAACGCATCGCCGTATTTTGAGCGGATATATTGAATAACGGCTTGCGCCTGATCACTGTTAAATATGTCCGGCTCAAAGCACTTTTTGGCAATATCAGACAATACCTTTCCATATTCTGCCCGCACGCTGCCGACAAAAGCTCCACAACTTCCCGCGACAAGATGGAGTACATATTCCTCATTAGAGCCAATATCCGTCAAGGTTGCTGTAACTTGTTCAAGCTTAGAAACAGTGATGACCATTTCAAACTGGCCGTTTAACAGACGAGTACGGTAGTGATAATCATCCCCGAATACGGTAAAACCGTAACTGAGCAAGCACTGTGGAATCGCTTTTTTATTTTTGAACAACAGAAGCATAGTAATCTCGCTGTTGTGATTGAATGTTAATGGCTGATTACTCGTCAGAAACTTAATAATCTGAAAGCCTACTGCAAAAGCGGGGGAACTACCATCAGCGGTGCGAAGCAGATTTTCTTTAGATTTGGCCGTACGGCATTGGGTAGCAGCGGTACTGCCTTTGTACTTATTTCTGGTCGCGCTTTTATAAAAATACATTAATGTGGTGAAATGAAAAATCCACGCAAGTGCGTGGATTTTATGGCGTTTATCATTCTCCATAAGGTTATCTGAAACCTCATGAGACAGCAGACGCTATTTAGACGTTGAACAGGAAGTTCATCACATCGCCATCTTTTACGATGTATTCTTTGCCTTCTGAGCGCATTTTCCCGGCTTCTTTCGCACCTTGCTCACCTTTGTAGGTAATAAAGTCGTCAAAAGCGATAGTTTGTGCGCGGATAAAGCCTTTTTCAAAGTCGGTGTGAATCTTACCTGCGGCTTGTGGGGCTGTTGCGCCGACAGGGATAGTCCAGGCGCGAACTTCTTTAACACCGGCGGTGAAGTAGGTTTGCAAATTCAGCAGCTCATAACCGGCACGGATCACACGGTTCAGACCGGGCTCTTCAATACCCAACTCGGCCATAAACTCAGCACGGTCTTCATCTTCCAACTCAGCGATATCAGATTCAACTGCGGCACAAACGGCAACCACGACAGAACCTTCGCCCGCAGCAATAGCCCGGACTTGATCCAGATAAGGGTTATTTTCGAAACCGTCTTCATTGACGTTAGCAATGTACATAGTCGGTTTTAGTGTCAGGAAACTCAAATAACGGATGGCTGCTTTATCTTCTGTCGTCAGATTCAGCGCACGCAGCATGCCAGCGTTCTCTAAATGTGGTAGACATTTTTCCAGTGCTTCCAGTTCAGCTTTAGCATCTTTATCGCCGCCTTTGGCTTTCTTCTGCACACGATGAATCGCGCGCTCGCAAGTTTCCAGATCGGAAAGAGCCAACTCAGTATTGATGGTGTCAATGTCATCCACTGGATCAACTTTGCCAGCAACATGGATGATATTGTCATTTTCAAAACAACGTACCACATGACCAATCGCTTCGGTTTCACGAATATTAGTCAAGAATTGGTTACCCAGACCTTCGCCTTTGGACGCGCCTTTGACCAGGCCCGCAATATCAACGAACTCCATGGTCGTTGGCAATATGCGCTGAGGTTTAACGATCTCAGCCAGTTGATCCAGACGCGGGTCCGGCATTGGCACCACGCCCGTATTGGGTTCAATGGTGCAGAACGGGAAGTTAGCTGCTTCGATGCCCGCTTGTGTCAACGCGTTGAACAGGGTGGATTTACCAACGTTAGGCAAGCCCACAATACCGCATTTGAATCCCATGTTTTATATCACCTTAAATAACTTAAAAATCAACCAGTTAGATTTAACAGGCCGATGTAATCAAAATTTATGCCGCCATTATACACATAATGGCGATTTATCTCGATCATGCTCTTTCGTTGTGGATATTGCTTTTATCGTAATGGCACATAGGTAATTGATTTATCTAACTCTGTGCCCGAGATCACGTTTCTGTTATCTGAAGTTTTCTGATTAATGTCCGATAACATGTCATTAGGGTCTACAGACTGAATTTGGATTATCCCCATGGAAATGAATATCTATAAATGGTTAATAGTGATTTTATTTGGGGGCGCGGTGGGCATTTTGGGTATGTGGTTTCTGACGGCAGAAACTGAACCTTCGGGGCCAACTTTTGCCCAGTTAGTCGATCAATATGGCGTGCAGATAGAAAATCAATCAGGTAAAAGCGTGAGATATGTGGGTTACAAAAAAAAGACGTTGTATGAGGATTTTGACAGTGTTCAATTGACGTTCACTGCCATAAATGACAAGTTCGAGCGTAGCCACGATTTATCTGATAATAAGAAAAAAGCTGCTGATTGGGAGAAACTTTTTTGCAGCGAGGCGCTACAAGATATTGCGGATGAATATGACGGTAAAAGTAATCATTTTCTCGGGCGTGTTAGAGTGATTATTGCCGGTGTTGTCCTGACCGGTGAAGGTCAGCAGGGAATCAATGCGTTGTGCAATAAAAACGAATAAAGTGGAAGATAACTTCCCCGGCGCACCGTCGCTTTCCGGGGAACGGACGAACCGCTATGCCGTGGCTTTAAATGAATGCAGGCGATTCATTGCCTTGGTAATATCTTCTTTCAGCAGTATTTCAGTACAGCGAATAGACTCATCAATCGCGTCGTCAATTAAGGTTTGTTCGCTAGCCGGCGGTTTACCGAGAACAAAACCGGTGACTTTACTTTTATCGCCAGGATGGCCGATACCTATGCGTAAACGATAGAAATTTGGATTATTGCCGAGCCTGCTCTGAATGTCTTTCAGGCCATTATGGCCACCATTGCCTCCTCCCAATTTCAATTTCGCCACACCGGGTGGGATATCCAGCTCATCATGTGCGACTAAAATTTCTTCCGGTAGGATGCGGTAAAACCCAGCCATTGCCGCAACAGCTTTGCCACTTAAATTCATAAATGTAGACGGCACCAGCAAGCGCACATCTTGGCCCGCCAGGTTTAACCGTGCGGTATAACCGAAGAATTTACTTTCTTCTTTCAGTTGCTGGTTGTGGCGTTGCGCTAATAAGTCCACATACCAAGCCCCCGCATTATGGCGAGTTTGGGCGTATTCAGCACCCGGATTTGCCAGCCCAACGATTAATTTAATGCTGCTCACGTCGTCATTCGCTATTACTAAAGGAATTAAAGTGTGACAGTTTACCCGTCATGGCGCGTAATGACAAAACTGGCAGTATGAATTTATTTGGAATTAATAGTTCAATATGTGAATAGTTAATATGTGTAATAATTCAATTTCAATGCCAAATGTCTGGAAAGTGTAAAGATTTGTCGAAATATATTCCTTAGATGTGATCGCCAGCGCAACACCTTCATCAGCAGCCTGACTATACTAAGTTATTAAGTGGACATGAATAATCGCATTAAGCAAGCATTTTTGTATGCGCAGCTAAGTGATTATTTATTGGCAACTCAAGTGGAGGTGGCTTATGAAACGTAGAACCGCATCAAGGCTTGGTAATGTGCTGATGGGGCTGGGATTGGTGACCATGGTCGTTGGGGTAGGTTACTCAATTTTGGCTGAAGTGACTCAGTTTGGCCTACCACAATTCTTTGCCCATGGTGCAGTAATGAGCATTTTTGTTGGTGCATTGTTATGGTTGGTTGGCGCTCGTATTGGCGGGCGTGAAGAAGTTGCAGACCGCTATTGGTGGGTTAAGCACTTTGATAAACGTTGCACTCGTAATAACCAACGCCACTCATAAAATCTGAGTGTTGACCGTGGTGTATGACAAATCATAGCCTGTTACTACAGCTTTAAATTGAGCTGATGTTCAGGAGGAGTGAATGACGACCCAAGAATCTGTTAATCAAGAATCTATAGACCAAGAACTTATAGACCAGGAACTTATAGACCTAAAGTAGAAAACCCGTTGTTGCATCTGCATCAACGGGTTTTTCTTTATCTGCTTTATACCCGTCATCGTTCAAGCTGTATGTGCGTTGGTCGGCTTCCTGCAACTCGAATGATTTAGGGTATAGTTCTTCATCATCTATCCGTCATGCATACCCCAACATAATGCCCAAAGAGGCTCATCATGGCTAACTGCGGCCAAATAGCACCGCAGGGATATCCACTCCCGATTATTGATTAATGCTCAAACATCGCAGAGATCGACTCTTCATTACTGATACGGCGGATGGCTTCAGCCAACATGCCAGATAGTGTCAGAGTTCGTACATTTTTCAATGCTTTGATTTCAGCTGATAACGGAATTGTGTCACAAACAATCACTTCGTCAATCACGGAGTGTTTGATGTTTTCAACCGCATTACCAGAGAAGATCGGGTGAGTTGCGTAAGCGAATACACGCTTGGCACCACGTTCTTTCAATGCTTCTGCCGCTTTACACAAAGTGCCACCGGTATCGATCATATCGTCAACTAATACACAGTCACGGCCAGCAACATCACCGATGATATGCATCACCTGAGAAACGTTAGCGCGTGGACGGCGTTTGTCGATAATCGCCATATCAGTATCGTTCAGCAATTTTGCGATGGCTCTGGCGCGAACAACGCCACCAATGTCGGGAGAAACAACAATTGGGTTTTCCAGATTCTGCTGCAACATATCTTCCAGCAGGATTGGGCTACCAAATACGTTATCAACCGGAACATCAAAGAAGCCTTGGATCTGTTCAGCATGAAGATCCACTGTCAATACGCGGTCAACCCCAACACTTGAGAGAAAATCGGCAACAACTTTGGCAGTGATAGGTACACGAGCGGAGCGCACACGGCGATCCTGACGGGCGTAGCCGAAGTAAGGAATAACAGCAGTAATACGGCCTGCGGAGGCGCGACGCAGGGCATCAACCATGACAACCAGTTCCATCAGGTTATCGTTCGTGGGTGCGCAGGTGGACTGGATGATGAAAATATCACCACCGCGTACATTTTCGTTGATTTGCACGCTCACTTCGCCGTCGCTAAAACGACCTACAGCGGCGTCACCAAGACTGGTGTACAAACGGTTGGCAATACGTTGTGCTAGTTCCGGGGTGGCGTTACCAGCAAAAAGCTTCATATCAGGCACGAGAAGAACCTCAGGCATGCGTCCAGAGAAGATATTGTCAGATCAGTAATCACGGGCGGTTATTCATACTGATTGCAATATACATACGGGTATTTAAAGTCAAAAACAACATTATGGACCGGCTTTCAAACCAGTGGGACAGGTATTTTCACAAACTCAGGTCAGTGGTGCCATGATCTAGACCCTTGCTGTGCATTCTTATCTGTACTCACCGTTTTCAAATTTCCCAGAGCGTGCGCGATGCAATGGCGAAACGTTCACGCCACGGGCGACAAAACCGTGCAACCACTCTGGGGCAATACTTAACACCTGCCGGGCCGATGACTCAGTGTCAAATTCTGCAAAGACACAAGCGCCGGTTCCGGTGAGGCGTGACGGAGCGTATTCTAACAGCCATGAAAGAACCTGTTCAACCTCGCGAAAACGTTTTCTTGCGATCGGTTCGCAATCATTTGCGTAAGGAGCACTTAAAAGCGCCGCCAGTGGGCGTACTGGCGTATTTCTTTTTAATTCAGGATCGGAAAAAATAATGGGCGTTGGGATGCTTACACCGGGGTGAACCACCAAATACCACTTCTCTACAGGCTCGGCGGGGTGCAACTTTTCACCAATTCCCTCGGCAAAGGCCGCATGTCCGTGCACAAAAACGGGCACGTCGGCCCCTAACTGAAGGCCGAGAGCGGCTAATTCTTCATCAGATAAGCCACATTCCCACAAAGTATTGAGTGCCACTAACACTGTCGCTGCATTGGAAGAACCGCCACCCAGCCCACCGCCCATGGGCAAACGTTTATCGATGCTAATATCCGCCCCTCGAGATACTGCCGCCGCACTGGGGTATTTTTGCAGTAACCGCGCCGCGCGGATTATCAGATTTTGCTCGTTTTCCACACCGGGAATTGGAGTCAATAACCGAATTTGTTCATCGTCCCGCGGCACAATCGTCAGTTCGTCGCCATAATCGAGAAATTGGAACAAAGTCTGTAATTGATGGTAACCATCAGCACGTCGCCCGGTGATATAAAGAAATAAATTCAATTTTGCGGGCGAGGGCCAAATATGTTGATTGGTATGAGTCATACTATTGGGCCGCCCAGTTATCCATCTTCAGTTTGATGCGCTGCTCGCCCTGACTCAATTCCATACGACTAGGTAACGCTGGTGTGACTTGAGTATTGTATTCTTGATAATTAACCACCCAGGTTACGCCATTTTGTTGATAAGTCAGCTGTTTCAGGCGATATTTATCGTCGAGGGTGAAATCGGTCGTATCGCCAGGTAGCCCTAGAATCCATTGGCGTAAACTTGCTAACGGAATAGACATTCCGGTTAATTTTTGAATCATTTCTTGTGGGTCATTACTGACATAGCGCTTGCCCTGATTGTCAGTCAATTGGGTCACACCCGGTTGTACGACCAATTCTAGCTCGGTGCTACCCAGTGGGTTGGTCAGCAACAGGCGATAGCGCTCTGGGGCGGTTTGTTGCCAGAAGAAACGGGCATAAACTTTTTGTTTTTCTGACAGATAAGCAAAAGCACCCCGAGTTTGAAATTGGCTCAATTGCTGTAATTGTTGTTCATGCTGACGCCATTGTGGCGATGTAGGGCTGGTCGCCGGGCCAGACGGCGGCGTGGTGCTACAGGCTGCTAACAGCAGAGTAGCTAATGGAAGCAGGCGATAAAAACTGATTTTGCGCTGAGGCATATGGGTATAAATCCTATCGGTCGCAGGTTTTTTCACTGGCGGCACGTTTGATCAAGCAACTTAATGATAAAGCAAATCCGGGTGATACGTCCGAATAAAGGGCATCATTTTTGTTCACGCTAGCGGCCTGAAGGCGGAGCGTCAATATTTTGTTCTCTTTTGTATTGGGTATAAGCAATATTGTTGTACAACGGATAACCAATTTTTAAGCATAATTTATGATAATAGTTAGGATATTGCACTGTGACTTTTATTGATCTCGCGCATCAAGTAGAATGCGGTTCAGACGAGAATCCATACTAACATCAGTATTACTCGAAGCCGTTCTCATGACTCTGCTTGCATTAGGCATTAACCACAAAACCGCACCTGTATCGTTACGTGAACGAGTGACATTTTCACCGGAATCGATCGATCAGGCACTCGCTAGCTTGCTCCAACAGCCGTTGGTGCAGGGCGGTGTCGTGTTGTCTACGTGCAACCGAACTGAGCTATATCTCAGCGTAGAACAGCAAGAAAACCTGCATGAACAACTGATCACTTGGTTGTGTAACTATCATAAACTCAGCCCGGATGAAGTGAAAAAGAGTCTGTATTGGCATCATGGCAATGACGCAGTGAGCCATCTGATGCGCGTCGCCAGTGGGCTGGACTCTTTAGTATTGGGCGAGCCACAAATTCTGGGGCAGGTAAAAAAAGCCTTTGCGGAATCTCAGCGCGAGCAATCGCTCTCCGGTGAATTGGAGCGGTTATTCCAAAAGTCTTTCTCTGTGGCAAAACGGGTACGCACAGAAACTGAAATTGGTGCCAGTGCCGTTTCGGTGGCGTTTGCGGCTTGTACATTGGCGCGGCAAATCTTTGAGTCACTCTCTGAATTGAATGTGTTGCTGGTCGGTGCCGGTGAAACCATTGAGCTGGTCGCCCGCCATCTGCGAGAGCACCAAGTCAAGCATATGATTATCGCCAACCGTACCCGTGAGCGTGCTCAAGCGCTGGCGACCGAGGTTGGGGCTGAGGTGATCACTTTGCCAGAAATTGATGCCCGTCTGGCCGATGCTGATATTATTATCAGTTCCACCGCCAGCCCATTGCCAATTATTGGTAAAGGGATGGTGGAGCGCGCACTGAAAAGTCGCCGCAATCAGCCGATGTTGTTTGTTGATATCGCGGTGCCGCGTGATATTGAGCCGGAAGTGGGTAAACTATCGAATGCCTATTTATACAGTGTTGATGATTTACAGGCGATTATTCAACACAATATGGCGCAACGTCAGGCTGCTGCAGTTCAGGCCGAATCAATAGTGCAGCAAGAAAGCATGAATTTTATGACCTGGTTACGCGCTCAGGGAGCGGTTGAAACCATTCGTGATTACCGCTCACAAGCTGAACAGGTTCGCAGTGAGATGACGGCAAGAGCATTAGCCGCCATTGAACAGGGTGCTAATGTTGAACAGGTGGTCAATGAACTGGCCCACAAGCTAACTAACCGCCTGATTCATGCCCCCACCAAATCCCTCCAGCAAGCTGCCAGCGATGGCGATATGGAGCGGTTGCAATTATTACGCGACAGCCTTGGGCTGGATCAGCACTAGTTTCCTCTAATTACAGGGTTTAAAACCACGGATGAAGTCTTCTATTGTTGCTAAATTGGAAGCGTTACAAGAGCGCCACGAAGAAGTGTTAGCGCACCTTGGCGATGCCAATGTTATTGCCGACCAAGACCGTTTCCGCGCGTTATCACGTGAATATGCGCAATTGACGGATGTCACTCGCTGTTTTAAAGAATGGCGCAGTGTGCAAGATGATATCGAAGCGGCAGAAATGATGCTCGAAGATCCCGAAATGCGCGAAATGGCACAGGACGAACTGAAAGAAGCTAAAGCTCGTAGTGAAGAGCTGGAACAGCAATTGCAAGTTCTGTTATTGCCCAAAGACCCTGATGATGAACGCGATTGCTTCCTGGAAATCCGTGCCGGAACCGGGGGCGATGAAGCGGCTATTTTTGCCGGTGACATGTTCCGTATGTATAGCCGCTATGCTGAGTCTCGCCGCTGGAAAGTGGAAATCATGAGCGCCAGTGAAGGTGAACATGGCGGTTATAAAGAAGTGATTGCCAAGGTGTCCGGTGACGGTGTCTTCGGCCAATTAAAGTTTGAATCGGGCGGTCACCGTGTTCAGCGCGTGCCAGAAACCGAATCACAGGGTCGTATCCATACCTCCGCTTGTACTGTGGCGGTGATGCCAGCGATTCCAGAAGCCGAAATGCCAGAAATTAACGCCGGTGACTTGCGTATTGATACTTTCCGCTCTTCAGGAGCGGGTGGTCAGCACGTTAACACCACCGACTCTGCCATTAGGATCACCCATATTCCAACTGGAATTGTGGTGGAATGCCAGGACGAGCGCTCACAGCATAAGAACAAAGCCAAGGCGATGTCGGTGTTGGGTGCACGTATCCGTGCCGCAGAAATGCAAAAACGCCAACTGGCTGAGGCCTCTGAGCGCCGTAACTTGTTAGGGTCCGGCGATCGTTCTGACCGTAATCGCACTTATAACTTCCCGCAAGGGCGCGTGACTGACCATCGCATCAACTTGACACTTTATCGTCTGGATGAAGTCATGGAAGGTAAACTGGATATGCTGATCCAGCCGATTGTGCAAGAGTATCAAGCTGATCAACTCTCCGCGTTGTCCGAGCAAGACTAATGGATTATCAGCACTGGCTGTCATTAACGGCAGCCCGTTTTAGCCAAAGTGACAGCCCGAAGCGCGATGCCGAGATTCTGCTGAATTTTGTCACTGGGCGGGCGCGAACTTATTTACTGGCTTTTGGTGAAACCCCCATTACCACTGAGCAGTTGGCGGTATTGGAATCCTTAGCGGCGCGCCGTGAACAGGGGGAGCCGATTGCCTATTTGGTCGGGGAGCGTGAGTTTTGGTCCCTGCCATTGAGTGTTTCCTCCGCTACATTAATTCCTCGCCCCGACACCGAATGCTTGGTCGAGCAAGCTTTGGCGCATTTACCCACCACGCCTTGCCACATTCTGGATTTAGGGACGGGCACTGGCGCTATTGCTTTGGCATTAGCCAGTGAACGCCCGGATTGCGCAGTGGTGGGCGTTGATATTAAAGCGGAAGCCGTTGCTCTGGCGCGCCATAATGCCGAGAAACTCGCGATAAATAATGTGCATTTCTTGCAAAGTTGTTGGTTTGAGTCAGTGAGTGGGCGATTTACTCTTATTGTTAGCAACCCTCCTTATATTGATGCCAATGACCCTCATCTTAATGAGGGCGATGTGCGCTATGAACCACACAGTGCGCTGGTGGCCTCAGCAAAAGGTATGGCTGATTTGGTGGAGATTATCCGCCAGTCACCGGCTTATTTAGAAGCGGGAGGCTGGTTAATGCTGGAACACGGCTGGCAGCAAGCCAATACAGTACAGAAACACCTTAAAGAAGTGGGATTTAGTGCTGTAATGACACATAAAGATTATGGTAATAATGATCGTGTGACGCTGGGCCAGTGGGGCACTTAATCAAGAAAATTCCCGTTCAGCATAAATTAAGGACTGAAAGACATGTGGGTTGATTACATCGCCATGAAGTATTTGCATTTACTGACAGTGGTTATCAGTATTATGCTGTTTGTGTTACGTTTCTTCTGGAAATGTCGCGGTTCAGCTATGATGGAGAAACGCTGGGTAAAAATAACGCCGCATATCAATGATACGCTACTGTTTGTCAGCGGTATTGTATTGATATTTATCACTGGATTTTACCCTTTCAGTCCGCAAGGAACATGGCTGACTGAAAAGCTATTTGGCGTTATTATCTATATCCTGCTTGGCTATGTCGCATTAGGTAAGCGAACCCGCAGCCAGAATCGCCGCTGGCTTGCCTTTATACTCGCATTGGGTTGCCTGTATTTGATTATAAAACTGGCAACAACTAAGTTACCACTGCTGATGGGATATCTATGAGTAGCATTGCTGATTTCGAATTTAACAACGCGTCCCTGTGTGATGGGGTGTTACTGGTTACCCAGGAGATTCGACAGAATTTTCCACTGGCTGATGTGCGTAAGCAACTGCAACAGCTCGTTGATGATGCCAAGGCCGCGATGCCCGCCGGTCTCAATCAGGATCAGCAATTAGAAGTGCTTATCGATCTGTTCTATCGTAAATGGAAATTTGGTGGGGCAGGCGGGGTTTACCGCCTGTCAGATGCCATCTGGCTCGATAACGTGTTGGACAAACGCCAGGGGACCCCGGTGTCGCTGGGCGTTATTTTCCTGCACATTGCGCATCAATTGGAGCTGCCATTGATGCCAGTTATTTTCCCAACTCAATTGATTCTGCGTGCGGATTGGCTAGATGAAGAAATGTGGCTGATTAACCCACTGAATGGTGAAACACTGAACGAGCATATGCTGGAAGTGTGGATCAAAGGCAATCTGGGGTTGAGTGCCGAGTTGGAAGATGAGGATTTGGAAGAGGCGGAAAATACCCTAATTGTACGCAAAATGCTCGATACGCTGAAAGCAGCATTAATGGAAGAGAAGCAGATGGAGCTGGCCTTGCGTGCCAGTGAAGCGGTGTTGGCTTTTGATCCCGATGACCCGTATGAAATTCGCGATCGTGGCCTGATTTATGCCCAATTGGATTGCAATCATATTGCTATCTCTGATTTAAGCTATTTTGTCGAACAGTGCCCGGAAGACCCCATTGCTGAAATGATAAAAATGCAGATCCACTCCATTGAGCAACAGCGAGTGACGTTGCACTGATACCCGTCATACTTCAAGCTGCATGTGTGTTGGCCGCCTTCCTGCAACTCGAATTATTTTGGGTATATTTATGGCAATCACCTTGTTGAGTAATAACTCACTATAATTAATCTCGATTTATCCTTTAGAAAGGTATTTGTATGGAACAGAAAGTGGTTAGCATTGGCGATATCAAGGTAGCGAACGACCTGCCTTTCGTGCTATTTGGCGGCATGAACGTACTTGAGTCTCGTGATTTGGCGATGCGCATCTGCGAGCATTACGTGACCGTCACCCAAAAGCTGGGAATTCCTTACGTCTTTAAAGCCTCATTCGACAAAGCCAACCGTTCTTCAATTCATTCTTACCGTGGCCCTGGTCTGGAAGAAGGGATGAAAATTTTCCAGGAATTGAAACAGACATTTGGTGTGAAAGTGATTACCGATGTTCACGAAATAAGCCAGTGCCAGCCCGTTGCTGAAGTCGTTGATGTTATCCAGTTACCTGCATTTTTGGCTCGCCAAACTGATTTAGTCGAAGCCATGGCGCGTACAGGCGCGGTTATCAATGTCAAGAAACCTCAATTCGTTAGCCCCGGTCAGATGGGCAATATTGTCGAGAAATTCAAAGAAGCCGGTAATGACCAGATTATTCTTTGCGATCGCGGTAGCAACTTCGGTTATGACAATTTGGTTGTTGATATGTTGGGCATCAATGTGATGGTCAATGCCACTGGCGGTCATCCGGTTATTTTCGACGTAACCCATGCATTGCAATGCCGCGACCCATTTGGCTCAGCATCCGGCGGCCGCCGCGCGCAAGTGGCTGAACTGGCCCGTTCGGGTATGGCAGTAGGTTTGGCTGGGTTATTTATTGAAGCACACCCTGAGCCAAACAGTGCTAAATGTGATGGCCCGTCAGCATTGCCATTAGATAAGTTGGAGCCGTTCTTGGTGCAGATGAAAGCTATCGACGATTTGGTGAAAAGCTTCCCAGAACTGGATACCAGCAAGTAATCCACTCTCCTGCATCCTTGACGTTTGTAGCGGTGAATAAATAAAAAGGCAGCTATCTATGCTGCCTTTTTTGATCGCGAAAAAGAAAAAGATGTTGATCATGAAGAAAATTATTTCGGCTGTAATGCCGCCAATGCTTCCGGTAGTGAGCTATAGAAACTCAACTTACCTTCAATAGCTTGCACCCGTGCTCTTGCCAGCGTCTTTAATGGTTGGAAAGGGATATCCGTGATAATGAGCTGCTGATGCTCGTCTAAGGCCTCTGTGAAGCGCAGAAACGCATTCAGTCCCCCCGCATCGAGAACTGGGACGGCATCCCATTGCAAAATGATAGTGTGGTAATTTTCACAGCGGCTCAATAACTCACTAAATATCCGCTCAGCGGCAGCGAAAAACAGCGGCCCATTTACCCGCAATACTAGCGTCTTCTCATCAACAGCTGTAGGTATTTCACTCAGCTGCGTCATGCGCGCAATGCGGCGCATAAACAGCAGTGAGGCCAACACGATACCCACCGTGATTGCTATCACCATATCGAATAACACCGTCAGGCTCATACACAGCAGCATCACGATAATATCGTCTTTAGGCCCACGGCGTAGTAGGTTGACTACTTTATGAGCCTCACTCATGTTCCAGGCCACGATTAATAGCAAGGAAGCCATTGCTGCCAGTGGCAGATAAGACAACATCGGCGCCAGAATCAATAAAGCCAATAACACTAATAGAGCATGGATAATAGCCGATACCGGCGAGGTAGCCCCAGCGCGGACGTTAGCCGCCGACCGCGCAATGGCGGCTGTTGCGGTGATGCCACCAAAGAATGGCGCTACCATATTACCCAGCCCCTGACCGATTAACTCACTGTTTGAGTGATGTTTTTTTCCGGTCATACCGTCAAGAACTACCGCGCATAGTAGCGACTCAATCGCCCCTAGCATGGCCATCGAAAAGGCGGCCGGTAGTAGCGCCGAAAATATCGCCCAGTTCAAAACAAACTCTTCCCCGTTCGCGGCCGGTAAATGCCAGGGTAAGACAAATTGCGGCAGAATAGGGGGAATACCCTGGCCTTGAGTCCCATCAGCCAGTAAATAACCAAAACGTGAGCCAATAGTGGCGACCTGATGGTCAAAAAGTGATAAGACCCCCATAACGGCTGTACCCGCGATGAGGGCCGGTAAGTGACCCGGTAACTTTAGTTTTAAACGTGGCCAGAGGATCAATACCATCAGAGTAACGGTAGCAATTAAGGTATCACTGAAGTTGATGGTTGGCATGGCTTGCGCCAAGGCGGTCACTTTACCTACATAAGTCTCGGGCACTTCCGCTAGATGTAAACCAAAGAAATCTTTCACTTGCATCGTGGCAATGGTGATACCGATTCCCGAGGTAAAACCGAGAGTGACTGACAGCGGAATATATTCAATTAAACGGCCTAGCCTCCCCAACCCCATGCACAGTAAAAATACACCGGAGAGTAATGTTGCCAGTAATAAACCGGCTAGACCAAATTGTTGTGATACAGGATAAAGAATAACCACAAAGGCCGCAGTAGGGCCGGATACGCTATAACGGGAGCCACCGCTGACTGCAATAACAATCCCGGCGATAGCTGAAGTATATAAACCGTACTGTGGGGGAACACCACTGGCAATTGCCAGTGCCATAGCCAGTGGAATGGCAATAATACCGACAGTAACACCGGCAATTATATCTTTTGTAAGACGTTGAAAGGTATAGGTTTCTCGCCAGCAAGCGTCAATAATCGCGCTGAACAGCCTAATGCCGTTAATTCCGTGCGTTTTCATCTAAGGTGCAAACCAAATAAAGAAAAGACAAAATAAATGGCGGGCCAATAAGGGTCCGTCTCGAGTAGCAGACAACAACGATACGCCAAATAGCAGTATGAAATCTAGATGTATATCAATCTCTGACAGAAATGTAGATAACTAGCCGTTTTATAAAGTGGTTTAAATTAAGCGATTCATACCAGGCAAGGCAATTTTGCGTACGATTTAATAAAAAGTCACCATTATCAGCGGTAGCGTCTTTTTTTAGCATCAGATGTGAGAAACTGAGCAATAAGCTTTAAGTTCAGAGGCACTGACCACCTTGGGGGGAGATATCCTGTTAACTGAGGTCGGCAACTAGAGATGAGGACTTTATAGAGCGTTCGGCGGTGCGTTGAAAGCTTAGAGATAAAATTAGTCGATGGACGAAAAATCAAAGCGACAACTTCAATAGGGGCATCTCTGCACTTACCTGGAATGTCGATGTTAAAAGCATTAAAAATGACCGATGAAGCTTTGTATCAGGCCAAGTGGCAAGGACGGAATCAGGAGGTTTATAGCCAATTAATGCCATTTTCTCCATTGGACGATCGTATAGCGAAAGACCGGTGTTGACGGCCTTTTTAATCAACAAAATCCGGAGTACGCACCAAAGAAAAAGGCCCTGACTTTCGTCAGAGCCTTTCGCTCAAATATGGCGGTGAGAGAGGGGTTCGAACCCTCGATACACTTACGCGTATACACACTTTCCAGGCGTGCTCCTTCAGCCACTCAGACACCTCACCGTATTGTTACCGCGCTATGCACTGCAACGGGGCGGTACTATAGTGAGCAGCAGGTAGATGGTCAAGCAGTTTTTATCTGTTGCTTGTCATCTGGTTATTCCGCACGCACATAGGATGAATCACAAACAAATTATGTTTATTTAGTGCCAATATTTTGCCGCAACAGGGGAGTCGACCATCACATAATCTGCTCCGAGGCTTTTAGCCAATTCATAATCCTCGACTGAATTTATGCCAATAAGCAAGACTTTTGCTTCTTCGTTTTCCTTTTCCTTGAAGCACTCCATTGCGCGTTGGTTCCAAACTAATTGGGTGCGGGTCGTCCCTTTGCCTAGGGTAAAGCTCTCGACTACTTTTACATCACGTCTTAATTCAAAAGCATAATATTTTTTTGGGTTACTAATGAATGACCCCTTATTTTTTTTGGTTATCACACATTTATCTGCCATAACGGCATTAGCCAGAATCTTACGGGTTTTATGACGTGATTCGAATTTATTAAAATATTTAGGGAGTGCATCGAGATATTTTCTTTCAGTAGAATAGAAAGTGAGCCTTTCAGGTGATATGATATTTTTGCGTAGTTCTATTATTGCATTTGCTATTATTTTCGGGTCAGCGTCGGGGGATTTTATATCAATAATAAATCTCACGTCAGGATAGCTTAAAAGTACCTGATGTAATGAAGGAATCTTGACTCCTCGCCCACGATAAACATATTGACCATCCTGATTAAAATAATAGGCTGCATCTAATAATCGCAACTCTTCTAACGTGTGCTCGGAAACAAGACCATTACCGTCAGTTAACTCGCTTAAATCTTTGGGACGATAGAGGACTGGAATACCGTCCTTGCTGAGTTGAACCGTGATCCAGATGATATTGGCCTCATTTGATAGTGACAAATCGATAGCATGTCGGGTATTTTCCGGGAAGTCGGCAGTGCCAGCACGATGAGCGACTATCAAGGGAGAAGCCAATGCATTTTGCAGATAAAATAGGAGTAATAATAAAATAAAAGAGATTTTCATATTGTCATGCCCCTGTGGTTTATATTTCAGAGTTGGAATACTCTTT
Organism: Yersinia sp. Marseille-Q5920; assembly: GCF_946902935.1. Lineage (NCBI taxonomy): Bacteria > Pseudomonadati > Pseudomonadota > Gammaproteobacteria > Enterobacterales > Yersiniaceae > Yersinia > Yersinia sp. Marseille-Q5920. The sequence goes on along the minus strand of NZ_CAMPQA010000002.1, from coordinate 455,948 downwards.
ACGTTGTAACATGTGATTTTCAAGGGCAGCATAACCAATTAATAACAATTGGCTCTTATGATTTAATAGGGATACTTGTTATTTCATCTTAATGGATATCTGACGCTACGTTTGAAGTTAATCTGGAACGCCGCGGAAAATTCGAATAACTGTAAATCATTAACTATTAATGGAATATTTAATTTCATGCCTAAGAGAAGGTGGAACATGATCTAAACCAAAGTTTCAGAAAACGCCATCATAATATTTTAGGAAAATCCTCAGTTTAAATGTTGAACACACTCAATATTGAGTGAGCCATAAATGGCAGGTCGTCATAATTTCCATCAGGCGTGTGTATTCTTAAAGAAAGGTTTTTGTTATTTTGCTGTTCCTTTAAATAAGAGACTCCAATGATGGGGAGAGTTTTATGGCAACAGGCTAATTTTTGTAGATATTCCTGATGAAACTTCACACCCATCATATTTTTTTGTAGGCACTGACTGTCACCGAATACTTTCTTAAACAGAGTCCCAAGGTCGATAAATAGCGGAGTCGCGGCTATTTTTATCTGTTGTTTGAAAACGAAGGGATTTGGCAGGGAGGATAGCGCTGTTATTACGGCTTTCAGCAGATAACGAATCAGGGCGAGTGACATTGGCCATTCTCTGTCGCGTCAAATGAAAAAAGCCCATGAATCTCATGGGCTTTTCACTTTAATATGGCGGTGAGGGAGGGGTTCGAACCCTCGATACGCTTACGCGTATACACACTTTCCAGGCGTGCTCCTTCAGCCACTCAGACACCTCACCGTGTTACTTCTCTACTCTCATCAACCGCATTCACGTGGTCGACCGGCGTAATGTAGGCAAAAGTGTGCCCAGCGTCAACCTTCTTATGCATGCTTTGTTACTGTTTCGCGAAAGTTACCGCAGTTTGCTGATTTCATCGGCATTTCGTGCGAGTAGCACTTGCATCTGCGGGTTAATCGCGGAAGTCTATTCAGTACTTTCGTAAGGAGCTGGCAAGTAATGAATATTATTTTTTATCATCCATTCTTTGATGCAAAACAGTGGTTGTCAGGGCTACAGTCGCGCTTACCTACCGCGAATATTCGGCAATGGCAGCGTGGTGACACGCAACCTGCGGATTATGCGCTGGTTTGGCAGCCGCCTCAGGAAATGCTTGCCAGCTGTGTTGAACTGAAAGGGGTGTTTGCGTTGGGGGCAGGGGTAGACGCGATTTTGGATCAAGAGCGGCGTTATCCAGGGACATTACCTGCAGGAGTACCACTGATTCGGCTGGAAGATGCTGGAATGTCGTTACAGATGCAGGAATATGTTGTTGCTACGGTATTACGCTATTTTCGCCGCATGGACGAATATCAACTGCAACAACAACAGAAGCTGTGGCAACCCCTGGAGCCACATCAGCACGATAAATTCACGGTAGGTATCCTTGGCGCTGGTGTGTTAGGAAAAAGTGTTGCCCAAAAACTGATTGAGTTTGGTTTTACCGTTCGTTGTTGGAGCCGCACACCAAAGTGCATTGAGGGCGTCACCAGCTTTGCGGGTAAAGAAAAATTGCCTGCATTCATCCAAGGAACACAATTGCTGATTAACCTGTTGCCTAATACCCCAGAGACTGCCGGTATCCTTAATCAGTCACTCTTTTCACAATTGAATGCCAATGCTTATATCATCAATATTGCTCGGGGAGCGCATTTGTTAGAGCGGGATTTATTAGCGGCAATGAGTGTGGGTCAAATAGCCGCAGCTACGTTAGATGTGTTTGCTGAAGAGCCTTTGTCTTCGATGCATCCTTTCTGGAGCCATCCTCGGATTACTATCACCCCACATATTGCTGCTATCACTTTACCTGAAGTGGCAATGGACCAGGTGGTTGCCAATATCCAAGCCATCGAAGCGGGAAGGGAACCGGTTGGATTAGTTGATGTAGGACGGGGTTATTGATTTAAGCATTTCCACAGCTTGATGGGGTTAACAATTGCCGGCTAGGTTTTAGCGCTGCTGATGAGAAGAATTCCTGCTATCATTAGCGCACTATGCTTTGCCTGCAAAAAAGCTATCCCGCCTTAAAAGACTTTGTGGAGTAGTCATGTATCCTGTTGATTTACATATGCATACCATTGCCAGCACCCATGCTTACAGTACCCTGCACGATTATATCGCCGAAGCTAAGCTAAAAAATATCAAACTGTTCGCTATTACAGACCATGGCCCCGATATGGCTGATGCCCCCCATTATTGGCATTTTATGAACATGCAGGTATGGCCGAGGTTAGTTGATGGCGTAGGAATTTTGCGCGGTATCGAAGCAAATATTAAAAATTTGGAAGGTGACATCGACTGTACCGGCCCGATGCTTGATGCCATCGATTTGCTGATCGCCGGTTTCCATGAGCCGGTGTTCCCGCCGCAAGATAAAGCGGTCAATACCCAAGCGATGATAGCCACCATGGCGCAGGGAAATGTGCATATCATTAGCCATCCGGGGAATCCTAAGTATCCAATTGATATTAAAGCCATTGCCGAAGCTGCAGCACACTACAATGTTGCGTTGGAACTGAATAACTCATCATTTTCACACTCACGTAAAGGGAGCGAAGCGAATTGCCGGGCAATAGCTGAAGCCGTGCGGGATGCTGGCGGATGGCTAGCCTTGGGTTCGGATTCCCATATTGCTTATTCATTGGGGATTTTTGAGCATTGTGAGCGCATTATTGCTGAAGTGAATTTCCCGCAAGAGCGTATTTTGAATGTTAGCCCACGGCGCTTACTGAATTACCTCGAACAGCGTGGTCGCCCGCCAATACCTGAGTTAGCCGAGCTATAATTTTTTGTGACGTTGTCACAACTTTAATTTTAAAAAATAAGTTAAAAACACATAATAAACAGGATGTTATAAATGAATGACTTTTCTCTGATGTGCCGCATCTTGGGTTCGCTTTTTTATCGGCCACCTCAAGACCCACTGTTAGAGCATCTTTTCACCCTGATAAACCAGGGGAAATTGGAGCAGCATTGGCCGCTAGAACAAAGTGAGTTACTGGCGCGTTTGCAACAGGATTATCAGCCCGAAGTTCTGGCTGCTGACTATCATGCCCTGTTTGTGGGTGACGAACGCAGCGTATCACCTTACGGTTCCGATTATGAAGATGCTCGTCCAGAAACAGAGGTTAGAGCCTTTCTTCAGCAACGCGGTATGCCGCTAGGCGAGGGGCCAACTGACCACTTTGGCGGTTTATTACTTGCGGCTTCCTGGCTTGAAGATCAAGCTGCTGAAGATGAAATGGCGGCGCAAATTGAACTGTTTAACGACTATTTATTACCTTGGTGTGGACGTTTCCTTGGCAAAGTAGAAGCTCATGCCACCAGTGGTTTTTATCGTACTTTGGCACAGCTGAGCCGCGAGGCATTGCAAGCTATGTGGGATGAGTTGTCAGAAAGCAGTAATATGGAGGAGTAATCTCCTCCGTTAATCAATCTGAATTAAATACGCCGTGTCGGCTAGTCTGTCAGTGGGATGACTAATTGGCCCGGCTTCACTTCTAAACCTTTTGCCAGTTTTTTCGCCATGGCTTCTGCTTTACTCTTTTCGCCATCCAGTACATACGCGGGTTGCTGATCAAAATAAGATTTCAGTGACTGATTCAAATATGGCGTCAGTGCTTTCATCACTGAGTCCATTTTCTCTGGTTTAACCCTGTAGTCAGTCAATTCCATATCTTTTAGAAAGATAGCGCCTTTTTCGCGATCAAATGTTGGCTGAGCCTTTAAGGTTAATGTCATATCAGCAGTTTGTGGGCCAAGAATAGACGAAATATCCACTTTGGCATTGCCTGTTAATGTGACTTTGCCGGGTTCAGCACGACCAATCTGACTTTGCAATTGTGTCAAGGTGATATGTGCATCAACCAGCCCTGGAATACCAATCTGTTTTTCATAGTTATTATGTTTTTGCAGATAATCATTAACTTCTTGTTCGCTCAGCGTGTACTGAGTCAGTTGGTTGCAGCCGACCAGAGTCGCAGTCACCACCAGCGCCGCCGCGCCCCACATCAATTTATTCATTAAAGCCTCGTAACAATATGTGCAACAACATTAAACAAAATGAATTTGCCTAATAGTAACCGGTTAATTTGCTGTTTTGTATTATTTACCGCATTTGTTCAACGGCGGTTTGGATTAGGGAATAGTGCGGCAGAGTTTACTTATTGCCAATCAGATAACCCTGAATCCAATATCGGGTGGGGTAATAGGAAGGCTCGCCGGAGAAGGCCGCTCCGACGAGTGACTGGCTAGCTACCACTCAACATGGCTGATTCAATACGGCGCTGATTGAATTGCCAATACAGCCCAATAAGTGTCATTAAACCAATGACGCCGAGCAAGAACCAGGGTAATTCCGGCATTTCCAATGTTCGGCCAGTATCATACATCCAACCTCCTCCGGTATAGCCTAATGCACCACCCAGCGCCAGCCCAAGGCGGCTAAAGCCCATATAGCTGCCACGTGCTCGTGAGTCGGCTAATGAAGCCCCCAGCGTTTCCCGTGCCGGCTCGGCAATAATGGAGCCTATATAGAAGAAGCAAATAAACATAAACAAAGTTTGCAGATGGGTAATCAGGCCAACAGGGAACAAACTTAACGTCATTATCAGCAAGCCGAACATTAAACGCTGTTCAAGGCGAAAACGTTTCTCACTCCAACGTGCAATCGGGTACAGCAATGTCAGTGAGATCGCCGCTTCAATGGCATACATCCATTTGACGGCGGCAGGTGAACCGGCAATTTCATTGACCACGATCGGCAGCATTAGCATGACCTGCACCGACAGCATGTAATAACCGGTCAATGTTAGTACATAGGTGACAAAACGGCGGTCACGCAGCACCCGCATTAAGCCTTCTTTCATTGGCGCGCGCACCGTCGATATTCGATAAGCCGGTAGCAGCCACAGGTTCCAGCCGGCGGCCAATATAAAGATAAACGCACCTGTCCAGCAGACAAAATGGAAATCATATTGCAGTAACCAGCTGCCTATCAGTGCGCCGATAACCGCGCCAGCGCTGTCTTGCATCATCAACAGGGAGTAGAAACGACCACGTTCATGAGGGCGGGTTAACTTGATAACCAAAGCGGTACGCGGAGGATCAAATAGGGTTCCCCCCAAGCCAGAGAGTGCGCAGGCCAACAATAATATCCAGGGTTCATCTGCCATCGCCATAAACGCGAAGCCCGCAGCGCGCATCAGCATGCCGGTGACTATCATGGGCTTAGCACCAAAACGGTCAGCGATAGCACCGCCGAAGATCCCTAGCCCTTGCTGAACCAACTGCCTTAATCCCAAAGCCAGGCCAACCAGCACCGCAGCCCAACCCAATTGATCAACAAATCGGATAGAAATAAGTGGGAAAACGACGAAAAAGCCCAATACAACTAATAAGTTATCAAGCAATAAAAAGTACTTGCCCAAGCTACGAGCTTGCGATACCAAGGCCATGCTTCACCGTCAGAAATCAAAAAAGAGGAAATAGAAAATACGTTCATACCCTAAATAATTCGAGTTGCAGGAAAGCGGCTAATGCGCATGCAGCTTGAAGTATGACGGGGATATAGTTTGTACCCAAATTGTCAGAAACGATAGGGGCTAGATTGATAATATTTTTTATCGTCAATACGTTACCCCATAGACAATTTCATAATAAAATGCTTTTTTGGCTCTTTAGTTGCGTAATTTTGCTGTATTTATGGGAATAAAGAGTGCAGTTGCAGTTTTACCTGGCATCCAGACAACAGGTATATTGAATAAAAGAATTGCTGCTAAATTAAGTACAGCGCATAGCCCAAGGGGAGCAGATGTTCGGCTATCATTCAGCAACACCTAAAATACGCCTTACAACAGACCGTATGTCATTACGGCTGGTTAATGAGCGTGATGCTTATCGCATGGCGGAGTATTACGCCGAAAATCAGGCGTTTCTCAAACCATGGGAGCCGGTGCGCGATCAAAGTCACTGCATGCCATCAGGGTGGCAGGCGAGGCTAGGAATGATTATGGAGCTGCAAAAACAGGGCAGCGCTTACTATTTTATTTTGTTAGATCCAGAAGAAAAAGAAGTCCGTGGGGTGGCGAATTTTAGCAATGTGCTGCGGGGTTCTTTTCATGCCTGTTTTCTCGGTTATTCATTAGGTGAACGCTGGCAGGGCCAGGGTCTGATGTTTGAAGCTCTGCAACCCTTGATTCGTTATATGCAGCGGCAAGAACGAATGCACCGCATCATGGCTAACTATATGCCGCATAATCATCGCAGTGGCAATTTGCTTGAACGCCTTGGATTTGAACGCGAAGGCTACGCCAAAGATTACTTACTGATTGACGGTCAATGGCGCGATCATGTGCTGACGGCTTTGACTAACCAAGAATGGACGCCAACTCGTTGAGGTCAGGATGAAACACAGTTTAAATGCACAAGAAGCCAGAGTCATTGGCTGTTTGCTGGAGAAACAAGTGACAACGCCGGAGCAATATCCGATGTCACTCAATGGCGTGACAATTGCCTGTAATCAGAAAACCAACCGTGAACCGGTGATGGAGTTATCTGAGTCAGAAGTGCAACAAACGCTCGATTTCTTGTTAAAAAAACACCTTATCCGCACCCAAAGTGGCAATCGGGTGATGAAGTATGAGCACCGTTTTTGCAATTCTGAATTTGGCAATCTTAAGTTTTCTCCTGCCGAGTTTGCTGTCGTTACCATATTATTATTGCGCGGCGCACAGACCCCAGGGGAATTGCGCACTCGCACCAGCCGCCTGTATGAGTTTGCAGATGTTGCTGAAACCGAACAGGTTCTGACTCAGTTGTCCTTACGCGAAGACGGGCCATTTGTGGTGCGATTAGCGCGAGAACCGGGGAAACGAGAGAGCCGCTTTATGCATCTATTCAGTGGCGATATTGCGTCAACCACTTCGGCAGAAGAAAGTGTGCCAGAGGGGAACAGTGCCCTTGAAGCCCGAGTCACTCAGCTTGAGCAGCAGGTTATTGCACTGACTCGCCGCTTAGACGAAGTGTTGATACAGCTGGACGATTAATTGAATAAGGATGCTATGAAACAGCTTAGTGTTGATAAAAAACTGCGTGTTGGCATTGTGGGTCTTGGTGGTATTGCGCAAAAAGCCTATTTGCCCATTTTGACTCAAGCGCAAGACTGGCAATTGGTGGGGGCATTTTCCCCCAATCAAGTCAAAGCGCAGCCGGTATGTGACAGCTACCGCATGCGTTATTTCTCTCGGTTGGATACATTAGCCGCCGAATGTGATGCCATATTTGTTCACAGTAGTACCGCCAGCCATTTTCAGGTGGTGAGTGAGTTATTACAGGCCGGTATTCATGTTTATGTTGATAAGCCCTTGGCCGAAACGTTGGAGCAATCTGAGCAATTGATAGCTCTGGCGGCAAAGCAAAAATTAGCGTTAATGGTGGGCTTTAATCGCCGTTTCGCACCATTGTATCAGCAACTTAAGCAGCAAATGATTCACCCGGCGTCCCTGCGTATGGAGAAGCACCGGCAGAACAGTATTGGGCCAAAGGATGCCCGTTTTACTTTGCTTGATGATTATCTGCATGTCGTAGATACCGTGCTGTGGCTTGGCGGCGATGCAGCAAAACTCATCACTGGCAGGGTGCAAACAAATACACTTGGGCAGATGTTGTATGCTGAACACCATTTTCAAGCCGGTCAGTGTCTAATGACCACCAGTATGCACCGCCATGCAGGAACTCAGCGCGAAAGTGTGCAAGCCGTTAGTCCGGGCACCTGCTATCAGATTACTGACATGCGCCAGTGGCAGCAGGAGTCCGAGGGGCAAGTGATTAACTTACCCGCATCAGGTTGGCAAACGACGTTGGAACAAAGAGGATTTAGCGGTGCTGTTCATCACTTTATTAGCGCGGTCAGTAACCAAACAGCGCCACAAGTCTCAGGCGAAGAGGCCATCCTCGCGCAACGAATGATAGAAATTCTGTTACAACAGCAAGTAGCGGAATAACCTGCCAGTGCTGGTACACTCCCAAGTTCATCTCAATTGTGATGAGCCGATACTCTAAATAATTCGAGTTGCAGCGGCCTCGCAGAAGCGAGGCCGTGGGGCGGGCCGAGTAATGACCGCAGCCAACACATATGCAACTTGAAGTATGACGAGTATACATTGGGTAGAGGCCGCGCCTGCTGACAGCAGGAATTGATATTTATGGCATATTTTAAAAAACAGATCGGAAAACAGATCAGAAAAACCTATGAATCTATTGAAATCACTGGCAGCCGTCAGTTCTATGACCATGTTTTCCCGTGTATTGGGTTTTGCTCGTGATGCGATTGTCGCGCGGGTTTTTGGCGCAGGAATGGCAACGGACGCCTTTTTTGTGGCCTTTAAATTGCCAAATTTATTACGGCGCATCTTCGCTGAAGGGGCATTCTCACAGGCTTTCGTGCCGATTTTGGCTGAATATAAGAGTCAGCAAGGTGAGGAAGCAACACGGACATTCGTGGCGTATGTCTCCGGCTTATTAACGCTGATTTTGGCGGTGGTCACGGTATTAGGGATGCTGGCTGCACCTTGGGTCATTTTTATTACTGCGCCTGGGTTCACCGACACACCAGACAAATTCGCATTAACTTCAGCATTACTGCGGGTGACTTTCCCTTATATCTTACTGATTTCATTAGCTTCACTGGTAGGGGCAATTCTTAATACCTGGAACCGTTTTTCTATTCCGGCTTTTGCTCCGACCTTTCTGAATATCAGCATGATAGGCTTTGCACTCTTCGCCGCACCTTATTTTAACCCGCCGATTATGGCGCTGGCTTGGGCGGTGGTGGTCGGTGGGGTATTGCAGTTGGGCTATCAGCTCCCTCATTTGAAAAAAATAGGGATGCTAGTGTTACCTCGGTTGTCATTGCGTGATGCCGGTGTTTGGCGGGTGATGCGCCAAATGGGGCCTGCGATCCTCGGGGTGTCAGTGAGTCAAATCTCCTTGATTATCAATACTATTTTTGCATCATTCCTGGTCTCAGGTTCAGTGTCATGGATGTATTATGCTGACCGCTTAATGGAATTCCCCTCTGGGGTGCTGGGCGTGGCCTTGGGCACTATTTTATTGCCTTCGCTAGCAAAATGTTTCTCCAGTGGTAACCATGATGAATACTCTAAATTGATGGATTGGGGCCTGCGCCTCTGTTTCTTACTGGCATTGCCCAGCGCAGTGGCCTTGGGAATTCTAGCCAAGCCACTGGTGGTTTCATTATTCCAATACGGGAAATTCAGCGCTTTTGATGCACTGATGACACAACGTGCGCTGGTGGCTTATTCCGTTGGATTAATGGGCCTCATTGTGGTGAAAGTGCTGGCTCCCGGTTTTTACTCACGTCAGAACATTAAAACCCCAGTCAAAATTGCTATTATTACACTGATAATAACCCAAGTTATGAACCTGATTTTCATCGGGCCGCTTAAGCATGCTGGTTTATCACTGTCGATTGGTTTGGGAGCTTGTCTGAACGCCAGCTTGTTATATTGGCAATTACGCAAGCAGCAAATTTTCCACCCGCAACCGGGTTGGGCGGTGTTCCTGACTAAGTTAGTGATTGGTGTGGTGGTGATGTCCGTGGTGTTGCTGGGATTATTGTGGGTGATGCCTGCCTGGGATGTCGGCGGCATGGCTTATCGTCTGCTACGGCTTTCTGCTGTTGTTATTGCGGGGATTATTGCCTACTTTGCAGCACTCGCCTTACTGGGCTTTAAATTGCGCGATTTTGCCCGTAGAACCAATGGATGATTCAGTCATCTTTTTTATTGCTCAGTGACTGACGGGGCGACTACGACGAAAGGCCCGATGGGGCCTTTCGTATTTTATCGCGATAAAAAGCTACATGCGTTCAACAGTTTGAATACCTAAGGTATCCAGACCTTGCTTCAGGGTTTTGGCTGTCAACATCGCCAATTTTAGGCGGCTCTGACGGCTCTCTTCGCTTTCAGCATTCAGGATCTGGCAATGTTCATAGAAGCTGGAGAACAAACCAGCCAGATCATACAGATAAGAGCACATCACATGCGGCGTCCCTTCACGGGCGACAGTGGTGATGACCTCTTCAAACTGTAGCAAACGGGTCGCCAGCGCGGCTTCACGGTCTTCTGTAATCACTAACGGCAAGGTCAGACTGCTTTCATCAATACCGGCACGTTTAAAGACTGAAACCACTCGGGTATAAGCATATTGCATGTAAGGCGCGGTATTGCCATCCAATGCCAGCATGTTATCCCAGTCGAAAATATAGTCAGTGGTGCGGCTTTTGGACAAATCTGCATATTTCACGGCACCAATACCGACGGCGTTAACCACTTGCTTGAGTTCGTCCGCGGGCATATCTGGGTTTTTCTCGGCAATCAGTTTACCTGCTCGCTCGATAGCTTCATCCAGTAAATCAGAGAGTTTCACCGTGCCGCCGGAGCGGGTTTTAAATGGCTTACCATCTTTGCCCAGCATCATGCCAAACATATGGTGCTCTAGTGGCACAGACTCTGGCACATAACCGGCTTTGCGCACGATAGTCCAGGCCTGCATCAGATGTTGGTGCTGACGGCTATCGATGTAATACAACACGCGGTCTGCGCCCAATGTTTCGTAACGGTATTTGGCACAGGCGATGTCAGTGGTGGTGTAGAGGTAGCCGCCATCTTTTTTCTGGATAATGACGCCCATAGGTTCGCCATCTTTATTTTTGTATTCATCCAGATACACAACGGTTGCACCCTCACTTTCTACTGCCAGCCCTTTGGCTTTCAGATCAGCCACGATACCCGGCAACATCGAGTTATACAGGCTTTCACCCATCACATCGTTTTTGGTCAGTGTGACATTCAGGCGGTCATAAGCAATCTGGTTTTGCGCCATGGTGATATCCACCAATTTACGCCACATCTGACGGCAATATTCGTCACCGCTTTGCAGTTTCACCACATAAGCGCGGGCGCGTTGGGCAAACTCTTCGTCTTCATCATAGGTTTTTTTGGCTTGCTGGTAGAAAAGCTCCAAATCCGATAAGCCCATGTCACTGGCATTCTCGTTTTGCATTTTTTCCAAGTAAGCAATCAGCATACCGAACTGGGTGCCCCAGTCGCCGACGTGGTTGGCGCGAATAACACGATGGCCTAAGAACTCTAAAGTCCGCGCCGCGGCATCACCGATGATGGTCGAACGCAGGTGGCCGACGTGCATCTGCTTGGCCACATTAGGAGCCGAGTAGTCAATCACGATAGTTTGGGGTTCAACCGGCTGCACGCCCAATTTCGGGGCTTTCAGTGCCTCTTCAACTTTGCTGGCGACCCATTGCCTGTCAAGAAAAATATTGATAAAACCGGGGCCAGCAATTTCAACTTTGCTGGCAATGCCGTCAAGGCTGAGCTGCTCAATGACTTTTTCTGCCAGTTGTCGGGGCTGCATGCCAATTTTTTTGGCAACGGCCATGACGCCATTAGCTTGATAATCGCCAAATTGCGCTTTAGCAGATTGGCGAACCTGAGGTTCGCTCCCTGCTGGAGCACCTGCTGCAATCAGCGCCTGGCTGACTTTATCTGAGAGAAGAGCCTGAATATTCACCGGGTTACCTTAATTACGCACAAAAGAATCTCTGTATCAGTTCATTCAAACACAGCCAGGATCTTTGACGACAAAATGGCTGGTGACGGGAAAACTGACAGAGTGAAGTCACAATATGGCAAGATTTATATCATATTTGGCTATCGACGTCAGGTGGTTGCGACCAATCTCGCTGGCAAATAAATCAACTGGCGATTTTATTAGCAATGACGGTGGCGGTGCCACAAACCTGCTAGATTAATTATGGCTGATTAGCTGTAATAACTGTAGATTATGTCCGCTTTAATACGCGGAATAACCGTTTAACCGGAGAATAAATGAGCAGCCTGAGAAGCATCGTTGAATTATCGGACTTATTAACAGACTTGCCGCGCTTTGAACAAAAATTGGCTATTTTCGCGGCTAAATTAAATCTGGATTTGACACAATTCAGCGCTGACCATATTTCATTGCGTTGTCATCAAACAGAAACGGCACAACGCTGGCGTCGTGGTTTACAACAATGTGGCCATTTGATGTCCGAGACACAAATTAATGGTCGGCCAATTTGCCTGTTCGATTTAACCCAACCATTGACTGTTGGGCCATGGAAAATAGATTGTGTCGAATTGCCCTATCCGGGGAAAAAACATTATCCACATGAAGGATGGGAGCATGTGGAGCTGGTTCTGTCCGGCGACTCACAAAGCTTGATGCAGCGCGCCCGTGCGCTATTACCGGCCACCTTGCCCGATGGAGTGACTATCAAGTTCAGCTCTCCACAAGGGGAGCATGAGCGGTTAGCCAATCCGACATTGGCGGTGAGTGATGGCGAGGTAACCATTAAGTTTCACCCCTATACTCTGCGGCAAATTATAGATAGCGAGCGCAATGGCTAACGTATATGGGTTATTTATTTCAATACCGACTATCACTTATGGTTATCACTGTGACTGACATCTACTTGTAGATTCAAAATGAGTGCCATAGTGAATGCTTTAGCCTGCTTGATTAAATTTTGTTTTAGCTTGAGATCATTATTTGGCATTTTATTTATTCAATAGCAGAATTATTAAATTACCACTTATATTCCTAGAAATAATTAGGGTATGACTGCCGCAGTGGCATCCGTCAAACGGGGGAAGAGAATGACTACATTGGAAATATGTTGCTATAGCGTCGATTGCGCACAAATAGCAGAAAAGGCAGGAGCCGACCGGATTGAATTATGCTGCGGTCAGTCCGAGGGAGGGCTAACGCCGAGTATCGGTGCATTAATGCAGGTCAGAGAGACGGTCACCATCCCGGTGCATCCGATTGTCCGGCCACGTGGCGGCGATTTTTGCTACAGTCATAATGATTTTGCCACCATTAAGAATGATATTGCGCGCATTCGTGATATGGGTTTTGCCGGTGTGGTGGTGGGCATTCTGGATGTTGACGGCCACATAGATTTGCCGCGAATGAGAGAAATTATGTCCATCAGTGGCTCACTGGCCGTCACTTTCCATCGTGCATTTGATATGTGTCAGAACCCAATGATTGCCTTGCAGCAATTATCGGATCTGAATGTGGCGCGGATTTTAACCTCAGGCCAGCAGCAGAATGCTGAGTTAGGGTTGGCGTTATTGTCAAATTTGGTTCTGGCCACTCAGAATCAAGGGCCGATTATCATGGCTGGAGCCGGTGTTCGCACCGCCAACATACAAAAATTTATTGATATTGGCATCCGCGAACTGCACAGTTCTGCCGGCAGAACGGTGCCTTCAACCATGAAATACCGCAAAGCGGGCGTCACCATGTGTGCAGACAGTGATGTTGATGAATTTGCTCATTATTGTGTAGATGGTGAAGTGGTCAAAGACATGAAGAATTTGTTGGAGATGATGCGCGTGCCGTTGTCTCAACCCGCTTAGTATTTAGGTACCTAAATAGTTTTTATGTACCTACAGTGATGAAGCTGTCAGAGCCCCGGCCAATCAGGCCGGGGTTTTTTTATGGCTTACGGGCGATTAAGACCGCTCTGAGTGGGGCTGGGTAACCTTCGACGGTTTTAGTGGGATCATTGGGGTCGAGGAATTCAGCTAATGACTCGCTGGTCATCCAATCTGTACGGCGCTGTTCATCGGTGGTGGTCACCGCCATATCGGCGATTCTGACATCGACAAAACCGCATTTTTCCAACCAAGCTTTTAGGGCCGGGGCTGACGGGATAAAGTACACATTCCGCATCTGAGCATAACGGTCACCGGGCACCAATACTTGCTGGCTATCACCTTCGACCACTAAAGTCTCAAGCACCAATTCCCCCTCACTGACCAACTGATTTTTAAGCTGATAAAGGTGGTCCAGCGGCGAGCGACGATGATACAGCACGCCCATGGAAAATACGGTATCAAAGGCCGCCAATTCCGGCAATTGTTCAATACCCAGCGGCAGCACATGGGCACGTTGGTCGCCGCCCAGCAATTTGCGAATGGCTTCAAACTGACATAAAAACAGCTGCATTGGGTCGATACCCACGGCCAAATGAGCACCTTCGCCAATCATGCGCCATAAGTGATATCCGCTACCGCACCCGACATCCAGAATAGTACGGCCCGCCAGTGGGCTAATGTGCGGCAATACCCGCTGCCATTTCCAGTCGGAACGCCATTCGGTGTCAATATCTAACCCATACAATGAGAATGGGCCTTTGCGCCAAGGCATCAGCGCGCGCAACATATTTTCCATCCCCTCTCGCTGGCCAGCTGAAATCGGTGGCGACATTTCTGCTCGCACACCTTCGCGCAAATCCAGTGAGGTCGGGGTGAACTGCGGCAAGTGCTCAACGGCGTTAAACCAAGTTTTAAACTTACCGTGTAATGACTCGCGCTGCCAGGCACTGAGCTGGGCGGGCAGGGTATCTAACCATGGACTCAGCGGGCCTTTGGCAATCAGCCGGTAAAAATCGCCAAATTCAATCATTGAGCCTCTCCCGCTTTCAGGGCAATTAATGAACCAAAATTAAAACATTGGAACCAGACTTCTGCGTGTTCGAAACCGGCTTGGTGCAGACGGTTTTTATGGGTTTCAACTGAATCCGTCAGCATGACATTCTCCAGCATGCTGCGTTTTTGGCTAATTTCCAGTTCGCTGTAACCATTCGCGCGTTTAAAATCGTGGTGCATGTTGAACAATAACTCGCCAATATCGTTATCTTCAAAGTTGAATTTCTCAGATAGCACCAAAGCACCACCTGGGCGTAGCCCTTGGTATACCTGATTGAGCAGCCGCTGGCGATCTGCTGGCTCAAGGAATTGCAGAGTAAAGTTAAGCACCACCATTGAGGCATTTTCGAGCTGAATATCCAAAATATCGGATTCCACTACTTCCACCGGTGTTTCGGCGCGGAAAGCATCGATATGACGGCGGCAACGCTCGACCATCGCCGGTGAGTTATCCACCGCAATAATTTTGCAGCCTTCAGCTTTAATATTACGGCGCATTGACAGTGTAGCCGCCCCCAGCGAGCAGCCGAGATCGTAAATCTGGCTATTGGGCTGCACAAAACGCTCCGCCAACATACCTATCATTGAGATGATATTGGAATAGCCAGGCACCGATCGGCTTATCATATCAGGGAAGACTTCAGCGACCTTTTCGTCGAAAGTCCAGTCACCTAACTGGGCGATAGGGGCAGCAAACAAGCTATCACGCTGTGGCGCTGCTGGCCCAGACTGATGCTGCGCATCGTTTAAAGATTGAGTGTCGCGTTTTGGCATGGCTGTCATTAGCATTAAGTAAGGAATGAAAGGAACAAGAAATTTAAGGCGCATATTATAACAGAAAACAGAACAGATGAGCGGGATAAAGCGCGTGTGAATAGCAGATAGCTGAGGGGGCACGAAGGCGGCAGTTAGCCGCCCGAATAAACAAGGTTCCAGCCAACTGGCTGTTGGAACCGATAAGGTAACACCAACGGGCTGATTAGGTCAGACTGAAAATCTGGTCCCAAGGCAAATAATAAATATTCGCAATAATCATCAAAATCAAAGAAACATAGGTGGCACTCATTCCAGAGCGACGCCAGCGAATTTCGCGATGACGTAAACCATAATAATGTAGCAGGCGGCCAACTATCAGCATTAATCCACAGATATGAAGCATCCATGTCTCAGCGCCGTTCATTTCCATCATAATGAGTAAAATGACAGCAATAGGGATGTATTCTACGGCGTTGCCATGCACGCGGATGGCGGTTTGTAATTCATAAAACCCACCATCGCCGTAAGCGACTCGGTACTGATGTCTCAATTTAACCACATCAAATGAAAGCTTGATCAATAACAGTGCGCCCAACACAACATAAAGCGAGCTAACCATTTTCAACTCCATTGCCCAACCATAGACTGGCTCAATGATGATAACCGCCTACCGGGCTACTGTCGCTAGAAAAATGGCGGGAATCACATTTCTTGATACTCGGTTTAGTGTTGGGAAAGATGCACTTGCGAAAAATTGATAGACATTACTTGCTGATGGTAATGCATTCGGCTGAAAAATGTACAAACAGACCTAAAACAGAGTATTTTGCTCTGGCCAGTCAGGAGCAGGGGGTAAAGTGGTAATGACGGTGGCTAATTGTTGCCAAATCTTTTGCGCCTGCTGGGGGGAGTCACTGTTATCTGGCGTATGAATGAAAACATAGGGTTGATATTGCTGTTCCCACAGCGGCAGTTTTTGTAGCCAAGGCGCAAATAGCGCTAAATTATCATCTAATTGATCGCCACCAATAAAGCGCACTAATGGTTGATGGCCGGTGACGATAGCATGTACCGGCAGGCGCGGTTTCTTGCTTTGTGCATCCCGAATGGCTTCTGTGTGGGGTTTGGCTGCATGAATAGGGCGGCTATCGAGCATCACTCGGTTAACGGCTCTCTGGTGTAAACCCTGATTGAGTGCGCGTTCTGCATCCCCTTTGGCAAAAAATTCTGGGTGGCGAACTTCCACGCCATAATGGAAACCTGCGGGTAATTTATCGAGAAATTGCCATAAACGGCTTAGCTCATTTGGTCCGAAAGCTGCGGGCAACTGTAACCATAATTGGCCAATACGGCCATGCAGGGGAGAAAGGCATTGGTAAAAAGCTTGTAGCTCTTTATCGCAATCGCGCAGGGCCGCCTGATGGCTGATTGTCGCGGGGAATTTAAAACAAAAACGGAAGCTTTCGGGCGTCATATCGCGCCAGCGTTGCACAATCTCCAGCCGTGGCAATGCATAAAAAGTGGTGTTCCCTTCAACACAGTTAAAGTAGCGGCTATAATCCGCCAAGTCCTTGATACCCAGCCGGTTCCAGGTTGGGTGGTGCCATTGCGGCAGTCCAATATACATCTTTTACCCTTCTTACTTGGCGCTACAGCGTTGTTAGCTGCATTCACGCACCCGAATCACTGACTGCCCGTTGACCTTAAAATAAATAGACTCATTGGGATTTATTCATTTGCTGCCTAGCTGTAACCCCAATTAATTTGGGTAAACTTTCTTGACGTTGCCGCGTTGTTAGCGGCGGTGAGTTTATAACGTTATGCACCCAGCGCCGCAATAATTTCCGTGCTGCTGCGTACGCGGGAGATGCGCGGGAAGATTTTTTCAACCGCAAACTGCTGCATCTCACTGTTGGCGGTGCTGCAACCATCTTCGGCGATGACTAGTTCATAACCGTGTTCCCAGGCGGCGCGGGCGGTGGATTCGACACCAATATTGGTGGCAATTCCCGCTAACACGATAGTTTTGATCCCACGGCGACGCAGTTGTAAATCCAAATCGGTGCCGTAAAACGCGCCCCATTGATGTTTCACCACTTTAATGTCGCTCTCTGTGACCGCGAGTTCCTCAGGGAAAGTCCACCACGACTCAGGTAAACCACCGGCTGGGCTTGGACTTGGCTGGTCGACCGGTTGTTTCAGTGCTTCAGCAAATGAATCTGACCAACCTACGCGCACGAAAACCACTGGGGCACCGAGCTGACGAAATCGTTCTGCCAGGCGAGCATTGGTCGCGATAACTTGTTCGGCACTGTAAGGGCCTTTGGCGTAGGGTAAGATCCCCTGCTGCAAATCAATCAATACCAGCGCGGTGTTTTTTGCATCAAGTTTCATGGTGTTATGCCTCGATATCATTGGGGGAAATTCCGAGTGACAGACTTAATCTGCTGACCAGTTTATGCCAACATATGTTATCGGGTAGCCCCGGTGAGGGGATAATTTTGTTAAATGATGTGTGAAAACAGCGTTGAAAGAGATTTTGTCGTGCCTGAGCGGTACGTTCGCTCTTATCTATGCCATGAATTTCCTTTATAATGACTCACTTTTTTCAACACTTTTTAATCCAGAATACCTAAGAAAACAGCCGCACGGACAGTGCATAACGCGTGCGGCATCGGCTGAGTAAAAGGATATCGTATGCGTACTGAGTATTGCGGGCAGTTGAATCTGTCCCATGTAGGCCAAGAAGTGACACTTTGTGGTTGGGTTAACCGTCGTCGTGATCTCGGTGGCCTGATTTTTATTGATATGCGCGACCGTGAAGGCATTGTTCAGGTATTCTTCGATCCCGATCATAAAGCCGCTTACGAACAAGCTTCTGAACTGCGTAATGAGTTCTGTATCCAGATTACTGGTACCGTGCGTGCGCGTCCTGACAGCCAAATCAATAAAGATATGTCTACCGGCGAAGTGGAAATTTTCGCCAATACATTGAATATTATTAACCGCTCAGAGCCGTTGCCACTGGACTCTAATCAGACCAACAGTGAAGAGCAGCGCCTGAAATATCGCTATCTGGATCTGCGTCGCCCTGAGATGGCCGACCGCCTGAAAACTCGCGCAAAAATCACCAGCTTTGTCCGTCGCTTTATGGACAGCCATGGTTTCCTTGATATTGAAACCCCGATGCTGACCAAAGCAACGCCAGAAGGCGCTCGTGATTATTTAGTGCCAAGCCGCGTACATAAAGGCAAATTCTATGCATTGCCACAGTCACCGCAGCTGTTCAAACAACTGCTGATGATGTCTGGTTTTGACCGCTATTATCAGATTGTAAAATGTTTCCGCGATGAAGATTTACGTGCTGACCGTCAGCCAGAATTTACCCAGATAGATGTTGAAACCTCTTTCATGACCGCCGATCAAGTGCGCGAAGTGATGGAGAAACTGGTGCGCGAATTGTGGCAGGAAACCAAAGGTGTGGATCTGGGTGATTTCCCAGTAATGACCTTTGCTGAAGCTATGCGCCGTTACGGCTCTGATAAACCAGACTTGCGTAATCCAATGGAATTAGTGGATGTTGCGGATCTGGTGAAAGAGGTTGAATTTAAAGTCTTCTCTGGCCCGGCCAATGATGCCAAAGGCCGCGTTGCTGCCTTGCGTGTACCGGGTGGCGCACAGGTAACGCGTAAGCAAATTGATGAATACGGTCAGTTTGTCGGCATCTATGGCGCGAAAGGTTTGGCATGGTTAAAAGTCAATGACCGCGCGGCGGGCGTTGAGGGTGTACAAAGCCCAATCGCAAAATTCCTTAGTGCAGAAGTGTTGGAAGCTATTTTGGCTCGCACTCAAGCTGAAAGCGGCGATATTCTATTCTTCGGGGCTGATAGCTATAAAATTGTGACTGATGCCATGGGGGCATTGCGCCTGAAAGTGGGTCGCGATTTGGCGTTGACCAAGCTGGGTACATGGGCACCGCTGTGGGTTGTGGACTTCCCCATGTTTGAAGATGACAGCGAAGGTGGTCTGACTGCAATGCACCATCCGTTCACTGCGCCGAAAGACATGAGTCCTGAACAGCTAGCCGCGGCACCGACTAACGCCATCGCCAATGCTTACGATATGGTCATCAATGGTTACGAGGTTGGTGGTGGTTCCGTGCGTATCCACCGCACTGAAATGCAGCAGCAAGTGTTTGGTATTCTGGGTATTAATGAACACGAACAGCGCGAGAAGTTTGGCTTCCTGCTGGATGCATTGAAATACGGCACACCGCCACATGCGGGCCTGGCTTTTGGTCTGGATCGCTTGGTTATGCTGTTGACCGGTACTGATAATATCCGCGATGTTATTGCTTTCCCGAAAACCACGGCGGCCGCTTGTCTGATGACTGACGCGCCAAGCTTTGCTAATCCTGCTTCACTGCAAGAGCTGTCTATCAGCGTTGTGGCGAAGAAAGGAGCAACGGATAGCGCGGAAGACGAGAGTCAGTAATGAATTATATATACCCAATAGATTTCAAGATGCAGGAAGGCGGCAAGCAAGAGAATCCCGATGAGCTTATACCGATAAGTGATTCGGATGATTGAGCGCAGCCAACACACCTGCAGTTTGAAAGATGACGGGTATAAACGCCCCGAATCAATACTGGCGGTCATCTACGCCAGAAAAAGTGGTCGGGTGTTGATGCTGCAACGGCGTGATGATCCTGATTTTTGGCAGTCGGTCACCGGCAGCCTGGAAGGTGATGAAACTCCGTTGCAAACTGCACAGCGTGAAGTAAAGGAAGAAGTCGGCATTGATATACTGGGTGAAAATCTGGAGCTGTTCGACTGCCAGCGCTGTGTGGAATTTGAACTCTTTGTGCATTTGCGCCGTCGCTATGCGCCGGGTGTTACACATAATAAAGAACATTGGTTCTGTGTGGCGTTACCCGAAGAGCGAGATGTGGTGATTACCGAACATCTTGCTTACCAGTGGTTAGATGCTGCGGATGCCGCGGCATTGACTAAGTCCTGGAGCAATCAGCAAGCGATTGAAGAGTACGTTCTTTATTCAGTCTAATTAGGCTATTTTGGAGAGACTTATGGCAGGTCATAGTAAATGGGCCAACACAAAACACCGCAAAGCGGCACAGGATGCCAAACGCGGTAAGATTTTTACTAAAATTATTCGTGAGCTGGTAACCGCGGCCCGTTTGGGTGGTGGTGATCCCGGTGCCAACCCGCGTTTGCGTGCGGCTATTGATAAAGCGTTGTCGAATAACATGACACGCGACACTCTGAACCGCGCTATTGCCCGTGGTGTGGGCGGTGACGAAGATAACAACATGGAAACCATCATCTACGAAGGCTATGGCCCCGGCGGCACTGCCGTGATGGTTGAATGCTTGAGTGATAATCGTAACCGTACCGTATCTGAAGTTCGCCATGCATTCACCAAAACCGGTGGTAACCTGGGGACTGATGGTTCTGTTTCTTATCTATTCACCAAAAAAGGTGTCATTTCATACGCACCGGGTTTAGAAGAAGATGCGGTGATGGATGCGGCATTGGAAGCCGGTGCTGATGATATCGTGGTCTATGATGACGGTGCTATTGATGTGTTTACCGCTTGGGAATCTCTCGGGGCGGTGAAAGATGCACTGGATGCCACTGGTTTGGTCGCGGAAGGCGCTGAAGTCTCTCTTATCCCATCAACTAAAGCCGATTTGGATGCAGAGACTGCACCAAAACTGCTGCGCTTGATTGATATGCTGGAAGACTCGGATGATGTGCAAGAGGTTTACCATAACGGCGAGATCTCTGATGAAGTGGCAGCAACCCTGTAATTCAGTCTGATTTTAGGTCTATTGCAGCTTGAAATATGACGGGCATAACACTGGCTGCGTTTTGTGGCCAGTGTCATTAGCAGTACTTGAACAAGGTGAATAAACTGGTATGGCGATCGTATTAGGCATCGATCCCGGTTCTCGTGTCACCGGTTATGGCGTCATCCGCCAACAAGGTCGCCAGCTTACTTATCTGGGCAGCGGTTGTATTCGCACTGTCGTTGACGATATGCCGACTCGCCTGAAGTTGATTTATGCCGGTGTTACTGAAATTATCACCCAGTTTCAACCCGACTTTTTTGCTATCGAACAAGTGTTTATGGCAAAAAACCCGGATTCGGCTTTAAAACTGGGGCAAGCGCGCGGCGCGGCGATTGTCGCGGCAGTCAACTTGAATTTGCCGGTTTCCGAATATGCGGCTCGGCAGGTTAAACAGACCGTGGTTGGCACTGGCGCGGCGGAAAAAAGCCAGGTTCAGCACATGGTGCGCTCACTGTTGAAACTCCCTGCGAACCCTCAGGCTGATGCCGCCGATGCATTGGCCATTGCTATAACCCATTGTCATCTTAGCCAAAATACCCTGCGATTGGGTAATGACCAAATGGTGTTGGCTCGTGGCAGGCTCCGTTGACTGGTATTTTAATGCGAGCAGGTTAACTGTTACTGTAAGCTGGATATCCATCCAGCATTTTTTATGCTATAAACAGGCATTATGTTTATACCCGAATGTGGGTAAACGAGGAGAAAGTCAACGTGATAGGGCGCCTCAGAGGTATCATTCTGGAAAAACAGCCCCCCTTGGTGCTGCTGGAAACAAACGGCGTTGGCTATGAAGTCCAACTGCCAATGACCTGTTTTTATGAGCTGCCAGAATTGGGGCAGGAAGCCATTATCTTTACCCAGTTTGTGGTGCGCGAAGATGCCCAACTGCTGTACGGCTTCAATGATAAGCAAGAACGGGCGCTGTTTCGTGAGTTGATAAAAGTGAATGGTGTGGGGCCAAAACTGGCACTGGCCATTCTCTCCGGCATGTCAGCACAACAGTTTGTGGCGGCGGTTGAACGGGAAGATATCACCACTCTGGTGAAATTACCGGGTGTCGGCAAGAAGACAGCTGAGCGCTTGGTTGTTGAAATGAAAGACCGCTTTAAAGGTCTCAATGGTGACTTGTTCAATAATACCGGTGATATTCAATTACCTGCCAGTAGTTCGTCACAAATCTCTGATGCCGATATCGAAGCAGAAGCCGCTTCTGCGCTGGTGGCTTTAGGTTATAAACCCCAAGAAGCTAGCCGTTTAGTGAGCAAAATTGCTAAACCGGGCGCTGATTGTGAAACCCTGATCCGTGATGCTTTGCGTGCCGCGTTATAGAATGAATAGGGTTTTAAGATGATTGAAGTAGGGGTCTAAAATGATTGAAGCAGACCGCCTGATCTCTGCGGGTGTTATCAGTGATGAAGAGAGTATTGATAGGGCTATCCGCCCGAAGCTGTTGGCAGAATATGTCGGGCAGCCCCATGTCCGCGAGCAAATGGAAATCTTCATTCAGGCGGCGAAACAGCGCGGTGATGCGCTGGATCATGTGCTGATATTTGGCCCTCCGGGACTGGGAAAAACCACATTGGCAAATATTGTTGCTAATGAAATGGGGGTGAATCTGCGTACCACCTCTGGCCCGGTATTGGAAAAAGCGGGCGACTTGGCTGCTATGCTGACCAATCTTGAGCCGCACGACGTATTATTCATTGATGAAATCCATCGTTTATCACCCGTGGTTGAAGAAATCCTCTATCCGGCCATGGAAGATTATCAACTGGATATCATGATTGGAGAAGGCCCGGCGGCGCGCTCAATCAAACTCGATTTACCCCCATTTACCTTGATTGGCGCGACGACCCGTGCGGGGTCATTAACTGCACCGTTGCGTGATCGATTTGGTATTGTGCAGCGCCTTGAGTTTTATCAAGTTGCTGATTTAGAACATATCGTCACCCGCAGTGCCAAATATTTGGGGCTGGAACTCACTCCTGACGGGGCACATCAATTAGCCCGTCGCTCCCGAGGGACACCGCGCATCACCAACCGCTTGTTACGGCGCGTGCGTGATTTCGCTGAGGTCAGGGCCGATGGCGCTATCAACGGCGATGTGGCGATGAAAGCGCTGGATATGCTGAATGTCGACGCCGAAGGTTTTGATTTTATGGACCGCAAACTCTTGCTGGCTGTTATCGATAAATTTATGGGCGGCCCAGTGGGGTTGGATAACTTGGCGGCGGCAATTGGTGAGGAGCGGGAAACCATTGAAGACGTGCTGGAGCCGTATTTAATCCAACAAGGCTTTATCCAGCGGACCCCCCGTGGGCGCATTGCCACCAATCATGCTTATAAACATTTTGGTATCATCCGCGCAGAGTAAGCCTCTTTGATGCAGGGCTGCGCTGGTGCCAGCCCTGATCGCGCTATTCTTAGGCGACTGTTTTCTCCGTGGTCGATGTATTAATCATTTGGTTAAGCCATGGGATAAGTAGTGCCATAACCAGCGCAATTACCAGTGTGACCATGCCAATTTTACCAAACACATCCGTGTAGATAGGTAAGGTTTCAAGTGGATCAGTCATGCCCTCAGGTGTCGCGGTAAAGGTTGCAACGTAGCCGCCAATCAGGAATGAGGCAGCCTGAGTCAAGAACCACATCCCAAGAATAAACCCCATTAAGTATTGTGGCACTAAAGCCGCCACCATCGCTAAGCCAAGGGCGCTTATCATCAACTCCCCCAAGCTCTGGAATAAATAAACCAGAACAATAAACCAAGGTGATGTTAGACCTTGTGCATCAGCGAACCACATTCCGGCCGCAGCCGCAGTCAGGAAACCCAGCGAACATAAAAACATCCCTAATGTAAATTTTGCGGGCATGGATAAGTCACGATTTTGGCTGCCCAACCGAGTATAAATTGAGGCCAAAATGGGGCTGGCGACCACCACCCAGAATGGGTTAAGCGCTTGGAAACTAACTGGATTAATGCTGAAGCCGAGGATCTCATGATGGACATTATTGATAGCAAAGAAGTTAAGCGAAGTCGGCATTTGTGCATATAAAACGTAAAATACGATAGCTTCAATCATCAGAATGAAAGCAACAAACATTTTATTACGGCCCAGTTGGTCCTGCTTCGATGCTTCTCTGAAAAAGATAAAGACGACGACCAGTGACAACGCGATTAGCACCAAATTGGCAATGAACACATGATTCATCAACCAGGCGCAGACACATATCATCACTGCGCTGCCCAGCAGCACCAATAGCAGATTGCGCCAATTTAAGGGTTTTGTATCGGGTTCAGAACCAATATGGCGCACCATATGACGACAGCAGAAGTAGACCAGCAGGGCAAAAATCAAACCAATGCCGCATAAGTAATAGGTCACGGTATAACCAAAACGTTCGGCTATAACCGGTGCCAGTGAAAGTGACACTAAGGAGCCGATATTGATCGACATATAGAATAGAGTAAAGGCCCCGTCCAACCGAGGATCTTTCGGCGGATAACATTTAGATAATAAGCTGGCTGGGTTGGCTTTGAATAAACCATTGCCCACAGCAATAGTTCCTAAAGCAAAGAAAATCAGGTTCGGTTGGTACAATGATAAACCGGTGGCGAAATATCCCAACGCCAGCACTACCGCCCCCAAGACCATGGTGCGTTTAGTCCCGAGTAGATGGTCACCGACATATCCACCGATGGAAATTAGGCCATAAACCAAAGCAGCAAAAGCACCAAAAGTGACAAATGCTTGTTCTTGCGAGAACCCAAGCTGTTTAACGAAGAAAACAGCCAGAATACCTTGTACACCGTAATAACCGAATCTCTCCCATAACTCGACAAAAAAGATCATAAAGAACGGTTTAGGTTGCTGAAGTAAACCTGTGGGGGTGGATCTTTCCATGATAAGTCGCCTCTGTGCGAATGGTCATTCGGCGTAAATTGAGAGCGTACAAAGCCCATGCAGAGACGAGTTAAGAATCGGCATAATCAATATATTGCTCAATGTTTGAAGTATTATGCAGGGTATTACACTGCATATATATTGTATTTGTGGTTGATCACACTAATTAAAATATAAAAAACAGAATTGATGGTTATGGGAAGTGATGGGCAAAATAGGGGAAGGGGTTAAGAATGGGGTTTATTAATATAAACCCCACTTAACAATTATTACCCGCGCGCTTTTTGTGACAGACTCAGGATGAACATCACAGCGGCACAAAGAACGACGGAAGGGCCTGCCGGGGTGTCATAGAAAGCAGAGAAAGTTAAACCGCCTGTCACCGCGACAATGCCAATACCAATTGCAATTCCGGCCATTTGTTCTGGTGTCCGAGCAAAGCGGCGAGCAGCAGCGGCTGGGATTATCAGCAAGGAAGTGATAATCAATGCACCGACGAATTTCATCGACAACCCTATGGTCAGTGCGGTCACTAGCATCAGCAACATCCGAACGCGCTCTAAATTTACACCGTCCACATGGGCCAGCTCCGGGCTGATGGTCATTGATAGCAATGATCGCCATTGCCAGCACAATATCCCCAACACCACGACCACTCCAGCGGCAATGAGCCAGATATCACTCAGAGTCACGGAAAGCAGGTCGCCAAATAGATAGGCCATTAAATCGACCCGCACGTTATGCATCAGGCTAACCACCACCAGACCCAAAGATAATGCGCTATGAGCCATAATCCCGAGCAGTGTATCGACAGCTAATTGTGGGCGGCGTTCTAACCACACCAGAATGAGTGCTAGCGCCATGGTCATTGCTATCACGGCATAGAATGGGTTCACATCGAGCAATAAACCGAAGGCAACACCCAGTAATGATGCATGCGCTAGGGTATCGCCAAAATAAGACATCCGCCGCCAGACGACAAAAGACCCCAGAGGGCCGGCTGCAGTAGCCAGCAACACACCGGCTAACCAACCAGGCAACAATAATTCAATCATGCGTCCCGGCTCCCACTGTTTTTCAAAATAATCTTTCCGTGCAAATCGTGGCGATGATTATGGTGATGGCGGTAAACCGCTAATTGCTCTGCTCCGCGATTACCAAACATGGCGATAAACTCAGGATGAGTTGAAACCACTTCTGGTGCACCGGAGCAACAAATATGTTGGTTAAGACATAATACTTCGTCAGTTTTGGCCATTACTAAATGCAGGTCATGGGAAACCATCAAGACGGCACAGCCGAGTTCTCGGCGTAACTGTTCAATTAAGTCATACAGTGCTAATTGACCATTAACATCAACACCTTGCGTTGGCTCATCTAACACTAATAACTGCGGCCGATTTAATAATGCACGGGCCAAGAGAACACGTTGATTTTCACCACCGGACAGTTTTTGCATCGGCTGGTCTAATAGATGCGCCGCGTGAACTCGTTTAAGAGCGGGTAAAATATCCGCTTTTTTAACACCCGGTTTCAAGCGCATAAAGCGGCTGACTGTTAGCGGCAAGGTGGCATCCAGATGAAGCTTTTGTGGAACATAGCCAATGCGCAAACCTGACTCACGAACAAGAGTGCCACTGGTGGGGGCAATTAACCCCAACACTACGCGAACCAGTGTTGATTTGCCCGCGCCATTTGGCCCAAGCAGAGTGAGAATTCTCCCCGGACGCAGTGAAAGGGAAATATCATTTAATACCCGCCGACTACCAAAAGTGACGGATATTTTATTTAGTGTGACCAATGTGGGCATTATGATTACGTTTGCAGAACCGACTGAATGTTATAATATTACGCCTTAGCGATCAAAACGTCGAGAGTTCATATTATGTTACATAAAAACAAGTGGTTGAAGCGGGCAATTTTGGGCAGTGCAATTTTAGCGGCCAGCCCATTTAATATTGCCTCCGCTGCGGTCGTTACATCAGTGCGTCCGTTAGGTTTTATCGCCGCAGCCATTGCTGATGGTGTATTACCCACCGAAGTCTTACTGCCCGATGGCGCATCGCCACATGATTATGCTTTGCGTCCATCAGATGTCCAGCGGTTACGCAGCGCTGACCTGGTTATTTGGGTTGGGCCGGAAATGGAAGCATTTTTAGCAAAACCGTTAACGCAAGTTACTGATAATAAAAAGATAGCCTTGGCACAGCTACCGTCAGTTACACCTTTGTTAATGAAAGGTGATGAAGAGGGGGGTAATGAAGGGGCAGATGAAAGGCATGATCATGATCATGCGAAAGATAATCATAGTGACGAGCACCACCATGGTGGATATAACATGCATATTTGGTTGTCCCCAACCATTGCCAAACAATCGGCAATTGCTATTCACGACAGATTATTGGAACTTATGCCACAAAATAAGGACAAGCTAGATGCAAACCTGCGCCGATTCGAGGATCAACTAGCGCAAAATGAAAAAAATATTGCTACTATGTTAAAGCCTGCCCAAGGTAAGGGATACTTCGTTTTTCATGATGCTTATGGCTACTTTGAAAAACATTTTGGCTTGAGCCCATTAGGGCATTTTACAGTCAATCCCGAAATTCAACCTGGTGCGCAGCGTTTACATCAAATTCGAACACAGTTGGTTGAGCATAACGCGGTATGCGTTTTTGCTGAGCCACAATTCAGGCCAGCCGTCATTAATGCTGTCGCCAAAGGAACAGACGTGCGTTCAGGCACCTTAGATCCTTTGGGGAGTGGCATAGTATTAGGCAAGGACAGCTATGTGGACTTTATGTCTCAGTTGTCGAACCAATACGTGAGCTGCCTGAAGTAAGATTAAAAGGATACTCATAAGTGCAGCAGATAGTCCGAACTATCACTTTGGCGTATAACAATCTCCCTCGACCCCACCGCATTATGCTGGGGTCGTTGACTGTAATGACACTGGCCGTAGCTGTTTGGCGGCCTTTTGTTTATCATTCGGAGCACGAACCTGTTGCTAAAAGTGTTGTATTAGATACCAGCCAAAGCCGTGTTTTACTCCCCGAAGCCAGTGAGCCTATTGATCAGCCAACCCCTGATGATGAAATCCCACAAGACGAATTAGATGCTAAAGATGTCAGTGAAAGTGGTGTTCATGAGTACGTGGTCTCGACCGGCGATACCCTTAGTACCATTCTGACCCAATATGGCATTGATATCTCCGATGTTTCGCTGTTGGCAACTCAAAATCGTGATTTGCGAAATCTGAAAATCGGGCAACAAATCTCTTGGACAGTCAACGACACCGGTGATTTGCAGCGCCTGACATGGGAGGTTTCTCGTCGTGAAACCCGCACCTATGACCGTGTAGGTAATAATTTCAAAGAAACAAAAGAGTTACAGAAAGGCGAGTGGACCAATGCGGTTCTCACCGGTCGGCTCGACGGTAGTTTTGTTACCAGTGCCAAAAAAGCCGGTTTGACGGGCGCAGAGATTCGCGCTGTGACAAAAGCATTACAATGGCAGTTGGATTTTGCCAAACTGCGTAAAGGTGATCAGTTCTCGGTGTTGATGTCCCGTGAAATACTTGATGGCCGCAGTGAGCAAAGCCAACTGGTTGGGGTGCGTATGCGTTCTGGCGGTAAAGATTATTACGCCATCCGTGCCGATGACGGTAAGTTCTATGACCGGCTTGGTTCTGGTTTGGCGCGTGGTTTTATGCGTTTTCCTACCATGAAGCAATTCCGGGTCTCGTCTAACTTTAATCCTCGCCGCATTAACCCGGTAACCGGGCGCATTGCACCGCATAAAGGGGTGGATTTTGCGATGCCAGTGGGTACCCCAGTGCTTGCTGTCGGTGATGGCGAAGTGGTTATTGCTAAACGTAGCGGGGCTGCGGGTAACTATGTGGCTATTCGTCATGGCCGCCAATACACCACCCGTTACATGCATTTGAAAAAATTACTGGTGAAACCAGGCCAAAAAGTGAAACGTGGTGATCGTATTGCCTTGTCGGGTAACACCGGCCGCTCCACAGGCCCGCATCTGCATTATGAATTCTGGATGAACCAGCAAGCCGTTAACCCATTGACCGCTAAGTTACCGCGTTCAGAAGGGCTGAGCGGCAAAGACCGCAGTGACTATCTGGCTATTGCGAAGCAGGTCATTCCGCAGCTGCAACTGGATTAATAGCTCGCCGGTAGTCATGAATTTATGCTACCGGCGTGTTTATACCCAGCGGTATATTATTATCCCACCGCCCATTCCAAGAGTTTCCCATGCATAAAGAGAAAAACGACGCAGCTGGTTTTATTCCGGTATTTAAGAAATCTTTCCTACATCCCCGGTTTTGGGGGGTATGGTTAGGTGCTGGGGCAATGGCGGCTATGGCTTATGTCCCACCGAAATTCCGTGATCCATTATTGGCCGGGGTGGGGCGTCTTGCGGGTAAATTTGCCAAAAGTGCCCGTCGTCGTGCCCGCATTAACCTCCTTTATTGTATGCCAGAGCTGCCAGAGGCAGAGCGCGAACATATTATTGATCAAATGTTTGCGACCGCAGCGCAGCCTTTAATGATGATGGCCGAGCTGTGTTTTCGTGACCCAAAGAAAGTGTTATCGCGTGTTCACTGGCACGGGTTGGATATTCTTGATGGCCTACAGCAGCAGGAGCGCAATGTTATTTTGTTAGTGCCCCATGCATGGTCGATTGATATTCCCGCCATGCTGTTAGCTGAACAAGGTAAGCCGGTTGCTGGTATGTTCCATCACCAACGAAATCCATTAGTCGATTACTTATGGAATAGCGCGCGCTTGCGGTTTGGCGGGCGCATTCATGCACGTGAAAGTGGCATTAAGCCGTTTATTAGCTCAGTGCGTCAGGGTTTTTGGGGATATTATTTACCCGATGAGGACTATGGCCCTGAGCAAAGTGAGTTTGTTGATTTCTTTGCGACCTATAAGGCGACATTACCGGCAGTCGGGCGGTTGATGAAAGTTTGTCGTGCGGCCATTGTTCCCATGTTTCCGGTTTACAATTATCGTGAGCACCGCCTTGATATCTATATTCGTCCGCCAATGGATGATTTGGCCGATGCCGACGATGCTTATATTGCGCGCCGAATGAATGAAGAAGTTGAGTTGTTGGTTAAACCGAATCCAGAACAATATACCTGGATTCTAAAACTGCTGAAAACCCGGCGAGAAGGCGAGATAGAGCCGTATGTTCGTAAGGATCTCTAAGGTCGGTCATTGAGTAAAGGCCGACAGTTGAATGTAGTTGAATAGAGACAACAAAAAGCCCGCTATTAATGAGTGGGCTTTTTGTTTCTAATTAAAGATTACTCAACGCGGATGATGCGGCTGGTATTGGTGGTACCAATCGTCCCCATAACATCGCCTTGTGTGACGATAACTAAATCGCCAGACACCAGGAAACCTTTATCTTTCAGTCGATTAACTGCTTCGGTTGCGGCAAGAATGCCATCAGTATGGGTATCGCAATACACTGGCGTGACACCGCGATAAATAGCCGTCAGGTTCAAAGTATGCTCATGACGTGACATCGCAAAGATTGGCAAGCCAGAACTGATACGCGACATCATCAGCGCCGTGCGGCCAGATTCAGTCATCGCAATAATTGCTGTAATGCCTTTCAAGTGGTTTGCCGCATACATGGTCGACATCGCAATGGCTTCTTCGACATTGTCGAATTGCACATCAAGGCGGTGTTTGGACACATTGATACTTGGGATTTTTTCTGCACCGAGACAAACACGCGCCATGGCGGCAACCGTTTCAGCCGGATACTGGCCCGCTGCTGTTTCGGCTGACAACATGACCGCATCGGTACCATCCAATACGGCGTTAGCCACGTCCATTACTTCCGCACGTGTTGGCATTGGGTTGGTTATCATTGACTCCATCATCTGGGTCGCAGTGATAACTGCACGGTTTAGCTGGCGAGCCCGGCGAATCAGTTTTTTCTGAATGCCGACTAACTCAGGGTCGCCGATTTCGACACCCAAGTCACCACGGGCAACCATCACTACATCTGAGGCCAGAATGATATCGTCCATGGCTTCATCTGTCGCCACGGCTTCAGCACGCTCAACTTTTGCTACGATTTGCGCATTGCAGCCAGCATCACGCGCCAAACGGCGAGCATAATTCAAATCTTCGCCAGTACGTGGGAAAGAGACCGCCAGGAAATCCACACCAATTTTGGCGGCAGTAATAATGTCGGCTTTATCTTTTTCTGTCAGCGCTTCAGCAGACAGGCCACCACCTAACTTGTTGATACCTTTGTTGTTGGAGAGCGGGCCGCCGACAGTCACTTCGGTGAACACTTTCATGCCCTGAACTTCAATGACTTTTAATTGTACGCGACCATCGTCCAGCAACAGGATGTCACCGGGAACAACATCTGCCGGTAATCCTTTATAATCGATACCAACTTTGTCTTTATCGCCTTCGCCTTTTGCCATATTGGCATCGAGCAAGAATTTATCGTGTACGTTAAGGAAGACTTTTCCTTCCTTAAAAGTAGATACCCGGATCTTAGGACCCTGTAAATCGCCAAGAATCGCTACATGGCGCCCCAATCGGGCGGCAATCTCACGGACTTTATTGGCCCGCGATATATGATCTTCAGCACTACCATGGGAAAAATTCAGGCGGACTACGTTAGCACCCGCGACAATAATCTTTTCCAGATTATTGTCGCGGTCAGTAGCCGGCCCCAGTGTAGTAACAATCTTGGTCCTTCTGAGCCGTCTGGACATCTCTTACTCCGTTGACTGATGAAGCATGGTGTTGTTAAAACAGCGGATAATAAATCCGATAGTAAAATCTAATGTAAGTGACAAATTTTACGACGATGTATCTGTGACAGTTATGTTTGCGCTAACAACGTTTTACAACAAAACGTTTTACAACAACATAGTGTCATTTATGTTATCCGCTTGCGACTGTAAAACAATTGATGCGTAAAATGGCCCATGCAGATTCCATTTTTACATCAATGACCACATTACAAAAGCGAGCTATTGACTCCTTATTGACTCGGATATTGATCGAGTCAAACACGTATCATATTTCAATGATACGTCAAACTTTCACGGCAGAAGATGCGCTAACACAAAACAAAGCGACTTCGGCCTGCGTGTCATTTACTTTTTGACACATTTAGTTTTCTAACCTTACTCACCACTATTGATTTGTTGAGAGTTTTTGTCGAAGCGAGATTCTTTCAATGCATCTTTAACCCGCTTTAGGTTATCCCTGAATTTAGCCCCTCGGCGCAGAGTAAAACCGGTCGCTAAGACATCAATTAAGGTCAATTGAGCAATACGCGATACCATCGGCATATACATATCAGTATCTTCCGGCACGTCCAGCAACAGAGGTAATGTTGCTTCATTAGCCAGCGGAGTATCACGCGAGGTAATGGCAATCACTGTGGCATCGTTTTCACGCGCGAGCTGTGCCAGCTCAACGAGGCTTTTTGTCCGCCCAGTGTGTGATATTAATACCACCACATCACCTTCATTGGAATTCATGCAACTCATGCGTTGCATCACGATATCA
Source organism: Yersinia sp. Marseille-Q5920 (assembly GCF_946902935.1). NCBI lineage: Bacteria > Pseudomonadati > Pseudomonadota > Gammaproteobacteria > Enterobacterales > Yersiniaceae > Yersinia > Yersinia sp. Marseille-Q5920. The sequence continues at coordinate 423,209 of NZ_CAMPQA010000002.1, read as the reverse complement.
TCGAAATAAATTATCGGGATATTAAACCGGAAGAATTTATTCATTGCGTCATGGGCTACAGCGGCCGACGCACCAAGGCCAAAGAACGAAATTTTCTTCGCTTGTGTCAATAAATCCACTGCTCGGTTGATCGCGGCAATATCTAAATTATTCTTCGCCATATCCAAACTGGCCATGGTCGATTCAAATATTTTCCCAGTGTAAGCGGCTACACTATCATCCTCTTCGACGTTCCGATTCACATAAGGTGTGCCATTTGCCAGACTTTGTGCCAAATGAAGTTTAAAATCAGGGAAACCTTTGGTGTCTAGTCGACGGCAAAAGCGGTTTACCGTGGGTTCGCTGACGTTCGCCAATTTGGCTAATGTGGCAATACTTGAGTGGATGGCAGTTTGTGGGGAAGCGAGGATCACCTCGGCGACTTTCCTTTCCGACTTGCTCAGGAGGTCCAGATTATTTTGGATATTTTCCAGCGTATTCATATAACGAGAGTCACCCATGGGTTTTACCGATTTCATTTAAAGGAGAAATCTATGTCGGTTTAATGAAAATATACTACGAGCTGGAACCCGTTGGCAGAGACATCTGGTTGGAAACAACTCTTTTTCACCAGAATATGACCTGTGTCTAATTTTCATAATGGTAAATAGTTGTCAAAAACGTCATAAAATTACATTTTAAAGTTGCACCGCCTGATTTGACGCGGCCTGCCACTCTATTGAGTGTTTTTTAACCTTTTTTGGTCCACTTTTATCTGGGTTTACTGGCTATAGTCAAAGAGAGTACATTAGTAATGTAAGAAAATTACAAATATCCTGCAACGAGGAGTATAACATGGCGGTAACTAATACAGCCCAGGCAGCCCAGGCGTGTGATCTGGTGATTTTCGGCGCTAAGGGCGACTTAGCGCGTCGGAAACTGTTGCCTTCCCTTTACCAATTAGAGAAAGCGGGTCACATCCACCCTGATACTCGGATTATCGGCGTAGGCCGTGCCGACTGGGACAAAGACGCGTACACAGCCGTGGTAAGGGAAGCCCTCGATACCTTTATGAAAGAGACGCTGGATGATGAATTGTGGCAAAAACTCAGTTCTCGCCTCGATTTCTGTAATTTAGACGTCAATGACAGCAAACACTTTGCCAAATTGGGCAAAATGCTGGATCAAAAAAATCGCACAACCATCAACTACTTCGCGATGCCGCCGAATACCTTTGGCGCAATTTGTAAAGGATTGGGTGAAGCGGGGCTGAATAAAGAGCCAGCACGCGTGGTAATGGAAAAACCTTTGGGGAAAGATTTAGCTTCCTCACGGGTGATTAATGATCAGGTCGCTGAGTATTTCAACGAATGCCAGGTTTACCGTATCGACCATTATTTAGGTAAAGAGACAGTATTGAATCTGTTGGCTTTGCGTTTTGCTAACTCACTGTTTGCGTCTAACTGGGATAACCGCACCATTGATCATGTGCAGATTACTGTCGCAGAGGAAGTGGGGATTGAAGGGCGCTGGGGCTATTTTGATCAGGCCGGTCAGATGCGCGACATGATCCAGAACCACTTGCTGCAAATCCTAACCATGATTGCCATGTCACCACCGGCAGATTTGAGTACCGACCGTATCCGTGATGAAAAAGTGAAAGTGCTGCGCTCGCTGCGCCGTATTGATCACACCAATGTCCGCGAAACCACGGTTCGAGGTCAGTATACGGCCGGCTTTGTACAGGGCAATAAAGTCCCCGGCTATCTGGAAGAAGAAGGGGCGAATAAGAGCAGCAATACCGAAACATTCGTTTCTATCCGGGTCGATATTGATGACTGGCGTTGGGCCGGTGTGCCGTTCTATCTGAGAACCGGTAAACGTCTGCCAAGCAAATGTTCTGAAGTGGTGGTGTACTTTAAAAACCCTGCGCTGAATCTGTTCCGTGAGTCTTATCAACAATTACCACAGAACAAACTGACCATCCGTTTGCAGCCAGATGAAGGCATCGAAATTGAAGTGCTGAATAAAGTGCCCGGTCTTGAGCATAAACACCGTCTGCAAACCACCAAGCTTGATCTCAGCTTCTCCAAAACCTTTAACGAACAGCATATTGCGGATGCTTATGAACGTCTGCTGTTGGAGACGATGCGCGGTATTCAAGCCCTGTTTGTGCGCCGTGATGAGGTGGAGGAAGCTTGGAAGTGGGTCGATTCCATCATGGATGCGTGGGCTGCTGATAATGAGGCTCCAAAGCCTTATCAATCTGGGACATGGGGGCCAGTAGCCTCTGTTGCTATGATTACTCGTGATGGCCGTTCATGGAATGAGTTCGAATAACTATTTAGGTTATGACTATACCCTAAATAATTCGAGTTGCAGGAAGGCGGCAAGCGAGAGAGTCCCGATGAGCTTACATCAGTAAGTGATTCGGGTTATTGAGCGTAGCCAACGCACATGCAGCTTGAAGTATGACGGGTATATTGCCCGATAACAGCGCCCACTCAGGTGCAATAATAAAGAGCCGTTAGCTGGCTCGCATTGTGATTCTTTATGGCTGGCGAAACCTCATCGTCAATGTTCTGCCAGCCATCTTTCAACTGACACCTTCGGGTGAGTCCATGCCAACCGGCATAAGTGGAGATAACAACGAATGAAAAGCTGGAAAATGAGCGCAGAGCAGGTAATGACCGCAGGCCCTGTCGTCCCGGTGATCGTGATAAATAAGATCGAGCAGGCGGTACCGCTAGCAAAAGCTTTGGTGGCTGGTGGTGTTCGGGTGCTGGAAGTGACGTTGCGCACCCCTTGTGCTGTTGAGGCTATTCGCGCTATTGCCAAAGAAGTTCCTGAGGCCATTGTGGGGGCGGGTACGGTTCTTAATCCGCAGCAACTGGCTGACGTGGTTGAAGCAGGTGCTCAATTTGCCATTAGCCCAGGGCTGACTGATGAACTTCTCAAAGCGGCAACCGAAGGTGATATTCCATTGATCCCAGGAATAAGCACAGTTTCTGAACTGATGCTTGGCATGAGTTATGGCCTGCGTGAGTTTAAATTCTTCCCGGCAGAAGCTAATGGTGGTGTTAAAGCCTTGCAAGCTATCGGCGGCCCATTCTCTCAAGTGCGTTTCTGCCCAACTGGCGGTATCACACCGAACAACTATCGCGATTACCTGGCGCTGAAAAGCGTATTGTGTATCGGCGGTTCATGGTTGGTTCCGGCTGATGCGTTGGAAAAAGGTGATTACGCTCGCATTACTGAATTAGCCAAACAAGCTGTCGCGGGCGCTACGGCATAAGTTGCTCTAACTCCATGAACTGCTGGGAGAACCCGGCAGTTATGCTGAATACAAAACCTCTGCAATGCAGGGGTTTTGTTGTTTTTAGAAAGGCTAACTTATTATTTTTTAATCTCTTTTTATAAACTATTTATATAATTGATGGTTTGCTTTATAAAATTGACTGTGGTAAAAATACAGCAGTTAATTATTCCAATTTGATGAGGGTTTTAGGCGTATCGCACTGGATTTGGCATACAAGAATGTAACCAAAACGTGTGTAGCTAAAAAAAAGAGATATATTATGATGAAAACTAATGGAATTACTTTCAAGCCTTCTACATCCCAACTCTTCCTGTCAGCCATTCTGGCCAGTGAGCATCACTGGTGCAGCGAGCTGTAGCGCCTTTCTTCTTCCGTAGTTAATAAATTTAACAAAAAGTTTATACGCCAAGTGAGTTTCTATTTCTTACGGCCTGCGCACGTCTATTCCCTGTGAATGGGGTGCCGAGTGAGGATAACCGTAACAAATAGACCTTAGCGTGCGTTTATGCGTGTTAGGAGAAGAATGATGATTTATTGGATATTTTTAGGTCTAGCGATTGTTGCTGAGATTATCGGCACATTATCAATGAAATACGCCAGTGTCAGTGGTGAGATGACCGGGCATATCGTGATGTATTTTATGATAACCGGCTCATATATCTTGCTGGCACTGGCGGTAAAGAAAGTCGCGTTAGGGGTGGCTTATGCTCTGTGGGAAGGGATTGGTATCCTGATTATTACTGTTTTCAGTGTGTTGTGGTTTGATGAAAGCTTATCGCCACTGAAAATTGCCGGTTTAGTGACTTTGATCGGCGGCATAATGTTAGTGAAATCAGGGACTCGTAAGCCAAAGAAACCAAACAGTCCGAGCCGAAATTCGGGTGAGCATCATGCAACAGCTTGAGTTTTATCATATTGCCTTTCTGATATTGGCGGTGATTCTGGAGATAATCGCCAATATTTTGCTGAAAATGTCAGATGGTTTTCGCCGGGTATGGTTGGGGATTTTATCACTGTTGTCAGTGCTAGGGGCATTCAGTGCTTTGGCGCAAGCGGTAAAAGGCATTGAATTATCAGTGGCTTATGCCTTGTGGGGCGGTTTCGGTATCGCCGCCACTGTGGCCGCGGGTTGGATTCTGTTCAATCAGCGGCTGAACTATAAAGGTTGGATTGGTCTGATCTTGCTCTTGGCCGGCATGGTAATGATTAAGCTATCCTGATATCCCCTTTGTACTTGAAGTTGCAGGGGTGTTGGCTGCGCGCGCAAACCCGAATCACTTACCAGTGTAAGCTCATCGGGATTTGTTTGCTGGCCGCCTACCTGCAACTCCAATTACTTTGGGTATATCGAGTGACATTTTTTAGTTGAAGCAGATCGCAAAATCAAATAGCCGCAATGATTTTGATTTCAACTTTATACTTCGGATTCATTAACTTAGCTTCGACCGTGCAGCGTACCGGTGCATTGCCATCCACCACCCAAGCATCCCACGCTGCATTCATTGCCGCGAAATCTGCTTTGTCGGCCAAAAAGATAGTCGCATCCAAAATACGGCCTTTATCTGAGCCAAGTTGATTCAGCATCATATCAATGGCTGCCAGTGTGTTTGCTGTCTGCGCAGTGGCGTCTGCATCCAGATTTTCCGGAACGCTGGTGTAATAGATTGTATTGTTGAATACAACTGCGTCTGACCACCGTTTTTCTGGATTAATACGCTCAATACTCATTTTCGCCCCTTTGTGTAAATGTCAATGACTATCAGGGTAGCATAGCTTGTCGCGAGAATGTGTGGTCGCGGGCTCTTAGGCTTGGCATAATCACCGCTGATTTCGCCCGGAAGAGAAAGTGTGACAGACGATTTTGCAACAGACGGCGCATTAGCGCAGGCCATTACAGGTTTTAATCCCCGAGAGTCTCAGCGCCAAATGGCTGCGGCCATCAGTGAATCTATTGATGCCAAACAACAACTTGTGGTTGAGGCAGGTACTGGTACCGGTAAAACATTTGCTTATTTGGCACCCGCATTACGGGCTGATTGCAAAGTCATTATCTCCACTGGCTCCAAAGCATTGCAGGATCAACTGTATTCCCGCGATTTGCCTACTGTCGCTACCGCCTTAAAATATAAAGGAAAGTTGGCGTTACTCAAAGGCCGATCAAACTACCTGTGTCTGGAGCGGCTTGAGCAGCAATCACTGGCGGGCGGCGAGTTGGCCAGTGAAACATTAGTGGATTTAGTGCGCTTACGCGGCTGGTCGGCAGAAACCGTTGACGGGGATATCAGCACTTGTGGTGAAGTTGCAGAAGACAGTTTTGTCTGGCCGTTAGTGACTAGCACCAATGATAACTGTCTGGGGAGTGATTGCCCGCTGTATAAAGAGTGCTTTGTGGTGAAAGCTCGCCGCCGGGCGATGGATGCCGATGTGGTGGTAGTTAACCACCATTTATTCCTGGCGGATATGGTGGTGAAAGAGAGCGGCTTTGCCGAGCTAATCCCCACCGCCGATGTGATGATTTTCGATGAGGCCCATCAAATACCTGATATTGCCAGCCAATATTTCGGCCAGCAATTGACCAGCAGGCAACTGATGGATCTGGCGAAAGACATCATTATTGCTTATCGCACAGAAGTGCGTGACTCGGCGCAATTGCAAAAAAGTGCTGACCGGTTGACACAAAGTACCCAAGATTTTCGTTTGGTGCTGGGGGATCCCGGCTATCGCGGCAATCTGCGCGATGTGATGGAGCAACCCGCTATTCAACGGGCGCTGTTGTTGCTCGATGATGCGCTGGAACTGTGCTACGACGTGATGAAGCTTTCACTGGGGCGCAGCGCCATGTTGGATGCGGCCTTTGAGCGGGCGACGGTGTATCGCAACCGTCTGAAACGATTAAAAGATGTCACCACCCCCGGTTACAGTTATTGGTATGAATGTAATTCACGGCATTTTGTGCTGGCACTCACGCCACTGTCCGTTTCTGACCGCTTTCGCGAGTTAATCGAAGAAAAACCTGGAACCTGGATTTTCACCTCGGCCACTCTGTCGGTGAATGACCAATTATCACATTTCACTTCACGGCTGGGGCTGACCAACGCCAAGACGCTGTTGCTGCCCAGCCCATTTGACTACGCCAATCAAGCATTATTGTGTGTGCCGCGGAATTTGCCCTCCGCCAATGAGCCGGGGGCAGCACGCAAACTGGCTGTGATGCTAAAGCCCTTGATTGATGCTAACAAAGGGCGATGTTTCTTCCTGTGTACCTCGCACCAGATGATGCGTGGGTTGGCCGAAGAGTTCCGTGCCAGCATGACATTGCCGGTATTGGTGCAAGGGGAAACCAGCAAAGGGCAACTGCTGGCGCAGTTTGTGGCGGCAGGTAATGCGCTATTGGTGGCGACTAGCAGCTTTTGGGAAGGGGTCGATGTGCGCGGTGATGCCCTGTCTTGCGTTATTATCGACAAACTGCCATTTACCTCGCCGGATGACCCCTTATTGAAAGCGCGCATTGAAGATTGCCGTCTGCGCGGCGGCGATCCGTTCAATGACGTGCAATTACCCGATGCAGTGATAACTCTGAAGCAAGGTGTCGGGCGTTTGATTCGTGATATTGATGATCGCGGTGTGCTGGTTATCTGCGATAACCGGCTGGTAATGCGCCCTTATGGCGCGATGTTCCTCAATAGTTTACCACCGGCACCCCGAACCCGTGATTTGGCGAAAGCTATCGCTTTTCTCAAGCAGCGCGATTGAGGGAAAAGCGAGGAGGGGTGTGCTATCATGCGCGCCCTGTGTTGAATTCATCTTCTTTTCCTGCCGAGGTTGGCATGTCCACGCGAATTTTAGCGATCGATACCGCAACAGAAGCTTGTTCTGTCGCACTCTGGAACAACGGCGAAGTTCAGGCCATATTTGAGCTTTGTCCACGAGAACATACCCAACGAATTTTACCGATGGTGCAGCAGGTGCTGGCGGAGTCGGGTTTATCACTGCAACAACTCGATGCACTGGCTTTTGGCCGCGGTCCTGGCAGTTTTACCGGTGTAAGAATTGGTATTGGGATTGGTCAGGGGCTGGCATTGGGCGCTGACTTACCGATGATTGGCGTTTCCACCTTGCAAACCATGGCTCAAGGGGCGTTTCGCTTGACGGGTAGCACCCGCGTCTTAGCGGCGATAGATGCGCGCATGGGCGAGGTTTATTGGGGCGAGTTTGAGCGCAATGACCAAGGGCAGTGGCTCGGTGACGCGAGTGAAGCGGTGATGACACCGCCACAAGCGCTGGAGCATGCTCAAGCCTTGAGTGGCACTTGGGCCACTGTGGGCACTGGCTGGCAGACGTATCCTGACCTGATTAGCGGCAGCGGTGTGGTGCTGACTGACGGCGAAATAACCTTGCCGCATGCTGAAGATATGTTGCCGCTGGCGTTATCATCATGGGCGAATGGGCAGGTTGTTCGTGTAGAAAATGCTGAGCCAGTCTACTTGCGCAATGAAGTGACCTGGAAAAAACTACCGGGCCGCTAGAACTAGCCAACATCGCGATAGCTTGAAATATTTAATAACTTATTATCCTGATTAGAGTCTAAAATATTAAGATAGCGATAGGATAAGGAGTGGCATGCTATGGTGATAAACACATCAATGACTCAATCTACCCAGAACAGAAGTCGTAAATGGAGCTGTGGTTGGCTAGGATTGGGCGCTTTGCTACTTTCCGGCTGTGTCACGATCCCACCGGCGATTCAGGGCACCACCGCGACACCGCAGCAAAATCTTAACTTGGTTCGGACGGATCCCAAGGCCTTTATTGGTCAGGAAGCACGTTTTGGCGGAACAGTGATCAATGTGACCAACGAAGCGCATCGCACCCGGCTTGAGATTGTCAGTGTACCACTAGATTCGGGAGCCAGACCTATTTTGGACGACCCTTCACAGGGCCGAGTCATTGCTTATGTGAATGGTTTCCTTGAGCCCGCCGATTTCCGTGGGCATCTTGTCACTGTTGTTGGGCCGATTACCGGTGTTGAAGCGGGTAAAATTGGCCAGACACCTTATAATTTCGTGGTAATGAATGCCACGGGTTATAAGCGTTGGCATATTGAACAGCAAGTGTTAATGCCACCTATGATGGACCCTTGGGGTTATCGTTACCCTGGAATGTGGGGGCCAGGATGGGGGGGGTGGTACAATCCGGGGCCAGCACCGATACAAACCATTGTGACGGAGTAGGGAGAATTCTCCATCACTGTTGGGCGATATATAGACCATAGGGTTAATCAAGAAGGGCGCTGAATTCAGCGCCCTTTTACATTTGCGCTAAGCTGCGGGTATGTAAAAGTTATTTATGATCAATTAGTTAGATTGGAGAATGTCATTAAATTAGTTTAACTAATTGATTTTAATGTTATTTTTTGTCAGTCATTAACTGACTTGATTATTTTTATGATCTCAACGCCAGAAAATAGTGATGTATATCCCAACCTCAAAATTGTTTAAAAGCAAACTGGTAAGCTGAGTTAAAATATTGTTAAAGTTCTGGTGTAAATAAGTTTGCCAGCCTATCTGGTGACTAATAATAATTTCAGGAGCGCTACCTTGGAAAAAGTATGGCTAAAGCGATACCCGGCAGATGTCCCCGCAGAAATTGACCCGGATCGCTATTCTTCTTTGGTGGAAATGTTTGAGAATGCCGCGTTGCGTTATGCGGACCAACCTGCGTTCATCAATATGGGGGAGGTGATGACCTTCCGTAAGCTGGAAGAGCGTAGCCGTGCTTTCGCCGCCTATCTACAGCAAGGTCTGGGATTGCAAAAAGGCGATCGCGTTGCATTGATGATGCCTAACCTGCTGCAATATCCTATTGCTTTGTTTGGTATTCTGCGTGCTGGCATGGTTGTGGTGAATGTTAATCCACTGTATACCCCACGAGAGCTAGAGCATCAGCTCAATGATAGTGGCGCTGTGGCTATTGTTATTGTTTCCAATTTTGCCCATACACTGGAAAAAATCGTGTTTAAGACCCAAGTTAAGCACGTTATTTTAACGCGTATGGGCGATCAGCTGTCGACGGCAAAAGGGACACTGGTCAATTTCGTGGTGAAATATATCAAGCGGCTGGTGCCGAAATACTATTTGCCTGATGCCATTTCATTCCGCACGGCATTACAGAAAGGCCGCCGGATGCAATATGTGAAGCCGGATGTCATCAATACAGATATGGCATTCTTGCAATATACCGGCGGTACAACTGGCGTGGCGAAAGGGGCGATGTTGACCCACCGTAACATGCAATCGAACCTGGAACAGGCCAAAGCGGCCTATGCCCCATTGTTACAACCGGGCCATGAGCTGGTGGTGACGGCGCTACCGCTCTATCACATTTTTGCGTTGACCATGAATTGCCTACTATTCATAGAACTGGGCGGCCGCAGTTTATTGATAACTAACCCGCGTGATATACCGGGCATGGTGAAAGAGCTTAGTCGCTACCCATTCACGGCGATGACCGGGGTGAACACATTATTTAATGCGCTGTTAAATAATGAGGAATTCACCCAATTAGACTTCTCCACTTTGCGCCTTTCTGTCGGCGGCGGGATGCCAGTACAGAAAGCCGTGGCTGAAAAGTGGGAAAATCTAACCGGGAAACATTTACTGGAAGGCTATGGTTTAACCGAGTGTTCGCCGTTAGTCACTGGCAACCCTTATGATTTGAAGCATTACAGCGGCAGTATCGGCCTGCCTGTGCCCTCTACCGATGTTCGGCTGGTTGATGATGAGGGTAACGATGTTGCTTTGGGGGAACCGGGCGAACTGTGGGTGCGTGGGCCTCAAGTTATGTTAGGCTATTGGCAGCGGCCCGAAGCGACCGATGAAGTCCTAAAACAGGGATGGCTGGCAACAGGTGATATCGCGACGATAGATGAACAAGGTTTCTTGCGAATTGTTGACCGCAAAAAGGATATGATTCTGGTTTCCGGTTTTAACGTCTACCCCAACGAGATTGAAGATGTGGTGGCGTTACATGCGAAAGTGTTGGAGTCTGCGGTTGTAGGGGTGCCTAATGAGGTCTCCGGTGAGACAGTAAAATTGTTTGTCGTGAAAAAAGATGTCTCATTGACGCAGGAAGAGTTGTTAACCCATTGCCGCCGCTACCTAACAGGGTATAAAGTACCGAAAATAGTAGAGTTCCGCGACGAGTTGCCGAAATCGAATGTCGGTAAAATTTTGCGTCGAGAACTGCGTGACGAACAGATTAAGGCCAAAGTCAGCGAACAAAACGCGGCTTAACTTAATGTGGGAGTTACTCAATCATCATCAACAACGCCGGTTATCACCGGCGTTGTTGTGTTTGCCGTAGCACTAACGACTTATAGAGAATCATGTTTTGAATTATCAGTTGATCACGACCGACAGTGCCTTGCAGCAGGTCTGCGAACAAGCCCGAACACATGCCCATGTTGCGCTGGATACAGAGTTTGTCAGAACCCGCACCTACTACCCTCAGTTGGGCCTGATTCAACTGTATGACGGTGAACAACTTTCACTTATTGATCCTTTGCCCATTACGCAGTGGCAACCTTTCCGTGAGTTGCTCCAAGATTTGAATGTGGTGAAATATCTGCATGCGGGTAGTGAAGATCTCGAAGTATTCTTAAATGCCTTTGAAATAATGCCCACGCCGATGATTGATACTCAGATATTGGCTGCATTTTCTGGCCGCACGTTATCTTGCGGTTTTGCCATGCTGGTGAATGAGTTTGAAGGTGTCGAATTAGATAAAAGTGAATCTCGGACAGATTGGATTGCTCGGCCGTTAAGTGAAAAACAGTGTGACTATGCCGCTGCGGACGTATTTTATTTGTTGCCGTTGGCCGCTAAATTGGTTGAGGCGACTGAAGCTGCCGGGCGTATGGACGCAGCTATCGACGAATGTGAGCTGCTGTGCCGCCGTCGCAGTGAAACACTTGACCCCGAATTAGCTTATCGCGAAATCACCAATGCCTGGCAGTTGCGTGGCAGTCAGTTGGCTTGTCTGCAAAAGCTGGCGTCATGGCGCTTACGTCAAGCTCGTGAGCGCGATCTGGCGGTGAACTTTGTCGTTCGCGAAGAAAACCTATGGCAAGTCGCCCGTTATCAGCCAACCTCGCTGGGTGAGCTGGACTCACTAGGCTTAAGTGGGCAGGAGATTCGCTATCATGGCCGCACCTTACTGGCGCTGGTGGCTGAAGGTAATGCAGTCCCTGAGGATCAACTGCCGCCACCGGTTATTAATCTGATTGACCAGCCGGGTTACAAGAAAGTATTTAAAGATATTAAAGCACTTATTGCATCTGTTAGTGAGCGCAGTGGGCTAAGTAGTGAGTTACTGGCATCACGCCGCCAAATAAACCAATTACTCAGTTGGCATTGGAAATTGAAATTAACAGAGACTCAGCCTGAATTATTAAGTGGTTGGCGCGGTGAATTATTGTCGCCGGAATTGACTGAGATTTTACAGCAATATTAATGGATATTCAGGGTGGGGGAGACTTCACTCTGGGTGTTTGAGTTTTAATTTATCACTCGTTTATAAATAGCCCAAATAGAGAAGAAGAATGATCTTGTCTTGGTGGGTATATTTATAGTGGATGAATATAACGAGAGTGTGACTGGATATATATACAGTCAAATAAAAGAAACTACCCCTGTAAATAAATACAGGGGATAGTTATTGCGAAGACATCATTTAGGTGTTTCTTCCGTTTCCGGCAATGTCACGTTAAGTTCAAGCACCGAAATATCATCTCCTTTCTGCTCAAATTGCACATGCAGCATTTCAGGATCGATCTGAATATATTTACAAATAACCGCCAAAATATCGCGTTTCAAGTCAGGCAAATAATGGGGCTCACTGTCCCCACGACGACGCTCAGCGACGATAATTTGCAGCCGTTCCTTGGCTATATTGGCTGTCGGTTTTTTGCGGGACAGAAAAAAGTCTAACAAAGCCATGGTTTATCCCCCAAAAAGGCGTTTCAGGAAGCCCTTCTTCTCTTCTTCAATGAAGCGGAAGGGGCGTTCTTCTCCTAGCAAACGGTCAACGGTATCGTCATAAGCTTTACCGGCATCTGACTCTTTGTCCAGAATCACTGGCTCACCTTGGTTCGAGGCGCGCAGTACTGACTGATCTTCTGGAATAACGCCAACCAGTGGGATCCTCAGAATATCGAGGACATCTTCCATGCTAAGCATATCGCCGCGATTAACACGCCCTGGATTGTAGCGGGTCAACAGCAGATGTTCTTTAATTGGCTCCTGGCCTCTTTCAGCCCGGCGTGACTTGGATGACAATATCCCAAGGATACGGTCTGAGTCACGAACTGAGGAAACTTCAGGGTTAGTAGTGATGACGGCTTCGTCAGCAAAGTACAGCGCCATCAACGCGCCGCTTTCAATACCCGCTGGCGAGTCACACACTACGAACTCGAAATTCATTTCGCCAAGATCGTTTAAAATCTTTTCAACACCCTCTTTGGTCAGAGCGTCTTTGTCTCGGGTCTGAGAGGCGGGCAGAATATACAAATTATCTGTACGCTTATCTTTTATTAATGCTTGGTTCAAAGTGGCGTCACCTTGAATCACATTAACAAAATCGTAAACTACCCGGCGTTCACAGCCCATAATCAAATCCAGGTTCCGTAGACCGATATCGAAATCGATAACCACGGTTTTTTTACCTTTTTGGGCCAAGCCGGTTGCGATAGCCGCGCTTGATGTGGTCTTGCCAACGCCCCCTTTACCCGATGTAACAACAATAATGCGTGCCATGAAATGGATTCCTTGTCAAAAGGGCTTAATTTAAAGGTTGTATAGTTAATGCGTTATCCAGCAGATGCAAACGCGCAGCTTGACCAAAATAACCACTGGGGATCTGGTCACTCAACCAGTACTGCCCTGCGATAGAGACTAGTTCAGCACCCAGATGCGTGCAAAAAATCTGGCACTGCGCATCACCGGATGCACCTGCTAGCGCACGACCTCGCATCATTCCATAGATGTGAATATTGCCGTCGGCAATTAATTCAGCTCCGGCGCTGACACTGCTGATAACAATCAAATCGCAATTACGGGCATAAATCTGTTGGCCGGAACGGACAGGCGTGTTGATAATTCGTGTCTTGGTAGGAACATTTTCCGGCGGGCTGATAACTGGCTCTGGTGCCACTTTCTGGCCTTTACCTTCGCTCAGTAACGGCAAACCTGCCCGTGCTATTGCACGTTTTTGACGTTCATCCTGACAACCACTGATGCCAACAATACGCAGACCCGCTGAAGTGACAGCCTGTTGGAGATCTTTCCAGTTAGCACCGTTAGGTAACGTTGCAACGTTAATCACAACAGGGGCGTTTTTCAGGAAAGCGGGCGCTTGATCTACCTTTTCCTGTAATGCCTGACGGATTACCTCCGGTCGTGAATCATGTAAATGAATGACCGATAGGGTAAAACTACTGCCTTTTAACTCAATTGGCGATTGTGACATCTATCCTGACTCAGTTTCAGCTGCGTTAATCCCCGAAATATCATCCGGGGTACAATATTCTGATGTTCCCAAGCATGTTATAGGTAATATAAAGAGAAATCTATCCGTATCAATATATTGAAACTATAACGCCATAATGACGCCGAACTTGCCAGAAATTACAGCATAACTTCTGCTTATTCGCTAGCCCCGACCAGCCTATATTTGGTGTATATCACTGCGGTGATTGAGTTGTGTATTTTTTCAGCAATAAAGTTGGCGTTATGTCAGTACGGTTGCGCCCATAAAAACCATTAATTTCTATCAAATATGGTCATTTTTTTATCAAGTGAAGTTGTTTTTTATAAAATGAGGTAATGGTAGACCATTATTATGGCTTTTAAGATGGCGATAAAATGGGAAATGGAATGCGGCTATTATTGGTTCAGTGAAATACCGCGCAATATTATTTCGGAGCAATCTCACTCAATACTTTGTCAATCTGCGCACTATGCCGAGTAAATGGATGAGCCATAAAACGTAGGAGTTTTTTCTTTTACTATAAACGACATGAATCAATGTTATATTTAATGATTGTTTATTGAGAATGATAATTATTTTGTGATATTTTGTGCTTTCTGCATCAGCTAGTCTAAAGGAAGTCAATGATGAAAAGGAATTTCGTCCCACTATCATTTATCTGTGTTATTGCCCTATCAACCCCTTTTCATGCTGGGGCTGATTTTAGCTATCACGCTGAATTACCAAAAGATAGTCAGGTTTCTACCGATTACTTGGAAAAACGCAAAGCACTGAGGGGGGCGGCTCATGATGCTGAATCATGGCAACAGAAATTAGATGAGGAAAAAGCACGAATAGATGCTGATGTCGCCAGGGATGAAAAAGAAAAACAGATGAAATGCCAACGGCAAGAACATCAACCCCGCCCGCGAGTGGATAATGCCAGAAATTCCTATTTAACCCCCGATCCTTGTGCTGCCAGGATAGAGGTCAAGATCCCCGTCTATTGATATCTCAGATATGTGATATAGCCTGGCGTGTTATAATCATCAGCTATACCCGTCATACTTCAAGCTGCATGTGCGTTGGCCGCCTTCCTGCAACTCGAATTATTTAGGGTATATTACCCTTGAATTTATCGACTAGAGTCCAAAACATGCTTTGTGCTATCTACAGAAGCCCTAAACGGGATCAAACTTACCTTTATATTGAAAAGAAAGATGATTTTTCGAGAGTGCCTGCTGAGTTACTCGCCAGTTTTGGTCAACCGCAATTTGCGATGCTACTTTCACTCAATGAGCGAAAAAGCTTGGCAACGGCGGATATCGAAAAAGTGAAGAACGCGCTCGTTGATCAGGGCTTTTATCTGCAAGTCCCGCCACCACCAGAAAGTTTGTTGAAAATGCATTTGGGTGAAACGAAAGCCTAGTTTTCTCGCTGGCGATGGCTTTATAAAGGAACGCGTCGATGAAATTGTCAATGATTACAGTCGCCATTGCGGCTGTAATATCTATGGGGTGTGCCAAAAAGAACACAGCTGCTCCAATGCAACCACAAGCTGCTGCATTGCAATCTGCACCGAGTCCAGCCCCTGCCGCCAACAGCAAAAAAATGTTATCCGAACAGGGGCGGGATCCGGCGCAATTTCCCGCTTATGTTGAAAAATTAAAATCTCAGGCCCGCGCGAAGGGGATCAGTGACGCCACGTTGGATATCGCTTTCGCCAATATTCATTTTGTTGACAGGGTTATTCAATCGGATCGTAACCAGTTAGAAAAAAAGATCACATTGGATGACTACCTCGCCAAAGTTCTGACTCCGAGTAAAATAGCGCAGGGCAAAGAAATTTATCAGCGCTATCAGCCCCAGTTATCGCCCGTGGCTGCGCGCTATGGCGTGCCGGAACGTTACATTGTGGCACTGTGGGGAATGGAAAGTGGCTTTGGTAAAATTCAAGGTAAAGAAGATGTGATTTCGGCTTTGTCGACATTGGCATTTGAAGGGCGGCGCGAGGCATTTTTCACCAAAGAGCTGATGGCCGCACTGGAAATAATTCAACAAGGTCGCGTGGAAGATCCGCAATTGAAAGGGTCTTGGGCCGGAGCCATGGGGCAAAGCCAGTTTATGCCCAGTTCTTTCCTGACCTATGGGGCTGATGGTGATGGTGACGGGAAAGTCGATATTTGGAATAATATTGATGATGTGTTTGCTTCAACCGCTAACTATCTGTCTACTGAGGGATGGAAACCGGGCATGGAGTGGGGTCAGGAAGTTCAGTTACCTGAGGACTTCAATGTTGCACTTGCCGGTTTGAAAGATAGCCAAGCCAAGACAGTCGCACAATGGCAGCAGCTTGGCGTTATCCCAAAAGGCAGTGTGGCTAACCCTGATTTGCGTGCTTGGGTGATTGTGCCCGATGATGTACAAGGGCGAGCGTTTCTGGTTTATGATAATTTCCGAACCATAATGCACTGGAACCGTTCTTACTATTTTGCTATCAGCATTGGTATGATGGCGGATAGCATTAGTCAATAATGCCTGCGGTGTAGTGTCTATCAGGATATAAATTCAAGAGAGGCAGTATGTATCAACATAGAGACTGGCAAGGGGCTTTGCTGGATTTCCCAGTGAGTAAAGTGGTTTGCGTAGGCAGTAACTATGCCGAACATATTAAAGAGATGGGAAGTGTAGCCTCAGCCGAGCCAGTGCTATTTATGAAACCGGAAACAGCCCTGTGTGATATTCGCCAACCGGTCTCGATCCCGAAAGATTTAGGTGCTGTACACCATGAAGTTGAACTGGCTGTTTTGATCGGGACACCGTTAAAACAAGCCACTGAAGATAGAGTGGCTCGTGCTATTGCGGGTTATGGTGTGGCATTGGATTTAACCTTGCGTGAATTGCAGGCCGGTTTGAAGAAAGCGGGGCAGCCTTGGGAGAAAGCCAAAGCCTTTGATGGTTCGTGCCCGATTTCGGGTTTTATCCCTGTGGCCGAGTTTGGCGATGCACAACAGGTTGATTTATCCCTGACCATCAATGATGAAATCCGTCAACAGGGCAATACCCGCGATATGATAACGCCTATCATTCCATTGATAAGCTATATCAGTCGTTTCTTTACGTTGCGTCCCGGTGATGTCGTGTTGACTGGGACACCACAAGGTGTCGGCCCGATGAAGTCGGGTGATATGCTAAAAATTATGCTAAATGGTAAAACATTGAACACCCGCATAATCTAAGTGAATGTCTGCCGCTTGGGCCATTGCTCGGGCGGCAAAACTTGCATCTGGTAGCCAAAACGTCTATAAACACCCGCTCATTCAACTCTATATTTTTCAATTACAGCGGATACCGTTATGTCACAACCTCCTTTTTGGCAACAAAAAACACTTGCTGAGATGTCAGACAGTGAATGGGAATCACTGTGCGACGGATGCGGCCAATGTTGTTTGAATAAACTGATTGATGAGGACACGGATGAAATCTATTTCACCAATGTGGCCTGTGATCAGCTCAATCTCAAAACCTGTCAGTGCCGTAATTATGAGCGCCGCTTTGAATTAGAAGAGGATTGCATCAAGTTAACTCGCGAAAACTTGGTGACTTTTGAATGGCTGCCGCCTACCTGCGCATATCGCTTAATTGGCGAAGGTCATGATTTACCCCATTGGCACCCATTATTATCGGGTTCAAAATCCGCCATGCACGGTGAGCGAATTTCAGTACGTCATATTGCGGTGCGCGAGAGTGAAGTGATCGACTGGCAAGACCACATTTTGAATAAACCACAGTGGGCCAGATAACTCGTCACGATAAGCAGCCAAATATGGCATACTAGCGCCGAAATTTAACCAAGAAACTTAAAAAAATGAAATATTCTACTTTAGCCGCTGTTATCATCGGTATATTCACCACATTAGGTGGTGTTTCACATCAGGTTCAGGCCGCTGGGGCTTCATTAATTAATCTTGACTGCGAATTGAAAGAGGGCAGCAGCCTTTCTGCCGTATTGGATGGGCCGAATCAACAGCTGACCATCGATAAATCAGTATTTCAGTTTGTTAAAGTTAATCCGGAAGGTCAGGGTGAATCGCTGATCTTCCAGAAGTCGAATAACCAGGAACATGTTATTGCGGCTCTTAACATCTCCACCATGCCCATTCGTTTGGCGATTGTCGATGGTGAGCAAGCGAGCCAATATATTTGTACTCATAGCAAAGCGTAATACTGGGATAATAATCTGAAACAAGGCTGCCATAGGGCGGCCTTGTTTAGTTATGTCACGGGTAGATTAATTATTTTCTCCTCATTGGCAAGAAATAAAGAATCCAGATTCATCTGAAATGGAAAATTATATTCAATTTCCCTTGATGAAATATTATAAAAACTGTATAATTATTAATCGTATGAAGTTAAAGTATGACAGTATTTTTGTCTATCACAGTTAGTGGGTTACGGGATAAGATGTTTAACAGAAAAGCGCATTAAGGATATTTACAGTGTGTTTCTCTGTTATGCAATGGTCGTGCTTAGGCTGTGTAATGTTGGAGTGTACGACGGACGCTTACACCATAACATGACAGCCGGGAAAGTACCGGCATCCTTTCAAACCCTGGTTATTACCGGGGTTTTTATATGGCCGATTGAGTCAGCATGACGGCCACACTCTCTTATTCCTACCTATTTTTTGCCAGTAAATCCGATTAAACCAATGGATGGATTAGTCCTTATGCAGCCTTGAAGTTACCCACAAAGCAGTAAGTGAGTCCTCCACCAGGAGAATTAAATAGCTTGATTGATAACACCGCGATAATTTCTGCTTCTGCAATCATTGAGGAGGGGGCGGTGATTGGTGCGAATGTACATATTGGTCACTTTTGTTACATTGGTTCTCAAGTCACTATTGGTTCCGGCACGGTGCTTAAATCGCATATTGTGATTAATGGTATTACCGAGCTTGGATGTGACAATTATGTTGGACAATTTTCCTCCATCGGAGAGGTTAGTCAGGATCTTAAATACAAGGGCGAGAGCACGCGAGTTGTCATTGGTAGTCGCAATTTGATTCAGCAAAATGTCACTATTCATCGCGGTACTTTACAGGGCGGTGGAGTTACACATATTGGTAATGATAATAATCTGATGAGCCATGTTCATATTGGACATGATTGCATTGTGGGCGACCATTGTTTCTTGGCATCAAATGTGGGATTGGCTGGGCATGTCGAAGTTGATGACTTTGCCATTATTAGTGCTGGCAGTGCGGTGCATCAGTTTTGTGTTATTGGCACTCATGCTTTAGTGAATATGGGGGCTTGTGTGGTGCAGGATGTCCCGCCTTATGTTATTGCACAAGGGAATCGCGCAGTGCCTGTAGGAATAAGAGGTACAGGAGTCCGCGATGATTGGCTAGACAGCAATGATCAGCAGGCGGTTAAAGGTGCTTACGAACTTATTTATCATCGAGGAAAGCGGGTGGCAGAGGTAAATAAAGAAATTGAAATATTGGCGAGAGAGTGGCAAATATTACTGCCTTATCAGCCATTTTTCAGTCGCTCTGCACGCGGCATTATTCGTTAATCAATAAAGCTGTTAGCCCAATGGCTTGGGGCGGTCAGAATATAAAAAGGCGCCCCATTTTGGGCGCCTTAAATAGATAAAGATATGTGTAAAAATTGTCAGTCAAAATAAAAGCTAGCGGCTAAACAGATCGCGTCTTTTCGGCTTAACAAATTGACTAATTAGCACTAATACCGCCATAAGCAGATAAGCGGCGAAAATGCCGACTAACCACTGCGGCATTTCCAGTGACAGGAATTCCCATTGTTTTACTGCGCAATCGCCACTGGCAACAAAGATAGCAGGGAACCATTTGTCTAGCGGTAACCATGACGGGAAGCTGACAAAGAAATCACAGGTTGTGAAAGGTGATGGATGCAACTGCAGCATCGTATGTACCCAAGCTAACTGAATGCCTCGCCATGCACTGTAAATCCAGATGAAAATAGCCAGATAGCGCAAAGGGGATTTAGGCGCGATAGCACCTAGCAGTGATGCACCAAGAATACCGAATAATGCGGCCCGTTCATAAATACACATTACGCAAGGCTGAAGCAGCATTACGTGTTGAAAATAGAGCGCAACTAATTCTAATACAAGTGCAGTCAGGGCCATTAACAGCCAAGCACCGCGCCCTTTAGAGCAGCGGTTAAGGAATTGCAACATATCTTTATTTTCCATGCAGTAAGCAATTGTACCGGCAGTGTAAACCAATTCATCTTTGCTGCCAGCTACCCAAAGGTAAAATTAGACAAAAATCAGCTATTTCTCGCGAATATCAGCCATCACGATCATCAATTTTGCTTTGGGTGAGATATTGGTTTGTTTTACCCGCCCATTTTAGCCCCTTTATACGGGATTGGAATGGGCGGGTACAGACGATAATTTAAGTCATCAGTGTGTAATGCTAACCCCCGCAACGAGATGAGGCAAACTTATCCAGCCACTTTGTACCATCCACTCTGTTGCTGGCACTAATAAGAACTCAACACCGAGCAGGCCGACAATTGTCATCACAATAGTATAAGGCAGGGCCATATACACCATTCGACCATAGGATAGGCGAATTAATGGGGCGAGTGCTGAGGTCAACAGGAACAAAAACGCGGCCTGCCCATTAGGTGTGGCAACAGAGGGGAGGTTGGTACCGGTATTGATAGCGACGGCCAATAATTCAAACTGTTGGAGTGAAATAATACCCAATTCAAATGCCTTCCGTGCTTCATTGATGTACACCGTGCCGACAAAGACATTGTCAGAGACCGAGGACAGTAAGCCGTTAAACAAATAAAACAGGGATAATTGAGCTGACGGTGAGGATTGTAAAACAAACTGAATAATTGGGGTGAATAAATTTTGCTCAATAATTACTGCGACCACGGCGAAAAACACCGTCAGCAACGCAGTGAAAGGCAATGCTTCTTGAAATGCTTTACCCAGCGCATGTTCACTGGTGATGCCGCAGAAAGAGGTGGCGAGAATAATCACCGACAGCCCCACTAAGCCCACTTCAGCTAAATGTAATGCCAACGCGAGCACCAACCAGACGCCAATTAATGCTTGTACCAGCAGCTTCACTTTTTCCTGCCGATTTCGTTTGGCGCTAGCTTGTTGGTCATAATCCGTCAGAACATGGCGTACTCGCTCAGGTAGCTCCGCACCATAGCCAAACAGCTTAAAACGCTCGACCAACACGCAGACCAACAGTCCGCAAAACAGCACTGGCAGAGTGACCGGCAACATCCGCATAAAGAAATCACCAAAATTCCAACCGGCACTTTTGGCGATAATCAGGTTTTGCGGCTCACCCACCATGGTCATTACGCCCCCCAGCGCCGTCCCCACGCCAGCATGCATCATGAGGCTGCGCAAGAATGCTCGGAATTGTTCCAGTGTTTTGCGATTTTCCTGACTGTCTATCCAACTATCATCATTGATGTCTTTATCCGAATGATTTGATGTAACGTGATGATAAATAGTATAAAAGCCAACAGAGACACTAATGACGACGGCGATAACGGTCAGCGCATCCAGGAATGCTGAAAGGAAAGCAGCCGCAACACAGAATGCTAATGAGAGAGCAATTTTTGAGCGGATATTCAGCAGCAGTTTGGTAAAGATAAACAGTAATAACTGCTTCATAAAATAGATGCCCGCCACCATAAACACCAGTAACAGCAGGACTTCGAGGTTATTGGCAATTTCTTCGGCTACCTGATTCGGGCTGGTCATCCCGATAGCGACGGCTTGAATGGCTAATAAGCCTCCGGGTTGTAATGGATAACATTTTAGGGCCATTGCCAGTGTAAAAATAAACTCAATAACCAGCATCCAACCGGCAACAAAAGGACTGACAAAGAAGAATACCAGCGGATTAATAATGAGAAACGCTATAATTGCCAGCTTGTACCAATCGGGTGCACTCCCCAGAAAATTTTTCAGTACGGCCTGTCTAATGGTCATTTCCATTGTGAGTCACGGTCTCCTTAATAAGTTATTATGGTGTTATTACTGCCCAATGTTACATTTTACTTTACGTTATTTGCCTAAAAGCAATAGGTATAATCTGTTCATCATTACATCTGCGCCATTTTTGCAACTTTATGACTGCTTTCACCATTTGTTCGGCTCTGGAGCTATATCGGAATACAGTCGTCTGGTATGATGAGCGCACTAAATTGCTGATATGTATCGCTACGGAACGTCAAAAAATATGGTTATAAAGGCGCAAAGTCCTGCCAGTTTCGCGGAAGAGTATATTATTGAAAGTATTTGGAATAATCGCTTCCCTCCAGGCACTATTTTGCCCGCGGAACGCGAACTTTCAGAACTGATTGGAGTCACTCGCACAACATTACGCGAAGTGTTACAACGGTTAGCCCGCGATGGCTGGCTTACTATTCAGCACGGTAAACCGACGAAAGTAAATAACTTTTGGGAAACATCCGGCCTTAATATTCTAGAGACACTGGCGCGGCTTGACCACGACAGCGTGCCACAATTGATAGACAACTTACTGGCTGTTCGAACTAATATCGCTACCATCTTTGTCCGGACGGCTATTCGCAATCATCCGGAAAAGGCGCAGGAGATTCTGGCGCAAGCGCAAACAGTTGATGATAACGCTGAGTCTTTCACCGCACTGGATTACGGTATTTTCCGTGGTTTAGCTTTTGCTTCGGGTAACCCAATCTATGGTTTAATCCTGAATGGTTTGAAAGGGCTTTATACCCGTGTTGGCCGTTATTATTTCTCGAATCCAGAAGCGCGTAAGTTGGCACTGACATTTTATAGCAAGTTATCGACACTTTGTGATGAGAAAGCCTACGACCAAGTGTTGGACTGCCTACGAACTTACGGTAAAGAGAGCGGAGCTATCTGGCACAGTATGCAAAGCACCATGCCAAGTGATTTGACGGAAGTCCGCCGCTAGACGAAAACGCGGTGAAGCAGAAAAGTAAAAGGGGCTATTAGCCCCTTTTTTACAATTCTTATTCAATAAGACGGCCAATCTTAGAGCTTATTGGCTCTGGGGGGGACGCTGTCGAGCAATTCAATACTGCCATCATCATTGAGTTGCTCCATATGGATATCAAATCCCCATAAGCGGTGGATATGTTTCATCACTTGCTGGCGGCTTTTATCCAATGGTGCGCGGTCATGAGGGATATAGCGCAGTGTCAGAGAGCGATCCCCGCGCAAATCAACATTCCATACCTGAATATTAGGCTCATGATTACTCAAATTATATTGAGCAGACAATTCATTGCGGATAGCACGATAGCCATCTTCATTATGAATCGCCGAAATTTCGAGATAGTTATGCTTGTCATCATCTAACACCGTGAAGAGACGGAAATCACGCATCACTTTCGGTGATAAGAACTGGCTAATGAAACTTTCATCTTTAAAATCGCGCATAGCAAAATGCAGAGTATCCAGCCAATCTTTACCGGCAATATCCGGAAACCAGTAATAATCCTCCTCGGTAGGAGACTGGCAGATGCGTTTAATATCCTGGAACATGGCAAACCCAAGGGCATAAGGGTTAATACCGCTGTAATAAGGGCTGTTATACGGTGGTTGATACACAACATTGGTGTGGCTGTGTAAGAACTCCATCATAAAGCGATCACTGACCCGGCCTTCATCATATAAATGGTTAAGAATGGTGTAATGCCAGAAAGTCGCCCAGCCCTCATTCATTACTTGGGTCTGTTTTTGTGGATAAAAATACTGGCTGACTTTACGCACAATTCGCAGTATTTCCCGCTGCCATGATTCGAGCAGTGGGGCATTTTTCTCCATAAAGTAAAGCAGGTTCTCTTGCGGCTCACTGGGGTAGCGCTGGGCTTGGGCTTGCACTTCTTCCCGATCTTTTCGTGGTAGTGTTTTCCACAATGAATTGACCTGGCTTTGCAGATATTCCTCCCGGCTTTTCTGGCGCGCAGTTTCTTCAACTAATGATATTTTTTGCGGGCGTTTATAGCGGTCAACGCCATAATTCATTAGTGCATGACAAGAGTCGAGCAGCCGCTCAACTTCTTCTACACCATAGCGTTCTTCGCATTCACTGATGTAATGGCGGGCAAACAGCAAATAATCAACAATGGAGCTGGCATCCGTCCATGCGCGGAATAAATAGTTATTCTTAAAGAAAGAATTATGACCATAACAGGCGTGAGCCATCACCAAGGCTTGCATGGTAATGGTGTTTTCTTCCATTAAATAAGCAATACAAGGATTGGAGTTAATCACAATCTCATAGGCTAAGCCTTGCTGGCCGTGCTTATATTTTTGCTCGGTTTCGATAAACTTTTTACCGAAAGACCAATGGGTATAGTTAATCGGCATACCAATACTTGAATAGGCATCCATCATTTGTTCTGAGGTGATGACCTCTATCTGATGGGGGTAGGTATCAAGCCGGTAATGTTTTGCCACTCGGTCGATTTGATCCAGATAGACCTGCAACAGTTCAAATGTCCAGTCCGGGCCGTCAGTCAGGCGCTTATCCTGCGCGGTGTTTTTCGATGTTGAAGTTGTCATTAGCGCATCCTCACGGTTTATAACCCTGCAAAATACTGGTCACTTCAATAATCCTAGCTCAATATGAACAAATTGAGGCCTGTCTTGACCTTATGTCAATGAATATCCGTTATCTTTCACACGACAGGTATTTTGACGACTCTTATCTATTTTAATTTAGATTATTTTTTACCGGCAGAATCAACAATCTTAAAAAAGATTTTATTGGATTATTATTCTGAACAACCACTGCCTGGCTAGAATATAAAACTAATAAAATTGACTTCCGCAACATGCTGATTATTCATGCTGTTAATAGGGATAATTAGGGCGTTGTTCAGTCATTCTTTCGTATAACTCGCTAAAAGCAGCATCTTATCGCTATTTTCCTCCCGCTATTGAATTGAAAAGTTATTGCGGCGTAAATTAATTGTGAATGTAATCACAATCTATCATTAATATGTTGGATAGTTTTTTCTGCTGGGTTAATTTTCTGTCAACGGAATATTATGCTTTTGATGCATTTTTGGTGTGGGAGATGATATGCGCATTGTCATTTTAGGAAGTGGTGTGGTGGGTGTCGCCAGTGCCTGGTACTTAGCGAAAGATGGGCATGATGTTACGGTGATTGACCGGCAGGACGGGCCAGCTCAGGAAACCAGCGCCGGTAATGCGGGCCAAATATCACCGGGTTACGCCGCCCCTTGGGCCGCCCCCGGAGTCCCATTAAAAGCTATTAAATGGATGTTCCAACGCCATGCGCCATTGGCTGTTCACCTTGATGGCAGCGCCGCCCAGTTGTGCTGGATGTGGCAAATGCTAAGAAACTGCGACACTTCCCACTATATGATTAACAAAAGTCGGATGGTGCGCCTGGCTGAATACAGCCGAGATTGTTTAAAAGATCTGCGCGAAGACACAGGTATTCAATATGAAGGGCGTCAGGGCGGAACTCTGCAATTATTCCGAACTGAACAGCAATTTAATAATGCGGCCAAAGATATTGCGGTATTGGATGACGCGGGGGTGCCGTATTCACTATTAACTGCGGACCAACTGGCCAGCGTGGAGCCGGCATTGGCAAAAGTCTCACATAAACTCGCCGGCGGTTTACGTCTCCCTAATGATGAAACCGGCGACTGCAAATTGTTTACTGAGCGGCTGGCAAAAATGGCCGAGCAGGCGGGGGTGAAATTTATCTTCAATCGCTCAGTGGATAAATTGCTGGTGGATGGCGATCAAATTGCGGGGGTGTTGTGCGGCGACGATATTATGACAGCCGATGCTTATGTCGTGGCTTTTGGCGCTTATTCTACCGCACTGCTGGCGGGGTTGGTGTCGATCCCGGTTTATCCGTTAAAAGGTTACTCGCTAACTATTCCCATCACTAACCCGGCTTCTGCGCCATTTTCTACCGTGCTGGATGAAACCTACAAGATTGCCATTACCCGTTTTGATGACCGTATTCGGGTGGGCGGCATGGCGGAAATCGTGGGCTTCAATACCCAACTGGAACAGGCACGGCGAGAAACACTGGAAATGGTGGTCGGCGATTTGTATCCCGATGGCGGCAATATCAGTCAGGCCACATTTTGGACCGGTCTGCGGCCGATGACGCCGGACGGTACGCCGATTGTGGGGCGAACTTCACTGAAAAATCTCTACCTCAATACCGGCCACGGCACCTTAGGTTGGACCATGGCCTGCGGTTCAGGCCAATTATTGGCCGATATCATGTATGGTCGGCGTCCTGCTATTTTTGCTGATGATCTTTCGGTCTTCCGCTATAGCGCTGGTTTTCGGCCGCTGAATATGACGCCATTGCAAGATATTCATCCCGTGCGCTAATACGACCCTATTGATGATAATGGTTTACTGATAATAACAACTGAATATTGTTTTGGAAGGAATAAGCATGCCTCGCCCGATATCTGCCACGCTGAATTTATCTGCACTGCACCATAATTTAAGTATTGTTCGCCAACAAGCCAAAAAAGCTAAAATCTGGTCAGTGGTCAAAGCGAATGCTTATGGTCATGGTTTAGCACGTATTTGGCCGGGGCTGGCGGGCACGGATGGCTTTGCTTTACTGGATTTAAACGAAGCTATTTTGCTGCGGGAACAGGGCTGGCAAGGGCCAATTTTACTGCTGGAGGGCTTTTTCCAGCCGCAAGATTTAGTGCTGCTAGATCATTATCGTCTGACCACGACGGTCCACAGTGATTGGCAACTGGAAGCCATTAAAGCGGCCCGCCTGACAGCTCCGCTCAATATCTATTTGAAATTCAATAGCGGTATGAATCGTTTGGGGTTCCCTGTTGGGCAAGCACCGGCGGTGTGGCAATGGGCGAAAAGCCTTAGCAATGTCGGCGAAGTGACATTAATGAGCCACTTTGCCAATGCAGATAATCCTATCGGCATAGATGAACAGTTTGCTCAGATTCAACAGGCCACGGGGCATATTTCGGCGGCTCGATGCTTTGCTAATTCGGCGGCGATATTGCGCAATCCTGAGACTCATTATGACTGGGTGCGGCCGGGGATTATTCTTTATGGCGCGTCACCCAGTGGCGATATTGCGGATATTGCGGGTATTGGTCTGCGCCCGGTGATGAGTTTATGCAGTGAAATTATTGCGGTGCAATCATTATCTGTGGGGCAAAGTGTGGGATATGGCAGCCGCTATTGCACCAGTGGGGCGCAGCGCATTGGGGTGGTCGCTTGTGGTTATGCCGATGGTTATCCACGACTTGCACCCAGTGGAACCCCGATAATGGTGGACGGCATAGTAACTCACACGGTGGGGGCTATCTCGATGGATATGCTCACAGTGGATTTAACGCCCTGTCCACAAGCGCAGATTGGCAGCAAAGTCGAGGTATGGGGCGAAAATGTGTTGATTGATAATGTGGCACAGGCTGCGGGAACGGTGGGATATGAGTTGATGTGTGCGCTGGCAAGTCGCGTTACCCTTCTGACTTGACTCGGTAGCGGTGTTAGCGGCTCTCATTATTCGGCCCGTCCATGGGCCTCGCCTCTGCGAGGCCGCTGCAAGCAGCGTTCAAATCTGCTCCCAGCAGATTTGTCACCCGAATCACTGACTCATGTCAGCTCATCGGGTCTCATTCGTTTGCTGCCTTGCTACAACGCCAATTCATATGGGTAATCGGTTTCTTATTTACCATTGAAGTGGCGTGTTAGTTTATTTTCTGCAAGTTACCGCGCACATGTTTACTGGCTCGGCGTGCCTGCCACGCCAGTAGGCAGCCCGTTAACATCACGATAGCCAATGATAATTTAGGTTCAATTGGCAAGGCCATGGCCAACAGACCTAATCCAGCGCCGCCCGCCATTTGCACAAACCCCACCAAGGCTGAGGCAACACCGGCCTCATTGGCGTAAGGTTCCAGCGCATAGCTGGTGGCCGGGCCCATCATAAAGGCTAAACCGGCGCAAGCACTGGCAACGGGCAACATGTAAACCAGCCAATGTTGCTGTACCTCAGATGATAATCCCAAGCCATAGAGCAGGCCGAAACAGCCGAGCGCCATCAATACACTACCGGTCATCAAGCAGGCCGGGCGGCCCACTTTCTGGATAATCCGGTTCGCCAAAAAGCTGACGGCCATGATCCAAAAACCATTGGCTCCGAATACTAAGGAAAATTGCAGCGGGCTTAGCCCCGCGCCGACCATCAGGACATTGGGTGCCAACGAAACATAAGTTAATGCCATCCCCATCGCGCCGGCATTCACCAGTGCGAAAGTCAGAAAACGGTCGTCACGTAAAATGCGCAGATAGTTTTTTATCGGCAAACTTTTCACTGGCTGGGTATTGGCTGGGCGGGTTTCCGGTAGGAAGAAAATCACCAGGATTAATACCAACAACCCATACAAGGCCAGGAACCAGAATGGCGCTCGCCAGCCAAAGGCTTCGGCCAACAATCCGCCCAATAAGGGAGCCAGCGCCGGGACGATATTTAATGTGCCGTTGAGGAAGCCAAAAGCACGGGCAGCTTCATTGCCATTGAGGCGGTCACGGACACCACTAAATGCCACCACTGCCGTGCAACAGACCGCCACGCCTTGCAACAGACGCGAGCTGACAAACATCAAGGGGCTGACAGCCAGTGCGGCCATCGCGGCACCTAGCATGTAAAGGATGATACCGATGATGGCAATAGGCTTGCGGCCATATTTGTCAACCAATGGCCCGGCGATCAGTTGGCCGATACCCAGCACCAGAATAAACAGGGCGATGGTGGATTGAATGAGTGACTCGCTACTGTTCAGGCCCTTGGCTATCGCGGGAATGGTCGGTAGGTAAAGGTCGATGCCCAGAGGGCCGAGCAGAATTAGGCTTAACAGTAGGAAGAGAAATTTTTGCATAACAACCATTTTTTGCATAACAACATTTTTTTGCATAACAATAATGCAACATCCAAATGACAAAGGCAGCAAGGATAAAGAATTTGCCGACAGATGAAAAGGTGGGCGGTGCCCACCTTCACGCGAGTGACCCTGTAACAGTGACAACGTCACTTATGGGCGATTAAATCTGTCATTAGGTTACTACAATTAATTTTATATCTCTTGTTATTCATAATCTAAATGTCACTTATCAGTTAATGGTCGTGCGCTGCTCCAACCACTCTTCCAACTTGGTCGCGGGCAGCGCCTCTGAAAACAAAAATCCCTGACCAATCAAGTAACCTTGCCGGCTCAGCAAAGTGCGTTGGGCTTCATTTTCGACCCCCTCAACTATCACCGATAATTGCAAACTTTCACCGATGCGAATCACTGCTTCACTCAAGGTTCGGCTGGTTTCGTCATGCTCAAGGTCATGGACGAAACTTTTATCCAGCTTGATTTCATCGAGATCCAGGCGGCGTAGATAACTGAGGCTGGAATAACCAGTGCCAAAATCATCCATCGATAACCGGACGCCCAGACGATGAATTTTTTCGATAGTGGTGAAAATTGCCGGGTTACTTTCAATCAATATATCTTCAGTTATTTCCAGTGTTAGATCCTGTGGCGGCAGATGATAATGATGCAAAATATGCAAAATCATGTCCGGTAATCCGGGGTTATGGAAATTAGTCGGGGATAAGTTGACTGACACCGACGGAATGTCAATGCCCCTTAAGCGCCAGTCCGCCAGTTGCCGGCACGCGGTATCAATTGCCCACAGGGCAAGCTCGTTGATAAGGCCGCTATCCTCAGCAATAGGAATAAAATGTTGCGGCGGAATATTGCCCAATACCGGATGATTCCAGCGACTTAGCGCCTCGACACCATACAGATGACCGTCCTTTAGCATCACTTGCGGCTGATAAAATAGCTCAAGGGAGCCAATATGAAATGCATGACGCAGCGCATCTTCCATATCCTGGCGTTGTTGATTGAGATTATTCATTTCTACACTGAAGAAATTGAAATGCCCATGGCCCATATTTTTCGCTTTATGCATCGCGATATTGGCATGGTTCATCAAAGTGTCTATCTCCATGCCATTTTCCGGATACAAACTGATCCCCACACTGGCCGAAGGAATAATATTCATATTGGCTATTTGACAAGGCTGAGACAACAAGCTGAGCATCTTTTCCACTCGCGCCGTGGTTTGTTGCAGGGGGCTGGAGGCCAAAATAATAATAAATTCATCACCAGACAGGCGGCCAATAATGTCATTTTTGGGCAGACTGTCGCGCAGGCGCTCGGCAATAGCGGCAAGAAATGTATCACCTGCAGCATGGCCGAGCGAGTCATTGACTTGTTTAAAACGATCCAGATTAATCACCAGCACGGCCAGCGGATGATTCATTTCAGCCGCTAACGCAATGGCTTGTTTAGCATAAACCCAAAACTGGCTGCGATTGGGCAGCCCGGTTAATGAATCATAAAAAGCTAAATGTTGAATTTGTTTGCGTGATAGTTCCCGCTCCATGGCAAGAGAACACAAATCAGCCGTTAACTTGACCAGTTGGCGATGAAATTCACTTGGGCCTCGTACCTGTTTGTAATAAAAAGCAAAAGTCCCCAGGATTTTATCTTGGCTAGAGAGAATCGGTGTTGACCAGCATGCCAGCAGCCCGTGGGGGAGAATCAAATGGCGATAATTTTCCCATAGTGGGTCAGTGGCGATATCTTGTACTTCGACGGGTTGCTTGCGAAATGCGGCTGTACCGCAGGATCCAGCATATGGGCCGACCGGCACACAGGAGAGTGCGGCAGTATAAACCGGTGATAGAGAGGGGCCGGCAAGGAACGTAAGATAATTTTCCCCATTGATCTGTAAAATGCTAGCGGTCACCTCCGGGGCAATTCGCTCAATTTCGAGGCACAGCATAGACATCACTTCTTCGAGTGGGCGTTCCTGAACTAATGCAGCTAACACCGGATAAAGTTTCACCCACTCTCGGGTTAATTTTTGTTGTTCAATGAAAAAGGTAATGTCTTTGGCGATTTTGACCATCCGGGTCACTGAACCGTCAGGGCCGCGAACCGGCTGATAGATAGCCGCCAACCAGACAGTTGAACCGTCTTTATGTAATCGCTCAAAATGTCCTTCCAGTGATTGCCCCGCGAGTAAGCATTTTTTGATTTTTTGGTATTCTTCACTGTTGGCATAACCGGGATGACAAAACATTAAATGAGGTCGACCAATGACTTCTTCGCGTTTATAGCCAAAATAATCAAGATAGTTCTGATTAACTTCGATAATACGACCGTAAAGGTCAAACTCAATAATAGCTAATGAGTTATCTAATGCGCTTAATAAGGCATTGTTTTCGTCATAATCAGACGGCTCAGCTTTCTGCCATTTTACTGTTTTTTTTGTTTTCATTATAAATTCCCATGAAAAAGAATCGCTTGGCAGTTGTGTTGTTTGAGTGAAATCACCTATGGGGTTATTGAAATAGCACTATTTTCTAATAAACAAAATTAATGATAAATATTTAAATACTCATTAATTTATGGAATGCATAAATAATACGGCAGTCTTATTTATGTCAGTTTTATTGCTGTATCGGTATCTGGCATTAAGTTTAGTCGATAACCGGGCAGGGAAAGAGAAGATTTGTCGTGAGTATCGGGCCGTGCGGAGATTATTTTTAATGAATACCAATAACTATTATTGCTTGATAACACGTATTGCTTGATAACACGTATTGCTTGATAACACGTTAAATGCCATTACCTGACAAGGGCATATCAGGTAATGGCGAGCGAGTAGATCAGTGGTTAGGCATGATTATCCATCGAACCAAAGCGGCCATTGTTAAAATCAGCGATAGCCTCGGCAATTTGCTCCTCGGTATTCATCACAAAAGGCCCGTAACCGATAATGGGTTCCTCGATTGGTTCACCACTGAGCAATAACAGCACAGCATCATTATTGGCTTCGACAATCACCTTGCTACCGGCAGAACTCAACAACACCATTTCTGCATCACGGGCAACGGCATCGCCATTAATCTGCACAGTACCGCGCAACACAATTAGCGCGGTGTTCCAGCCATCGGGCAGTGAAAACTCAGTGCTTTTGCCCTGATTTAGCCGGATATCCCACACATTCAAGGGTGAGAAAGTCTGGGCAGGGCCATTTTCCTCAGCATAGTCCCCGGCAATGACGCGCAGACTACCCGCGCCCTCAGGCAATGTAACCTGAGGAATAGCTTCATTGCGAATGGCCTGATAACCCGGTGTGGTCATTTTGTCTTTTGCCGGTAAATTGACCCACAACTGCACCATTTCAAAAGCACCGCCGTGTTGTGCAAAGCTATCTGAATGAAACTCTTCATGCAGAATACCGCCACCTGCCGTCATCCATTGCACATCACCAGGGCCAATGATTCCACCTTTACCAGTAGAATCACGGTGCTCAACTTCACCCTGATACACAATAGTCACGGTTTCAAAGCCGCGATGTGGATGTTGCCCGACTCCACGCCGATGCTGGGTCGGGGTAAAATCCATCGGCCCGGCATAGTCCAGCAGCAGGAATGGGCTGAGTTGTTTGCCATGGCTTTGGTATGAAAACAGTGAGCGAACTGGGAAACCATCACCCACCCAATGTTGGCGCGGCGCACGATAAATACCTTGGACTTTTTTCATCGTAATCTCCTTACAACATCTTTAATAATAGAGAGCAGCCTTACAGTTCAATCTGCTTGGCTACAGATTGGGTAAAGTATATATTCAGGATAATCTAAGCAGTAGTTAGCAAAAGTGATTATCACTGTTCTATTATTGGGACAATAATAACTGTAGGTAACAGAAAGGCAGGATATGCAGGATCTCAATGACCTTTATTATTATGCCGAGGTGGTCGAGCACGGAGGATTCAGTGCCGCAGCTCGAGTATTGGGAGTGCCAAAGTCAAAATTGAGCCGGCGGTTAGCTTTATTGGAGGAGCGGCTGGGGGTGCGATTAATTCAGCGCTCAACTCGGCGCTTTGCGGTGACGGACGTCGGGCGCACCTATTATGAACACTGCAAAGCGATGCTGGAAGAAGCCAAAGCTGCACAAGAATCGATTGATTTAACGCGAGCAGAACCTCGCGGCGTGGTGCGCATTACTTGCCCAGTGGCACTGTTACAAGCCACAGTCAGCACCATGTTAGCGGATTTTATGGCCAGTTGCCCTCTGGTGACTCTTCATCTCGACGCGACAAATCGACAGGTCGATCCGGTGGCCGAAGCCATTGATATTGCTATTCGAGTGCGGCCACCGCCATTGCAAGACAGTGATTTGGTGCTGAAGGTGTTGGGTAACCGCTGCCAGTGTCTGGTTGCCAGCCCTGAGTTGATTGCGCGCCAAGGGGAAGTGAACGTGCCGGCTGATTTGACCGGCTGGCCAAGTCTTGGGCTAGGGCAGCCTCAGCAGGAATTTATCTGGAATTTAGAGGGGCCAGAAGGGGCGCATGCGGCAATTTATCATCAACCCCGGCTGGTGACCGCAGACATGACTACATTACGCAGCGCTGCCCTCAGTGGTGTCGGGGCGGTGCAGCTTCCGGTGATGATGGTGACGGAGCAATTGGCCGCCGGTGAACTCATCCGCCTATTACCGGAGTGGTCACTGCGCCATGAAATTATCCATGCCGTTTTCCCCTCACGACGCGGTTTATTACCCTCAGTGCGCAGTGTACTCGATTATTTGGCACTGAGTTTTAGCCAACTTGATGATCAATAAGGCTATTCTGGCATCAATCATTGTTTGTGGGGGTGCCGATATTGGCCGCCTATGCTTGTTATTTATCTTTGGTTTGCGATTCATGCTTATGACGATGGTGCGAGTCTGGGAAATGGGGATGAGAGTGCGCCATTGGCTGATGCCGATGAGAATGTTTATGCGGCACATTGGCACTGACCGGGAAATCATGTGAATGCTGATGATGTACATCATGAAGATGTTCGTGTTCGTGCAGTAAATCTTCATGGTTGTGCTGATGCTCATGCTGTTCAGTCAGATGCAACCCAATCCCAATTGCCATCAACAGCCCAGCAACCACTAAAGGTAATGTCACGGCATCCCCCATCGCAACAGCCAGCGCCGCGCCCAAGAATGGTGCAATGGAGAAGTAAGCGCCAGTGCGGGCGGTACCGAGGTGGCGTAAACCAATAACAAACAGCGCCAGACTCACACCATAGGCAAAAAATCCGACCAACAGGGCACCGGCCAGATTGGTCAGTGGTGGTAAGGTTGCGCCTAGGGCAAAGGCCAATGCGAGATTCACTATACCCGCCACCCATCCTTTAACCGAAGCAATCCACGTGGCGTCCGTCAAAGAGACTTTGCGGGTCAGATTGTTATCAAT
This sequence comes from Yersinia sp. Marseille-Q5920, assembly GCF_946902935.1. Classification (NCBI taxonomy): domain Bacteria; kingdom Pseudomonadati; phylum Pseudomonadota; class Gammaproteobacteria; order Enterobacterales; family Yersiniaceae; genus Yersinia; species Yersinia sp. Marseille-Q5920. The sequence continues at coordinate 388,975 of NZ_CAMPQA010000002.1, read as the reverse complement.
CCCCCAGGCGAAACAGGCACCCAGAATAGCCAGTGTTGGCCACAGTCCGGCAAAATGCGCTTCTCCCGGCCAGCTCAGAATAGCTGCACCGGCAACAATCACCACCATGCCCAGAGCAATGCGGCGGTCAAAATTCTCCTTGAAAGCAAACCAGGCGAGCAGGGCAGTAAATACCCCTTCAGCATTGAGTAACAGTGAGGCTCCCGATGCGGGCATACCGGTCAGGCCAATCATCAGCAGCACCGGCGCAATAATCCCCCCCGCAGTAATCGCGCCGATAAGCCACCATAGCTCATTACGCGGCAGGCTGACGGCGGCTGGGCGGGTTATCAAGCGATACAGCGCCAAACCCACACCTGAACCCAAATACAGTAAACCAGCCAGTAGCCACGGGCTAACCGTATTCAGCAATTGTTTCGCCAACGGGGTTCCGGCACCAAACAATGCTGCCGCCGTTAATGCCGCTAATACACCCGGTTGTCGCAGTCCATCATGCCATTTCATGGAGGTCACTCTGAGAATGAAGGGGAGTAGAAATTTTAGCGCATTAAAAAGCCGGAAAGCCATTTCTGTGGTAGAAAAAGATTGCCGGCTAGTTTGGTTGTTAATTATGTATAAATGTTAATTATCGACGGTTTGCCGATGAAACAATTCACGGAATACCGGATAAATATCTTCAGGATCCCGAATATGCTGCATGGCAAAGTTATCGTATTTTTCCTGCAAGTCTTCATATTCTCGCCACAGTGTTTGATGGGCACGGCGGGTGATTTCAATGTAGCTATAGTAACGCACCACAGGCAGGATTTTTTTCGCCAGTAATTCATGGCACAGCGGCGAATCATCGGCCCAGTTATCCCCATCTGAGGCTTGAGCCGCGTAGATATTCCATTGTGCGGGGTCATAGCGCTCTTGCACCACTTCGTCCATCATTTTCAGCGCACTGGAGACAATCGTCCCACCGGTTTCTTGCGAATAGAAAAACTCTTGTTCATCAACTTCTTTCGCTTGGGTGTGATGGCGAATATACACGACATCGACGTTTTTATAAGTGCGGCTCAGGAACAGATACAGCAGAATATAAAACCGCTTTGCCATGTCCTTGGTGGCTTGATCCATGGAGCCAGACACGTCCATCAAGCAAAACATCACTGCCTGACTTGAAGGTTCTGGACGGCGTTCATAGTTTTTATAACGCAAATCGAAGGTATCAATAAAAGGTACCCGGGCGATTTTTTGTTTTAATTCGGCAATGGCTTTGCGTATGCGTTCTTCTTCCAGCAATTGCGCCGGTTCCGAGTTTTCCAGCGCTTTCAGTGTCTCTTCCAATTCGCGCAATTCTCGACGTTTACTGGCGGTCATGGCAGTACGGCGGGCCAGTGAGTTTTGCAGTGAGCGCACCACACTGATATTGGCCGGCACCCCATTGGAGGTATAACCTGCACGGTGAGTTTTAAATTCGGTCAGCTGTTTATACTGATTTTTCTTCAGGTTAGGCAGCGCCAGATCTTCGAACAACAAATCGAGATATTCGTCTTTGGATATCTGAAAGACAAACTCATCTTCGCCTTCACCGTCCTGACCGGCATTCCCCTGACCACTGCCGCTACCGCCGCCACCACCTTGCGGGCGTTCTATGCGGTCATTGGTGACAAAATGGTCATTGCCGGGGTGAACTCGATGGCGTAATCCGCCACGGCCTTGATGGAACATCGGCTCATTGATGTCATCAATAGGTATTGAGACTGATTCGCCACTCTCAGTATCAGTTACTGACCTTTTATTGATAGCATCAGAAATTGATTGTTTAATTTGCGACTTATAGCGGCGCAAAAAGCGCTGGCGATTGACCATGCTTTTATTTTTGCCGTTAAGTCGCCTGTCAATAAAGTAGCCCATAACTCCCCCTGCCTCTATTCCCTGCATCTTCCGCACTGTTGCTGTGCTGACGAGCAACACAGCAACAATGTGGAATCAATCCCCGCGATATCATGGCGGACTAATAACAGGTTATGATGATTTTCTTACCCGCAGATACCATTCACACAGTAAACGAACCTGCTTGCGGGTATAACCTTTCTCCATCATTCGATCGACAAAGTCATCATGCTTTTTCTGCTCATCCGTTGAGGTTTTGGCGTTAAAGGAGATAACCGGCAATAACTCCTCAGTGTTGGAGAACATTTTCTTCTCAATCACGGTGCGCAACTTCTCATAGCTGGTCCAGTTTGGATTCCGGCCATTGTTATTGGCTCTGGCGCGCAACACAAAATTGACGATTTCATTACGGAAATCTTTCGGGTTGCTGATACCCGCTGGCTTTTCAATTTTCTCCAGTTCAGCATTCAGTGATTCACGGTCAAACAGTTGCCCAGTATCCGGATCACGGTATTCCTGATCCTGAATCCAGAAATCGGCGTAAATAACATAGCGGTCGAAAATATTCTGACCGTACTCAGAGTAAGATTCCAGATAGGCGGTTTGGATCTCTTTGCCGATAAACTCAGCGTATTTCGGGATCAAATACCCTTTCAGGTGCTCGAGGTATTTCTCCGCGATATCCTGTTGGAATTGCTCGCGTTCAATTTGCTGTTCTAATACATAGAACAGGTGCACCGGGTTGGCAGCCACTTCGGCATGGTCAAAGTTAAACACCCTTGAGAGGATTTTAAAGGCAAAACGGGTCGAAAGGCCGTTCATACCCTCATCAACCCCAGCATAGTCGCGATACTCTTGATAAGACTTGGCTTTAGGATCAGTATCTTTCAGACTTTCACCGTCATACACCCGCATTTTGGAGTAAATGCTGGAGTTTTCCGGCTCTTTCATTCTTGAAAGAATGGAGAAGCGCGCCAGTGTTTCCAAGGTGCCGGGGGCGCAAGGTGCATGAGTCAGTTCACTGTGAGTCAATAACTTGTCGTAAATTTTGATCTCTTCTGAAACCCGCAGGCAATAAGGCACTTTGACGATATACACACGGTCAAGGAAGGCTTCATTGTTTTTGTTATTACGGAATGTCACCCATTCTGATTCGTTAGAGTGCGCAAGAATAATACCGCTGAATGGTAGGGCGGATATCCCCTCAGTTCCGTTATAGTTCCCTTCCTGAGTTGCGGTCAGCAAGGGGTGTAGCACCTTAATGGGCGCTTTGAACATCTCGACGAACTCCATAATCCCTTGGTTCGCCCGGCACAATGCCCCGGAATAGCCATAAGCATCGGGGTCGTTCTGGGCATGATTTTCCAATTTACGGATATCAACCTTACCGACCAAAGCAGAGATATCCTGATTGTTTTCATCACCTGGCTCTGTTTTCGCAATCGCAACCTGCTCAAGAATAGAAGGCCAGACTTTGATGACTTTAAATTTGGTGATATCGCCGCCAAATTCGTGCAGACGTTTGGCCGCCCACGGCGACATAATAGTGCCAAGATAACGGCTGGGAATACTGTATTCTTTGGCCAGAATCGCCGCATCTTCCTGCGGGTTGAATAAGCACAATGGGTGGTCATTGACCGGGCTGCGTTCACCATTAGCACTTAATATATAGATAGGGACGCGTTGCATCAGGGCTTTCAAACGTTCAGCCAGTGATGATTTACCACCACCTACCGGGCCGAGCAAATAAAGGATCTGTTTCTTTTCTTCTAACCCTTGAGCGGCATGTTTGAGGTAAGAAACGATTTGCTCTATGGCCTCCTCCATACCATAGAACTCTTCAAATGCAGGGTAACGGGCGATAACTCGATTAGAGAATAGCCGCGACATCCGGGACTCAAGTGCGGTATCGACCATGACAGGCTCACCAATAGCCATCAGCAGACGTTCAGCCGCATTAGCATATGCACTGCGATCTTGCTGACAAATAGTGAGGAACTCCTGCAGTGTGAACTCTTCGTCCTTGGCAGCCTCATAGCGCTGGAGATAGTGATCAAATATGTTCATAGCGATGCCCGTCCTGTTTGAATGGTTGGGAACATAAAATAATAGTAGTGCTTTATTGGGTTAAAATTTTGAAACTACTACCTTATTGTTATGGTCGCGTCTCTCACAAAGGTCAAGTAGACATTAGGCGCAGACTCGCCACTGTCAGTACAATAAATAACCATCATTCGGTAATTAAATCTATTTTTTATTTCATTCCCAGTGTTTTATATATGATTAATGAAGATTATCTATTTGAATATCTTGTTATTTTATTGTAATCAAATCTACATAAATTTTAGGTTGTTAATTTGCTGTATATAGGCGATAAATTGCACAGCGAATGTTGATATCGTGCGGGAATGTGTAAAGATTTCGCCACGGACAAGCAATTGATTTACACTTAGTTAACTCATGATTTTGTTACCAAAGGGATTTTATCCGTGAAAAAACATTACATAAAAATGAAGCAAGTCAAAACATTGGCGGCATTGGCTATTGCTACCGCAGTTTGTATGCCAACTGCGATGGCTGGAACATGGTCTGTGGGGGCATCAGCATTAGTCAGTCCTGACCCTTATCGTGGCAAAAATGACCGTGTTTACCCCGTGCCTATCGTTTCTTATGAAAGTGATAATTTCTATTTCCGTACATTGGCTGCAGGTTATTATTTATGGAAAGATGATAATAATCGTTTGTCGATTGATGCTTATTACCTGCCGCTGCACTTTACGCCAGGTGATAGTGACGATCAGCAGATGAAGGCGCTGGATAAACGCCGCAGCACCATGATGGCAGGGATGTCATATTCTCACATTGAAGATTGGGGGACTATCCGTGCAATGTTCTCCGGTGACGTGCTGGATAACAGTGGCGGCTTTGTCGGTGATCTGGCCTATCTCTATCGCTTCAGTGTTGATAGCTGGACTCTAACGCCGGGCGTTGGTGTTAGCTGGAACAGTGAAGATCAGAACAAGTATTACTATGGCGTGAAGCGTGGGGAATCAGCCCGCAGTGGTTTGGCGCAGTACAGCCCGAATGATAGCTGGTCACCTTATCTGGAACTGTCGGCTAATTACAATATCAATCCCAATTGGAATGCTTTCTTTACTGGCCGTTATATCCATTTGGCAAATGAAGTGAAGAATAGCCCTATGGTAGATGCATCTTGGACGGGTGTGCTGTGGACTGGGGTGACTTACACCTTCCGCTAATTTATCGCGCACGATATCTGAACCATAAAAAATGGGGCATAAAGCCCCATTTTTGTATCTGTAATATAGGTCGTTATTGAGAATTCTTACGGCTACGGATGGTCATGGCGAGGCGAGCAGGGGAATCTGACGTCGCAACCAAAGGTTTGTTGACACGCGCAGTCTCGACACAAACCATTGTTTTATAACCATCATTTGGCATATCAACCATGCTGCTGGACAGCTCTGCTCCTGGGTTCCATGCAACCACATCACTTTGATGATGATGATGTACTTCAATGGTCCGTTTCAGCGCGGCATCTTTTATCAAACTGTAAGTTTCTGGCTGGGTATAAATTCGGTCAGTCTGACCATCAAACACCAAATCGCCTTGTTGAGTGGCATCAGCCACTTTCAGCACTTTATCAAGATACTTTTCGCCTAAGCCACTGATCTTAATCTGGTTGATATCGCCAATCTGGAAATAAGTATGTAACGCAGCAACCGCTTCGTAATCGCCGTGTGATTCTAATTCCATTTCACATTCTTCACCTAGCTTGAAGCGGGCAATCAAAGTGAATGGATGTGGCCAGAATTGACGGGATGCATCACTGTCTTCCAGTGTGAAGGTCAGGATAACCCCATTTTCATTCTCATCATGGGCGCTAAGCGTCCATGGCAGTAAACGAGCAAAACCATGAGGAGGTTGCGCTGATGGGCCAAACCAAGGCCAACAAATGGGTACACCACCACGAATAGCGACACCGTTTTTAAATGGCGTGTTATTGCTCAACCAGATAACCGGTTGTTCACCGCTTGGTTGGTAAGCCAATAAATGAGCACCTTGCAAGCTAACTGCGGCACGTACTTTTGGATGGGAAACGACCACAATTGGCAGGTCATCCAACTGACGCTGACTGATGTAAGGTGAAATTTGTTCAACAACAGGTAGGGTGAAGATTTTCTCGTTCATTCGTTTGGCCTTATGAGAAAAGGGGCTGGAGATCCATTGAACTTCAGACTTTCGATAATATCACAGGCTTTAAATCTTGCAGCAAATCAACGATAAAGTAGTAGCGTATCATTGATATTGCGCAACTTTTTATAGGGCTGAAATGGGCAGGGCGGTGGGTTCATCAATGACAGGTAATAAAAAAGCCACTCGAATGAAAGTGGCTTTTGGTGGAAATTTATACTCTAAATATCAATCCATTATTTGGAGATATGAGAGATCAAATCCAGAACTTTGTTTGAGTAGCCAGTTTCGTTATCGTACCAAGAAACCAGTTTCACAAAGTTGTCATTCAACGCGATACCGGCTTTAGCATCGAATACTGAAGTCAGTTTTTCGCCGTTGAAATCGGTAGAAACAACGTCGTCTTCGGTGTAACCCAGAACGCCTTTCAGCTCGCCTTCTGAAGCTGCTTTGATTGCAGCACAGATTTCTTTGTAAGAAGCTGGTTTTTCCAGACGTGCAGTCAGGTCAACAACAGAAACGTTAGGAGTAGGAACGCGGAACGCCATACCCGTCAGTTTGCCGTTCAGTGCTGGGATAACTTTACCCACTGCTTTAGCTGCACCGGTAGAAGAAGGGATGATGTTCTGGGATGCGCCGCGGCCGCCGCGCCAGTCTTTGTGAGACGGGCCATCAACAGTTTTCTGAGTTGCGGTAGTTGCATGCACAGTGGTCATCAGCGCTTCAACGATGCCGAACTTGTCGTTGATCACTTTAGCCAGTGGAGCCAGGCAGTTAGTGGTACAAGAAGCGTTAGAAACGATTTCCTGACCTGCGTATTCTTTGTGGTTTACGCCCATAACGAACATTGGGGTGTCATCTTTAGACGGGCCAGTCAGAACAACTTTCTTCGCGCCAGCAGCGATGTGCTTACGTGCAGTTTCGTCGGTCAGGAACAAGCCAGTTGCTTCAGCAACAACGTCAACGTTGACTTCGTTCCACTTCAGGTTAGCCGGATCTCTCTCTGCGGTAACACGGATGGTTTTACCGTTAACAACCAGATGGCCGTCTTTTACTTCTACAGTACCGTCGAAACGACCGTGGGTAGAGTCGTATTTCAGCATGTACGCCATGTATTCAGCGTCCAACAGGTCGTTGATTGCAACGATCTCGATGTCAGAACGTTCCTGAGCAGCACGGAAAACAATGCGACCGATACGGCCAAAACCGTTGATACCTACTTTGATAGTCATATATTCCACCAGCTATTTGTTAGTGAATAAAAGGTTGGTTGTAAAATTACAAAAACCTTACCGAGCGTCAAGCGGAATCGTGTCAATTATTGCTACAAATCAAACCAAGGACGTTAGATCGAACATTAATTACGCGTTTCCAGATACGATTAGCCTCATTTTTATATTGGGGCGAATTATTCAGTTTAAAGTGAGAATCAGTAATATTTGCGATTTTTATCACATTTATACTGTTGCCACTTTGATGGCATACAGTTTAGGACAATTTTAACTGCTTTGTTGTTAATTTTTTGTTATTATTAGACGTTGTTTTCGTTGACTTTATTCCCTGCCAGAGAACCGCACAAATGGCTAAAGAACTGAACCCTACAGAAAATATTGAGAAACTGACCGATATTCAGCGGCATGTCACCCAACAGCGGGGGACGGAAGCACCTTTTAGCGGAAAGTTACTGCATAATAAGCGCGAGGGCATCTACCAATGTCTGTGCTGTCATCAGCCGCTTTTTATCTCAGAATCAAAGTTTGATTCCGGCTGTGGTTGGCCGAGTTTTTATCAGCCGCTTGATGCAGAATCTATCCGCTATATTGATGATTATTCTCATAATATGCACCGTGTTGAGATCCGTTGTGGTCATTGTGATGCGCACTTGGGGCATGTCTTCCCTGATGGCCCACAACCGACCGGCGAGCGCTATTGCGTGAACTCGGCATCACTGAATTTTGTTGATGATCAAAATGGTGAACAAACTGCAGGTTAAATGTGCATTTTTGTCCCCCCATTTTAGATGTGAAAAATCGATTCAGCTTATTATTCGTTTACTGAGGATGCTCTGATGGAGCTTGAAGACCTGATTTCAGTGATGACGCCCGAAATTTACCAGCGTTTGATGCAAGCCGTTGAGTTAGGTAAATGGCCCGATGGTGTGGCACTGACGCCGGAACAGAAAGAGAACAGCCTGCAAATGGTCATGCTGTGGCAAGCGCGTCATAATAAGGATGCACAGCATATGAGCATCGGTACCGATGGCCAGATAGTGATGAAAACCAAACAAGAGCTGAAGCAGCAATTCAGCCAGCCGACACTGGTCAAGTTGAAGCCCGAGTGATCACTAAGGTAAGTCAGGTTGAATGCACAATTTAAGTTGCAGGTTCAAACGGAGCCACATTCGGCTCCGTTGATGTTTATACCCGTCAACCCGCCAGTGCTTTTATTTCAGCCATAAACTGTTCCAACGACTGTATGTTTGCTCCTGCTGCATTCATTGCATCAAGGGCCTGCTGGCTGTCTTGTGGTTGCAGATTGACCCCACGGCAACCCTCACTGATGACGGATGTTTTATAACCTAATGTCAATGCATCTAACACGGTGTATTTCACACAGTAATCTGTTGCCAACCCCATAATGAACAAATGGTCAATTCCCTGCTGTCGTAACCAATCGTCCAGTGGCGTTTTCGCTCGTCGACCATTGTCGAAAAAGGCGCTGTAGCTGTCGATATCAGGATCTTGGCCTTTACGGAAAATGTCGATAATCGCCTCTTGATTTAACTGCGGATGCAAAGCCGCGCCAGACGTATTTTGGACACAATGCACTGGCCACCACACTTGGGGTAATCCCGCCAAATCACCGACAGTCCAAGGCTCAGCCTGTGAATTAACGGCAAAACTCCGGTGCCCGGCAGGGTGCCAATCCTGACTGGCGATGACCGGTATTTTGTGTCTCAGACAGGTGTCAATAGCCTCATTAGCAATGGCAATCACTGCATCACCCTCGGCAACCGCCAACGCACCACCGGGACAAAAATCATTTTGTAAATCAATTAAGAGCAGTGCGGTATTCATTCACATTCCACCAAATCAGTTAGTCTCAGTCAGTTCGCCGCGCAGGTTTTGTTGCATCAACTGGCGAATCTCTTCGGGGGAGAGAGATTGGCTTAATAAATAATGCAATTTAGTCAGTGCCGCTTCCACCGTCATATCAAAGCCACTGATAACACCGGCGTGCGCTAACGCATTCCCGGTGGCATATCCGTCCATATTGACTCTGCCAGAAATACACTGTGTCAGATTCATCACTACAATACCGCGGTCGCTGGCATTTTTTAACTCATCTAATAACTCGGCTTTTTGTGGTGCATTTCCCACACCATAGGAGCGCAATATAAGCGCTTTTACCGGTTGCAACAGGAAATTGCGCACCACCGCCCCAGAGATTCCAGGATAAATAGTGACGACCCCAATGGGTTGAGGTGTGATCTTGTGAACAATCAATGGGCCGTTAACCGCCGGGGATTCGACTGCGGCCATCCGGCGAATATGAATCCCGGCCTCAAGCAACACCGACAAATTAGGAGAAGCAAAAGCATCAAATCCATCAGCATGTGCTTTGGTGGTGCGGTTACCGCGAAAAAGTTTGTTATTAAAGAACAAACTAACTTCATTCACCGGGTGATTGGCAGCCAGATAGAGCGCGTTGAGTAAGTTGGTTTGCCCGTCAGAACGCAACTCGGCCAAAGGAATTTGCGAACCGGTAACAATCACCGGTTTAGCTAAATTCTCCAGCATAAAAGAGAGGGCGGAGGCAGTAAATGCCATGGTGTCAGTGCCGTGCAAAATAACAAAGCCATCATATAAATCGTAATTTTGCTGAATATCATTGGCAATATGCTGCCAGTCCTCCGGTGTCATATCCGAAGAATCAATCAATGGGGCATATTCATGGATAGTAAAATCCGGCATCTCGGGGCGATGGAATTCCGGCATTAGCGCAAGCTGGCGCTGTAGATGGCCGGAAACAGGAATGTATCCGTTATCTGAGCGCTGCATGCCAATAGTCCCGCCAGTATAGGCGACATAAATAGATTTCTTTTGCATGGGTCATATGCCTAAAAAATAGTACAAAATGAGATAGATGAATTATAGGGCGACTGGCGAGGAAAAAAAGCCCGGCGGGTGCCGGGCAGAGTATTTATCTACTATTTACTCAATTGACTAGCGCACATCACCGCATGTTAGACATAAAACATAGCGATTCTGCGGGTCATTGAGTGTATTTAATAAATTGGGTTGATCTTTCACCGCTTGCGCCATTGCGGAAATAGGCGCAGGCAACCAGGCTTGAATTGCAGCAGGCAACATCGCCTGTACTGATGCGCTCATTTGACCGAAAATCAAATCACTGAGGCTTGGTTCATCAACAAACCAGTTCAGTTGCCAGGTTTTCAGTTGTGCCAGCTCAGCCACTTTCTTAACGGCGTCATCAAAGTCACCCAGTTGATCTACCAGACCATTATTTTTGGCATCCAGCCCAATCCACACATGGCCCTGCGCGATTTGGTCAACTTGCTCTGGCGTTTTGTGGCGGGCAGTCGCAACCAAATCAATAAAGGTTTTATAACCATTTTCGATATTGATTTGCATCATCTGAGAGAACTCAGGCGGCAAGTCTTTGGTCACAGAAATATTCGCCAGTGGTGAAGTCGCGACACCGTCGGTATGCACGCCAATGCTTTCCAGTGTATTTTGGAAAGTATTAATCACCCCGAAAATACCAATCGAGCCGGTCAAGGTGCTTGGGTTAGCGATGATATAGTTAGCTGGGGTTGAGATCCAATACCCACCTGAGGCGGCCATACCGCCCATTGATACCACTAATGGTTTATTGGCTGCACGTAACGCCGCTAATTCAGAGCGAATCAGTTCAGAGGCGCTCACGCTACCGCCTGGGCTGTTTACCCGCAAGATAACAGCTTTAATTTTTGGATCCAAACGCGCCTGACGAATTTGCGCCGCCAGAGCATCACCGCCAACATTCCCAGGGGTCTGTGGGCCATCCATAATCGCGCCATTAGCAAAGAGAACCGCTATCTGCTCGCCTTGTTGTGGGGTTGGTGTCGGTTGGTAGTCATAAATGCTGACATAGTTGAAATCGTTACTTTTCTTATCCCAGCCAAAGGCTTTAACCAACTCATTTTCCACGTCCGGACGTGTGGCTAATTGATCAACCAGTTTGCTCGCCAGTGCATATTGCGCCGGAGAACCGCCAGCGGCCTGTAAACCACTGATAACCCCCGCAGCCCCTGGGAATAATTGTTCTGGGGTTAATTGCCGGTTAGCGGAAACCGCCGTCAGATAATTTTGCCATAGACCGCCAATCCAACGGCTGTCTGCTTCCCGTGCAGCCGGCGACATATCATCACGAATCATCGGCTCTACCGCCGATTTATAGGTGCCGACACGGAAGATATTGGTGGTGACTTTGAGTTTTTCCAGTAACGATTTGTAATACAGATTATTGCTGGCAAACCCATGCAGATCGATCGCCCCTTGTGGGGACAGATAGATCTTATTGGCAAAGCTGGCTAAATAGTATTGAGTTTGATTATAACTATCGCCAATAGCATAAATGGGTTTGCCCGAATCACGGAACTCCCGCAGTGCTTTCCCAATATATTGTAGAGAGGGCTGATCAGCACCGGTAAAGTCACTCAGTGATAACACCAAGCCAGTAATATTATTATCATTTTTTGCCAGACGGATGGTTTCGACAATATCAAACAGGGAGTTTTCCTGTAGACGATTGCTCGATGCGCCTAAGAACTCACGCCCTAATTGACGCAGTTTATTATTAACCGCGGGCTGATCGACCACGACACCCGTTAAATTCACTAACAGCGCGCCTTTAACTGGCTCTGTCGGCTTACTTTGGAACTGAAGGTAAACACCGACACCGACCAAAATCAGCAGTATCAGGAAAAGATTAAGAATAAACTCTCTGGCAAAATTCAGCAGACGCCAGGTCCACTTGAAAAAACCAGCAATAATTCGCCACAAAGTGCGCATGTTATCTCCAACAAAACCGGGCAAGTACAGTTATCCTAATGACCTGACGAACAAAAGTCAGCTTTAAATCATCGAGAAGCTTAGCTAATAGGTCAGCACTGGTAACAAAACGACAACTTATGCTACCTTGCTGAAAATGAAAATCGTTATCAGGAGAAAATGATGGATGCATTGGAACTGTTACTTAATCGCCGCTCGGCGTCGCGCTTAGCCGCTCCAGCCCCAGCAGGCGAGGTATTGGATCACATTATTCATGCAGGAATGCGGGCGCCCGATCATGGCACACTCCAGCCATGGCGCTTTGTTTTAATCCAAGATAAAGGGCTGGAACGCTTTAGCCAATTGCTACAGGATGCGGTCAAGCACGATGGCTCTGATGATGCGGTGTTGGAGAAAGCAAGACTGGCTCCTTTCCGCGCGCCATTAATCATTACTGTTATTGCCCATGTCACAGAAAACCCGAAAGTCCCTAATTGGGAACAAATCGTTTCTGCCGGTTGCGCGGTGCAAGCGATGCAGATGGCGGCTCTGGCTCAAGGGTTCAATGGTATTTGGCGCACCGGCTCCTGGACGCACCATCCTGTTGTTCGTCAGGGGTTTGCTTGCCGTGAACAAGATGAAATCGTCGGTTTCCTGTATTTGGGGACACCGCAATTGAAATCAGCGACCAAAGTAACGCCGCCAGATTACTCGACTTTTGTCCGCTATTTCTGAAATTTACTATGCGAAACTGCGCAGCCTGTCGCTTTTATCGGCAATAAGCTGCGTTTTCGCCCGCTTTGTGACCAACCTATCTGCCCGACCGCGGCTCTCTACTTACTAAGCTAAGCTATAGGCGCTACCATAGACACCATGGATGCATATACCCGTCATACTTCAAGTTCCATGTGTGTTGGCTACGTTCAATTACCCGAATCACTTACTCATGTAAGCTCATCGGGTTCTCTCGCTTGCCGCCTTCCTGTAACTCGAATTATTTAGGGTATATATATCTTTAAACTGGTTATTACTGAATCATCAGATGGGAGAGTGCCATGACATCGCCAGCGATACGTCTTACTCAATACAGCCATGGAGCGGGTTGCGGTTGCAAAATTTCGCCCAAAGTTTTGGATAAAATTTTACATTCGGAGCAGGAAAAATTCCTCGATCCTCGCCTGCTGGTGGGCAATGAGACCCGTGATGATGCTGCTGTTTATGATATTGGTAATGGGGTCGGTATTATCAGCACCACCGACTTTTTTATGCCGATCGTCGACGATCCCTTTGATTTCGGGCGCATTGCCGCGACTAATGCCATCAGTGATATTTATGCCATGGGCGGCAAACCGATTATGGCTATTGCAATTTTGGGGTGGCCAATTGATAAACTGGCCCCCGAAGTTGCTCAGCAAGTCATTGAAGGTGGGCGATATGTTTGCCAACAGGCAGGGATTTCGCTCGCGGGTGGGCACTCTATTGATGCACCGGAGCCTATTTTCGGTTTGGCTGTCACCGGTATTGTCGGCACTGACCACGTGAAGAAAAACAGTGCCGCAAAAGCAGGATGTAAACTGTTTCTCACCAAACCATTGGGGATTGGCATCCTAACCACGGCCGAGAAAAAAAGTCAATTACGGCCGGAGCATCAAGGGGTTGCAACCAAAACCATGTGCCAGTTGAACAAGTCTGGTGCTGACTTTGCGCATATTCCCGGGGTCACTGCCATGACAGATGTGACAGGGTTCGGCTTGCTGGGCCATTTAAGTGAGATTTGTCAGGGGTCAGGTGTCCAGGCGACATTGCATTTTTCGGCTATCCCGCGTTTACCGGCGGTTGAAGAATATATTGCGGCGGGGTGTGTTCCGGGGGGAACTGGCCGCAACTTTGACAGTTATGGTCATCTGATTGGCAAAATGTCCGATTTACAGAAGAGTTTACTCTGTGACCCGCAGACATCCGGCGGCTTGCTGTTAGCGGTCTTACCAGAAGCTGAGGCGCAAGTACATGAAATTGCAGCTCAACATGACTTGGTGCTCAGTGCTATTGGCGAGTTAGCTACGGTGGATAGTCGTCGAGCACTGATTGAGATAACAGAATGATTTTTCCTTTGCTGCCCTTTTTTTTGATGCATTCGCGCGGTAAATGATGCGACTTTTTATTGCCGAAAAGCCCAGTCTGGCACGGGCGATAGCGGATATTTTGCCAAAACCGCATCGTCGGGGTGATGGATTCATTGCCTGTGGTAATGATCAAATGGTGACCTGGTGTGTTGGTCATTTATTGGAACAAGCTCAACCCGATGCTTACGACAGCCGCTATGCGCGTTGGTCATTAGCGGATTTACCGATTATTCCTGAAAAATGGCGATTGCAGCCGCGCCCCTCGGTGAGTAAACAATTGAATGTTATCAAACAATTGTTGCAACAAGCCGATGAAGTCGTTCATGCGGGTGACCCTGATCGCGAAGGTCAACTTTTAGTTGATGAAGTCTTGGATTACCTCGATTTAGCGGCAGAAAAGCGGCAAAACGTACGCCGGTGTTTGATTAATGACTTAAACCCGCAGGCTGTGGTGCGCGCGGTAGAACGTTTGCGTTACAACCGTGAGTTTATCCCGCTTTGTGTTTCAGCATTGGCCCGAGCCAGAGCCGACTGGCTATATGGCATCAATATGACTCGCGCCTATACTATTCTTGGGCGCAATGCAGGCTATGATGGCGTGCTGTCGGTTGGCCGTGTTCAGACGCCGGTATTAGGGCTAGTGGTACGCCGCGATGAAGAAATTGAAGATTTTGTCGCCAAAGATTTTTTTGAGGTAAAAGCCCATATCGTCACGCCGGCTGATGAACGTTTTGTGGCGTTATGGCAACCGAGTGATTCTTGTGAATCCTATCAGGATGAAGAAGGGCGCTTGTTACATCGCCCACTGGCAGAACACGTCGTTAACCGCATAACAGGTCAGCCAGCGGTTGTAACGTCCTATAATGATAAACGGGAATCAGAAACCGCCCCGTTGCCATTCTCTCTTTCTACTTTGCAAATTGAGGCGGCAAAACGATTCGGATTGAGCGCGCAACAAGTGCTGGATATTTGCCAGCGATTATATGAAACGCACAAATTGATTACCTACCCGCGCTCGGATTGCCGATACCTACCAGAAGAACATTTTGCCGGACGTCATTCAGTGCTCAATGCTATCAGTATTCATCAGGCAGACCTTTTGCCGCTGGAAGTGATGGACAGTGACCGGCGTAACCGCTGTTGGGATGACAAAAAAGTCGATGCTCACCACGCGATTATTCCAACAGCGCGCGCCAGCAAAGTGAATTTGACGGCCGATGAGAGCAAAGTTTACCGATTAGTCGCGCAGCAATATTTGATGCAGTTTTGTCCTGATGCGCAATTTCGAAAATGTGTTATTGAACTGGATATTGCAGGCGGTAAGTTTATCGCCAAAGCTCGTTTTCTGGCGGAGGCAGGTTGGCGTACCTTGCTTGGCAGTAAAGAGCGGGATGAAGAGAATGAAGGCGCGCCATTGCCGGTGGTTGAGAAAGGCGCTGAGTTACTGTGTGAACGTGGCGAAGTTGTTGAACGCCAGACCCAGCCGCCGCGGCCATTTACTGATGCCAGTTTATTATCAGCCATGACCGGCATTGCCCGTTTTGTGCAGGATAAAGAACTGAAAAAAGTATTACGCGCTACCGATGGTTTAGGAACGGAAGCCACACGAGCAGGGATTATTGAACTACTGTTCAAACGAACTTTTTTGTTTAAGAAAGGCCGTTATATTCATGCCAGCCCGGCAGGACGAGCATTAATTCATGCATTACCCGATATCGCTGCTCGGCCCGATATGACGGCTCATTGGGAATCAACACTGACGCAAATCAGTGAAAAAAACTGTCGCTATCAGGATTTTATGCAACCGCTGGTGGCCACATTGCAGGATTTAATCAGTCAGGCAAAACAAAATCGGTCGCCTCAGGTTTTTCGTGGGTTGCCAGCCGCTCCTACAGGGGCGATAAAGAAACGCAAGAAAACGCCGACCAAAACCAAGGAGACTAAGTCATGAAAATATGGGTAATGCTAGGGTGCATGGGGTTTGCCACACTTATTTCTGGCCAGGTTTTGGCAAACCGGAATAATGTTGATGTCGTCGTTCCTTTACCTCCCGAAGTTTGGAATAACTCATCAAATCGCAACAGTAATCCGTGTACCCGTTGCTGTATTTATCAAAATCAAAACTATTCGGAAGGTGCAGTATTGCGGGTTGAGGGTGAAGTTTTACAATGTGTGCGGGACCCTAATGTGATCGGAACTAACCCATTGATCTGGAAAAGATTAACCCGATAGCTAATTACTTTTTTTGGCGGATAAAAGCTTCTAATAATGGAATGTCGGCGGGTGCCAGAGGGTAGTTATGAACATCCTCTGGCATTAGCCAGACGAGGGCAGAGTGGCAATGTAAAACAGGCTCACCATAGAAGCTTTCAATGTGCCAGGCATGCAGTCGAATGATGCCTTTCGGTGAATCCCACTGATTAGTCGCAATATATTGGGTTATCACCGCGTCAATATTTAACTCTTCGGCAAGTTCGCGTATCAATGCTTGCGGTTGGCTTTCTCCAGCCTCGACTTTCCCGCCAGGGAATTCCCATAAACCCGCCTGGTCGCGATGTAAATCACGTTGCGCCAATAAAATTTTACCGTTCCGTTCAATAATCCCCGCGACGACATCAATCATTTTTATTTGCCTGACTACAGTGGTTTATTTATTTCGTTTAGATGTGCCCTATAAGCAAATAGGGCATAGCAAAATCTGGCGTTATTAGAGTGCGAATTCAGACCATACTGGAGCGTGGTCTGAGGGTTTTTCCATGCTTCTAATATCGTAATCAATACCTGTGGCAATGCAGCGAGCTGCCAGAGGGTGGCTCGCCAATAATAAATCTATGCGTAAGCCTCTATTTTCGTCAAAACCACGCGAACGATAATCAAACCATGAAAATTGGTCATTACAATCAGGATTTGCTGCACGGAATGTATCCACTAGCCCCCAATTTTGTAAACGCTCCAGCCATGCACGTTCTTCAGGCAGGAATGAACACTTGCCCGTACGCAACCAGCGTTTGCGACTCTCTTCGCCAATACCAATATCCAAATCTGTTGGACTGATATTGATATCTCCCATAATCAGTACTTGGGCATCAGATGACAGTTGCTGCTCCAAATACTGCTGTAAGTCAGCATAAAAACGCTCTTTAGCAGGAAACTTTGTGGGGTGGTCACGGCTTTCTCCTTGAGGGAAATAGCCATTAATCACGGTTAAAGGACCTTGCGGTGTCGCAATGTCAGCCATAATAATACGGCGCTGCGCATCTTCTTCATCGGTAGGAAAACCGCGTCGTACGGCCAAGGGTTCATTCTTGGTTAACAATGCAACGCCGTAATGGCCTTTTTGTCCATGATAATAGACGTGATAACCATGTTGACTGACCTCTTCAAGCGGAAACATATCATCATGTACTTTTGTTTCTTGAAGCCCAATAACATCGGGTTGATGTTGTTCGATTATTGCAGCCAGTTGATGTGGTCGAGCACGTAGGCCATTGATATTAAAAGAGACAAACTTCATGGTCAGCACCGTATGTTCGCTAGAAATGATTCCGAATATTAGCAGATACCGAATGAAAATGTAATCCATAATAAGAGAATGCCTCTAGGCTATTATAAAAATTAAACAATGAAAAATCACTGAAAGAAAAAATATTTAAAAAAATAGATTACTGATCCTATATAAGGTGAAAAAAATAACTATATTATTCACCATTAAGTTTCACTGGGGTTAAATATAGATTTACTTTTCACTGGTATTATTTATAGCATTAATCACTATAGAGTTATTTTCGTATTTTTCAAATCATCATAAATTTATTGTCATATTCTCGCGGTGATTATCATCATGAGAATCTATTGGTTTATCTCACTCTTCTCCTTGTGTGGGAAAATGGATTCAGCTGCAAAAAAAGTTCCTGCAAATATTAACTATTTTGTCAATTATAAATATTAGCAGTGACGTTTATTTTTTCATATTTGATGGCATTAACTGATTTTGTAACAAGGAGAATAAAAAATAGTTATTTGATATCATAGATCTACATCGGATTGTCTGTTAAAAATGTTTGTAATGTTAGGGTGATAATACACAAAATCGCCAAAACTTTGATTGCAAAAAATGTAACTTCACGTCGTTAGTGTCTACGCGACAATAATTTTTGATAATATATCTATAAATTATTCTAAATCCAACGGGTGTTTTTTTTATTATATATCAAAGAATATCTACAGTTAGCATTATACACGTAGGCATGCTTGTTGTTTTTTCTGATTAATTTTTACGCAAAGCAAAGGATTGGTGAATTATGTTTCTATCTCGTAAGTTTGAAGCCTTTATGGCTGTAGTTGAAAATGGTTCGCTGAGTAAGGCTGCAAGAGTAATGAATAGAACTACACCCCCTGTAGCAAAGTCTATAAAAGACTTTGAAAGCATAATAGGCAAAAAATTATTTAAACGAGAAAAGTTTGGTATGAGTTTAACTCGGGATGGCGAGGTTTTATATAATGATCTAAAAGATTTATATCAGCAAGAAAAAGAAATAACCAAAAAACATCTTACTGGTCATGTTTCTAATGTTATCAATATTTATTACGACTGGGGGAAAAGTGAAAAGCTGACGAAGTTGTATAAAGTCGCTGAGAAAAATAACATCCAAGCTAATATAATAAAATTTTATTATGAAAATATTGATGAGATTGGAGATTATGATGGAAACTCGCTGATACTCTCATCAGAAAAAATCCCCAGTGACAGATTTATACTATTGAATGAAGTCCCAGATAGTGGCTTTGGTATTTATGGCAGAAAAGATATAATTAATGAAAGTCCAGATATAATAAATATCCTTCATAATAATACGTGGCTGTGTAATCCTACATTATATAGAAGTAAATTTGTTAAGGATTTAGAGGAATTGGTTAAAAAACAACATGATAAAGTCAGTGTTAGACAGGTAGATAACTTGGCTTGCTGTTTGGATTTTATCTATTCAGGTAGATATATCTGTATTACAGACTCTATCATGGATAATTTTAATGGTGATTCAAAATTGGATTTCATAAACTTAGCTAATTTCCAAGATGAAAACAAACTGTATTTTTACAAATCAAGGTCACATTCAAGCGTACTAAATGGATTAATTGATTATATTTATAGTTTGGTATAACCATACAATGTTATTTATTTTTCAGAGAAAATGATTAATTTATCCCTGATCGGAACTATTCGGGATAATTTGATTGATTATAAAATAGAAACACTATGAGGAGATGGTGGTGGGGGAAGGATTCGAACCTTCGAAGTCGATGACGGCAGATTTACAGTCTGCTCCCTTTGGCCGCTCGGGAACCCCACCACTGATTTCGTGATTTAATGAATGATACTTGGCCGTGCTATTCCTTTGAAGACTCTCATCTTTCCCTTAAGTGCTTATCTGAACTCTTGATGCTGAATCAGCTTGCTGTTTAAGGTTAAAAATGGTGGTGGGGGAAGGATTCGAACCTTCGAAGTCGATGACGGCAGATTTACAGTCTGCTCCCTTTGGCCGCTCGGGAACCCCACCACTGGCCTATCTGCTTAACAATACTGTCTTGGTAAGCGGGGCGCATCATATCAAATGAAGCGCCGCTGTAAAGACTTGAAATGAAAAAAATAATTCGTTCGATGTTTTTTTGTCCGTGACGATGATTATATGGACAAAAAATATCGATTTATTGTGTATTTACAAAATAACAGTTCGGTTACCGTAAACAAAAACCCGCTGTGCTAATACACGATAGAGCGCCCGGCTCAATACGTTTTTCTCGACATCACGCCCGGCACGCATCATATCTTCTGCGGTATATGAGTGATCAACATGAATCACATCCTGCATAATAATTGGGCCTTCATCCAAGCTGTCATTGACATAATGCGCTGTAGCACCAATGATTTTCACACCTCGCTCGTAAGCTTGATGGTAAGGACGTGCACCAATAAAGGCAGGTAAAAAAGAGTGATGAATATTAATAATCTGATATGGGAAGCGCTGCACAAAAGCGGGTGTCAACACGCGCATATATTTTGCTAATACAACATAATCTGGCTGGTATTGTTCTATTTGTTCAATCAACAGTTGATCATGCTGGTCACGGGTCAAACCTTCATGGCTAATAAGATGGAACGGAATATCAAAACGCTCGACCAAATGCTGTAATTCACTATGGTTGCCAATGACGGCAGCAATCTCAACATCCAGACCGCCGTAAGCGCTTTTCATTAATAAGTCACCCAGGCAATGTGCTTCTTTGGTGACCATAATGACAATGCGACGACGCCCAGCAGTATGCAGCTCGCGATTAGTCCCTTCCGGTAATGCGTCGTCCAGATCGGCGAGCAAGGTGGTATCGTTAAAAATACCTTCAAGCTCTGTACGCATGAAAAAGCGACCCGTCAGATGATCGACGAACTCATTATTTTGCACGATATTGAGTTGGTGTTTGTAGCAAATATTAGTGATTTTTGCGATTAAACCTTTGGCATCAGGGCAAATGGTGCGTAACACTTTCTTTTGTACATTCTGGTGTGGCATAAGGTGGTAAATCCTGTCTTAACATGACTTGATGTTATGTAATTGTTTGATGTTACGGCCAATAAGAGACCGATCTTACTGTTAGCGCCCGCAGCATTTCTTATGTTTTTTCCCCGAGCCACAAGGGCATGCATCATTTCTACCCACAGATGGCCGGATTCCGTCAATATAGTACCAGTGTTCATTTATGCGAAGGAAGCGAGAACGTTCATGCATGGAGCTTATCTGGGTACTATTTGTATCAGTATTGTTTGTATCGGTATTGTTTGTATCAGAAAAACGAGCGATAAACTCAACAAATGCTTCATCATCACGATCACTCTCGATTTCAGCAATGACAGTTAATCCGTGCCATGTCGTATTATTAAAACTTTGAATTATTCCATCACGCCATTTTTGCGCATTGCAGTCGGGATGCCAAGTATTGACCAGATAATCCACATTCTTTTTCACGTAGGCGCTATAGCGGGAACGCATCAATATCGCCGGGTTAACCGCAACTAGAGTACCTAGAATATAAGGTTCACAACATTCTTGATATTCAAGTGTACTGCCGCAAGGACACTGTTCTGACAAAATTTCTCCAAAATAATCAATATGCCGTGATCACCGCGAGTTACTCATTAACGGCAGATCAGCACAAGCAAAGCCGAGCTGTTGCGAATAGGGGGTATCTTACCTAATCATGTGTTGAGGTTCAAAGCTGATAGCCTCGTAAGAGACCGAGTGTAATCATAAGTTTTGTGACTTAACTCACAAAAATACTTGACCGCCGTTTCATTTTGGATTAACTTTACAACTGTGATGTGTATCACATAAAAATAAAGATATGACTGGAGCTAGCCATGAAACTGATTAACAAAGTTATCGCAATGTTCGAAAAAATGAATGTCTCATTCGGTACTATTAACGGTTAATTATTTCGTTATTAATATATTAGTCTTCATAATATTCTGGACGAAACTCGGTTCATAGGTGATGGTTCTGAGCTTATTGCAGACAGACCATAAAGTAACAATGCACTGTGCATGACCTGTTTCTCGTGTTTGTTTTTATCAGATGATATTTCGCCTGTTGAGCGCGTGATCCTGAATATTAACTCTAAATAGCTACCATTAAGGTGGCTATTTTGCTTTTTATCTTCTGTTGATGATAATAAAATTAAAAGAATATAATTAATAAATTAGTTGTATGTCCTTCATATATGTTTCTTATGTTTTACTCATTGATTGGGGTATAACTTTTTCACCATAAATATACTCAATGGATCATAGGCATAATGGCCGAGTTGAGTTGTCAATTCAAAACCTAGCCGTTGATATAAGCATATTGCTTCAGGCTGGAATACTCCCGTTTCAAGATAAATTTCCTTTGTTTTTAAAGTATTAGCTTTGTCAAATAGGGCGGTTATCAGCAATGATGCAATACCGTGACCTCGGCAATCTGGCGTGACAAAAATGCGTTTAACTTCAGGGGCGCTATCCCCATGTAGTACCAGAATCGCGCATCCGATAATGCGGCCTTCCCACTTCGCGACATAAATATATGCTTTTATCTGAGCCATATGCTCTATAGGCTCCGCATGATTGTTTTCTGCGGGCTAGAGTGCAGATTGGTACGCATCTAATTGATTAATTAGTGCAACAATCTCAGAAATAAACCGATCAATTTTGCATATTTCAATATTCATCGTATGTCTTTTCGTCCCCGCGCTATATCTTAGCCATGAAATGTAAAGTATTTGTATCAAAATAGCAGAAGAATAAATATTCACTATAATTATATAAGTAAGGCTGTGAAGTAAAAGAATAAATACCCATTTTATTCCCTAGCTACAGCAAGGTTAATATCAACTAAATTGACTATCAACGTGCAGGGTGTGAGGCGTTACATTTATTTGCTTTTTCAGGGTAGGGGATGTGCCAAAGTGATTCGAAATGGATGAAACACAATGAGAAAAAGTAAGGTTGGATTGGCACTGGGAGCTGGCGCTGCTAAAGGATGGGCACATATTGGTGTCATTAATGCACTGAAAAAGATGGGCGTAGAGATTGATGTGGTCGCTGGGTGCTCAGTTGGCTCATTAGTTGGTGCAGCTTACGCCAGTGATCACCTGGAGGTAATGGAATGCTGGGTGCGCTCATTTAAATACTGGGATGTTATCCGAATGATGGATTTTTCGTGGCGGCGTGGTGGGCTACTGCATGGGAAGCGCGTATTTAGTGTGGTAAATGAAATTATTGAAGTACAAGATATCGCCGAATGCGCATTGCCTTTCGGGTGCGTGGTAACAAATTTAACCACTGGTCGGGAGCTATGGCTTACAGAGGGGGATATCAAGCAAGCTATCAGAGCATCGTGCAGTATGCCTGGGTTATTCTCACCTGTTTTGTTAGAGGGATATTGGCTTGTTGATGGTGCAGTTGTTAATCCGGTTCCAATCTCTTTGGCCAGGGCTATGGGGGCTGATATCGTTATTGCGGTTGATTTGCAGCATGATGCACATCTTATTGCGCAAGATATATTTTCTCCACAAACACTTGAAAGCAAGCTTGCGGAGATCCCGGATAATTGGCACCGGCGCTTGAAAGCACGGATAACGAACCTAACATCTAGCCCGCCAAAGAATGCACCCAGCGCAATGGATATTATGTCTACGTCGATACAAGTATTGGAAAACCGATTGAAACGTAATCGTATGGCCGGCGATCCTCCTGATGTCCTTATTCAGCCTTATTGTCCACAAATATCAATGTTGGATTTTCACCGTGCGGATGAAGCCATTGCTGCCGGAGAATTGGCCGTGGAGAAGTGCGCGGAACAGTTATATCCCCTGATAAAGCACAGATAGCATAAGTCGGTGTCGGCAAAATAGCGCATAACAATTTCTGACAAGCACAAACAATCATTTTGAGCCACTATTACCATTAAGGTCAGTAAGAGAAGCAGTACATGGAAAAACCACTAGTAGGTAAAAATATTTTAGTCGTTGAGGACGAAACAGTTTTTCGCTCAGTCATTGCGGAATTCTTAGGTTCACTCGGCGCGACAGTGCACCAGGCGGAAAATGGACTGGTGGCTTTAGAACGATTAAAAACTCAGGTTCCTGATCTGATACTGTGCGATCTGGCTATGCCAGTGATGGGAGGGATAGAGTTTGTTGAGCGTTTACTCATTCAAGGGGTGAAAATTCCCATTCTGGTTATATCAGGAACCGATAAAATGACGGATATTGCTAAGGTTCTGCGTCTAGGTGTAAAAGACGTTTTGCTGAAGCCAATTGTCGACTTAAAACGCTTGCGAGAAACCGTATTGGCCTGCCTTTATCCTGCATTATTTACCTCCCATGCAATTGAAGAAACTGAACTTATTCAAGATTGGGAGGCGCTGCGCCAAAATCCTTATTATGCCGCTCAGTTATTAAAGCAGCTCCAACCTCCAGCACAACAAACAATTGCTCACTGCCGCATAAACTACCGGCAATTGACCATGGTTGAGAAACCGGGGTTAGTCTTGGATATTGCAGCATTGTCAGACAAAGATGTCGCTTTCTACTGCCTTGATGTTACACGGGCGGGAGATAACGGCGTTTTAGCCGCTTTATTGCTAAGGGTATTATTTAATGGGATTCTTCAAGAGCATTTAGCACATCAACAACACCGTCTACCACAGATGTCATCTTTACTCGAACAAGTTAATCAGCTCTTAAGACGTACTCATTTAGAGGGGCAATTTCCTTTGCTGATGGGCTATTACCATGTGGAGCATCAAAATTTGATACTGATTTCCGCTGGGTTACATGCCAATGTCCATGCAGGTAAACATCAGATTCAACTCAGTAATGGCGTGCCTTTAGGAACATTAAAAACAACCCATTTAAATCAAATTAGTCAGCGTTGCGCTGCATGGCAGTGCCAAATTTGGGGCGGAGGGAGTCGGTTACGGTTGATGCTGTCCGCGGATGAGCCAGCCGTGCTATGAAAACAGAATAATGAGTTTAATAAATCAATATATTGACACATTTGTTTACGACTACATCTATCTTAATATAAATGGTTCTATAACGAATCTGTGAAATAAGCCCAATATGCTTCAATCGATGTGTATAACCGAGATGTAATAATTATCGGTTGATATACTTTCTTCCTTACTTATATCTGAAAATTTTCAACCTGCTTTATTTTTACAGGCAATAAGATACGTCGCCTCAGGCTAAATTAAGGTTAGTTACTGATAATGACCTGTAGCACGCCCCTTATTGAATTTTTGACTTGAGGATAGATTGAATGAAGGTTACGGTTTTTGGTATTGGCTATGTCGGGTTAGTCCAGGCTGCTGTCCTGGCTGAAGTTGGCCATGATGTTATGTGTATAGATATTGATGAAAAGAAAGTTGCTGATCTACGAAAAGGGCATATCGCTATTTTCGAACCCGGATTAGCACCACTGGTAAAAGAGAATTATGAGAGTGGTAGACTACAATTCTCCACGGATGCAGAAGCTGGTGTAGCACATGGCACTATTCAATTTATAGCCGTTGGCACTCCTCCTGATGAAGATGGTGCCGCTGACCTAAAGTATGTGCTTGCCGTTGCCAGTACCATTGCTAAATATATGGATACTCCCAAAGTTATTATCGATAAATCTACCGTCCCTGTAGGGACTGCGGATAAAGTGCAAGAAATGATACAAACTGTTCTACAGCAACGAGGGAAGAAAATAGCATTCAATGTGGTTTCAAATCCTGAGTTTCTAAAAGAAGGGGCGGCAGTCGCTGACTGTAAACGTCCAGAACGCATCGTTATCGGCATTGATACTGATGATAACGGTGTTATCGATTTAATTAGCGAGTTATACGAGCCATTTAATCGAAATCATGACCGGATGTTAATAATGGATATTCGCAGTGCTGAACTGACGAAATATGCAGCAAACGGCATGTTGGCAACTAAGATCAGTTTTATGAATGAAATTGCTAATATCGCTGAACGTCTTGGCGCAGATATCGAAAAGGTGAGACAGGGCATTGGTTCTGACTCGCGCATTGGCTACCATTTTATTTATTCTGGCTGTGGTTATGGTGGTTCTTGTTTCCCCAAAGATATTCAGGCGTTAATTCGTACAGCCGAAAGTTGTGGTTATCAGCCTCAGTTGTTACAGGCTGTTGAGCAAATCAATAATGAGCAAAAGTTTAAATTGGTCGAATTTATTCTGCGTCACTTTAACTCACAACTGGCGGGAAAAACATTGGCTCTTTGGGGGTTAGCATTTAAACCCAATACGGATGATATGCGCGAAGCTCCGAGTCGGATTTTAATGGAGTCATTGTGGAAAGCCGGTGTGACTATTCAAGCTTATGACCCCGAGGCAATGGATGAAGCACAGCGGATTTATGGTGCCAGGGACGACTTAAAATTAATGGGTACAAAGGAGTCAGCATTACAAGGCGCTGACGCTTTGATTATTTGTACTGAATGGCAGAATTTTAGGGCGCCTGATTTTGGGATGATCAAGTCCCACCTTAAACACCCCGTTATTTTTGATGGGCGCAATTTGTACGATCCCGAGCGTCTAAATAGACAAGGTTTTACTTATTACGGGATTGGCCGTGGTGCTTCGATTAATCGTGCGCAATAAGTGGTAAAAGTGGGTTTATGTGTTGGGTACAAAATTAAAGGAGTTCTTTTTGTGTAGCCAACACTAATCCTCATCTGATTCAATAACAGTGGCTTATCGCTAAATTTATCTTATATCACAAAGGATAATGTCGATTTGGCTATTATAGCGATTATTATATTGTTATAAATTAGCGAAGTCTTCTTATCGACTCTCATTGAGAGTGATAACAGAACGTTATTTATTGAAAATGATATGTTTAGATTGACTGTCGTTTACCGATTGGATGTAAACCGTTAGATAGGGTAATTCATTGGAGGAGTACGAGTTTTGACTCTTAAAAGAGAACGCAAAAAAATACCCCCCGTATAATAGGAGGGTATTTCTATCACAATAGTAAATTAACTATTACGACTACAGCAGGAAATCATCTAGTGATTTGCCTTCATCTTCAATGGCTTTCTTAATCACTGCTGGAGTACGGCCTTGGCCTGTCCAGGTTTTAACATCGCCATTTTCGTCTGTGTACTGATATTTAGCAGGGCGTGCAGCACGTTTTGATTTACCAGTTGCGGCTTTAGCAGCTGCAATAGTATTCAACAGTTCATTTGGATCAATGCCATCTGCAATAAGCATTTCACGGTATTGCTGTAATTTACGTGTGCGTTCTTCAATTTCTGCCTGTGCTTGAGAGTCTTCTTCGCGGCGTTCATTAACGACCACTTCGAGTTTCTCCAGCATCTCTTCTAAAGTTTCAAGAGTGCATTCACGCGCTTGTGCACGCAGAGTACGGATGTTGTTAAGAATTTTTAACGCTTCGCTCATTGTCCTGGTCTCAAATTATAATTGGTGGGGGGGCGTCTGGATAATAATAGAGTGCTATTTTAATTTCTGCAATAGCCAATTTGATTAGCATACTCGAATTCACGTATTTATTAGCGAAAACTTGCTGCTTACTACTAATAAACGATGGGCACTTGTTATTATCTGAGCTGTTTTTAACGTAAATTTTCGTTTCACTCACTAATGATTTTGCTCGAGAGCATGATTTTCTCACTAAGTTATAAGTTTGCTTTATATCAATAAAGCAAAAATACGTTACTTCTCATGTTGGGATGCACAATAACTGATCACACGACAACACCGAGATATTGATATAGCCGCAACGAAATATTGAGTAAGAAAAAACATGCAGTCCAAGCTTTGTCAGGTCACGGCAATATTTGTTATCACTATTTACGAATTAATCATGAGAACACATTACCCGTATCATTAATGTACCAATCGTGCGACCTACATATCAAACACTATTGCTTTCATCTCGCGCTAATCTGGTTAATGTTCAAACAGAATACTTTTACTGTCTCAATATTGTGAAATGGGTCATGTAACCTAGCTAATAATACATAAGCATTTCCACATCAAAGCTCTGTCAACTTCATTAGTTATCTCATTACTTAATAGAAAAAACAGTAATATAGAGGAGAACCTCTGCTCCACGAAACCTTGGGATTTATGATAAACTGTGTATATGTTGTCAATGTGACCATTTATTATACTATTGGAGCTACAGGCCCATGGCTCAACTTTATTTTTATTACTCAGCAATGAATGCAGGTAAATCTACAGCGCTATTGCAGTCCTCTTATAACTACCAAGAGCGTGGTATGCGCACTCTGGTGTTTACAGCCGAGATTGATAATCGCTTTGGGGTTGGAACAGTCAGTTCGCGTATTGGTCTGTCTTCACAGGCCCTGCTTTACAATAGTGGGACATCATTATTATCTATAATCAACACCGAGCATCAGGGAAGTCCGGTCCATTGTATTTTACTCGATGAGTGCCAATTTTTGACTAAAGAGCAGGTTCAGGAATTGTGCCAGGTGGTGGATGAATTGCATATCCCTGTGCTGTGTTATGGTTTACGCACTGACTTCCTCGGTGAGTTATTCCCTGGCAGTAAATACTTATTGTCGTGGGCTGACAAATTGGTCGAGCTAAAGACAATTTGTCATTGTGGGCGTAAGGCTAATATGGTGTTACGTTTAGATGCACAGGGCCGGGCTGTTCACGATGGTGAACAAGTTGTTATCGGTGGGAATGAAAGCTACGTTTCTGTTTGCCGACGCCATTATAAAGAAGCCATCAAAGCTGCCTCCCTCTCTCAATATCCTTAACGGCCCAGAGAACACCTCACTGGCTCCTTTATTAAAGGCAGTGGGGTAGTTACTTTTTACGTTATTAACACTATATAGCACCGTACAGCTTCATTCATTGTGCTTATGCGTATGACTCATACTCTCTAACCTCTATTTCTGACCGCGTCATAAATGACCAAGGTATTTTATTGAGTATCATTGGTGGGATGACATCGAGCTATTCATTTTTATAAGTTATTAATCCGACGATATCCCTCAGTAAATCGCATCTGGTGAGATGTGGTGAGTTTATTTGATGGGGCAGGTGAATGAGGTAAGGGCAACTATAAATCGCCGTTGTCGGGGATTTATAAGCAATGAGTAAAGCATGGTATGCAGACTATGTATAAATTCATTGGATGAATATAAAAAGAAACCCCCAACAGATGTCGGGGGTTATATCTTTCAGTGGCTCGCCTCACCACCGGTGAGACTACACATTAAGATAGAAATTACTTCTTGGCTTTTTTCTCAGCTTTTGGGGCTGGAGCGGCTACTGCAACTTCTTCATGATCCAGCTCTTCGCTGAATTCACGGCCGTAGTAAGTATCCATCAGGATCTGTTTCAGCTCAGAGATCAGTGGGTAGCGCGGGTTAGCACCGGTACACTGGTCATCAAATGCATCTTCAGACAGTTTGTCTACTTTCGCCAGGAAGTCTGCTTCTTGCACGCCAGCTTCACGGATTGACGCTGGGATACCCAAATCAGCTTTGATTTCATCTAACCAAGTCAGCAGTTTCTGGATTTTCTGTGCGGTACGGTCGCCCGGAGCACTCAGACCCAGATGGTCTGCAATTTCAGCATAACGACGACGCGCTTGTGGGCGGTCATACTGGCTGAATGCAGTCTGTTTGGTTGGGTTGTCATTCGCGTTATAGCGGATAACGTTAGAAATCAACATGGCGTTTGCCAAGCCGTGTGGAATGTGGAACTCAGAACCCAGTTTATGGGCCATTGAGTGACAGACACCCAAGAAGGCGTTAGCAAAAGCGATACCGGCAATAGTCGCGGCGTTGTGAACACGTTCACGTGCAACCGGATTTTTTGCCCCTTCATGATAGCTGGCTGGTAAGAATTCTTTCAGCAGTTTCAGCGCTTGCAGAGCCTGGCCGTCGGAGTATTCGTTCGCCAATACAGAAACATAAGCTTCCAGAGCATGGGTCACTGCATCCAAACCACCGAACGCACACAGAGACTTAGGCATATTCATAACCAGGTTGGCATCAACGATTGCCATATCTGGAGTCAATGCATAGTCAGCCAATGGATATTTCTGGCCTGTGGCATCGTCGGTAACTACCGCGAATGGTGTAACTTCTGAACCCGTACCTGATGTGGTGGTTACGGCGATCATTTTCGCTTTCACGCCCATTTTCGGGAACTTGTAAATACGTTTACGGATATCCATAAAGCGTAATGCCAGTTCTTCGAAGTGGGTTTCTGGGTGTTCGTACATGACCCACATGATTTTCGCAGCATCCATCGGTGAACCACCACCCAGCGCGATGATCACGTCTGGTTTGAAGGAGTTCATCTGCTCTGCACCTTTGCGCACAATACTCAGGGTAGGGTCCGCTTCTACTTCGAAGAAGACTTCAGTTTCGATACCGTGAGATTTCAGTACGCTGGTGATTTGATCAGCATAACCGTTGTTGAACAGGTAGCGGTCAGTCACGATGAAGGCACGTTTTGCACCGTCAGTTGCCACTTCTTCCAACGCGATAGGCAGGGAGCCACGGCGGAAGTAAATAGATTTCGGGAGTTTATGCCACAACATGTTTTCTGCTCGCTTAGCCACAGTTTTCTTGTTGATCAAGTGTTTCGGACCGACGTTTTCAGAGATGGAGTTACCACCCCAAGAACCGCAACCCAGCGTCAGAGATGGCGCTACTTTGAAGTTATACAGGTCACCGATACCACCATGAGAGGCAGGGGTATTGATTAAGATTCGGGCGGTTTTCATTTTATCGCCGAAATACTTAACGCGCGCAGGCTGGTTATCTTGGTCTGTATACAGGCAAGAGGTATGGCCTATACCGCCCATTTCCACCAGTTTTTCTGCTTTTTCAACAGCGTCTTCAAAGCTCTTCGCACGATACATCGCCAGTGTTGGAGACAGTTTTTCGTGAGCGAATGGCTCTGATTCATCAACAACTTTAACTTCGCCGATCAGAATCTTAGTATTAGCAGGAACTTTGATGCCGGCCATTTCAGCAATTTTAGTTGCTGGCTGACCTACGATAGCCGCGTTCAGGCCACCATTTTTCAGGATGATGTCCTGAACAGCTTTCAGTTCTTTGCCCTGTAACAGGTAGCCGCCGTGGGAAGAAAAACGCTCACGAACAGCATCATAAACTGAGTCAACAACAATGATAGATTGCTCAGACGCACAAATGACGCCGTTATCAAAGGTTTTAGACATCAGAATAGAGGCAACAACACGTTTGATATCGGCTGTTTCATCAACAACAACTGGCGTGTTACCCGCACCAACACCGATAGCAGGCTTACCAGAACTGTAAGCAGCTTTAACCATGCCTGGGCCACCGGTGGCCAGAATCAAGTTAATGTCTGGGTGGTGCATCAGTTGGTTAGATAACTCAACAGTAGGGGCATCAATCCAACCAATAATATCTGCTGGCGCACCTGCGGCGATTGCGGCTTGAAGCACGATATCTGCAGCTTTATTGGTTGCGTCTTTAGCACGTGGATGTGGAGAGAATACGATACCGTTACGGGTCTTCAAGCTAATCAATGCTTTGAAGATAGCGGTAGAGGTCGGGTTGGTCGTTGGCACGATACCGCAAATCAAACCGATTGGTTCAGCGATAGTGATAGTACCAAAGGTTTTATCTTCTTCCAGAATGCCACAAGTCTTTTCATCTTTGTATGCATTATAAATGTATTCAGAAGCGAAGTGGTTTTTGATCACTTTGTCTTCCACAATACCCATGCCAGATTCTTCTACAGCCAGTTTGGCCAGAGGAATACGGGCATCTGCTGCAGCCAGAGCTGCGGCACGGAAGATTTTATCAACCTGCTCTTGAGTAAAGTTGGCATACTCGCGCTGGGCTTTCTTGACGCGTGCTACTAGCTCGTTAAGTTCAGCGACATTCGTTACAGCCATAATGCTCTCCTGATAATGTTAAACTCTTTTAGTAAATGAGCTGTTGAAGCAATGAGTATAGACAGGCTAAGCCGTGCTGTACTCTCGAATAGAGATGGTTTTTATATCTTACTTTCTCATTCTTTACCGCTGATTTACTGAAAGAGCTTTAAGTTCGCCAGGAATAAAGTGGGAGAAAAACACTCTTTTCAACCCAGATACTCCATTTCTTGCTAAAGGTTCACTCTACTACGGCTCTGAGCTTAACGATTCTTAAGACTGATTTTCGTGATTTAAATCACAAAATCCGCAAGCTGACACCATTCAGCAATTATTAGTTGAGAGTAATTATCATTAGCGTAAATAAAGTGACAATTCATGACGTTAAATCATCATTGACGCCACAGAATATTAACAATAATGATTATTTTAGACAGCGGAGATTTATCCCGCCTAAATGCGGGTTTATTCCATGGATTCCTGTGACTAATTCTATTACATTAGCGCGCACATCTACTTTGGGGTTGTCCTAAGGGTGATTTTCAGTGAAAAGAACTGTTGTCAGGGGGGTGAGCAGTGGAGGCCAGTTGCGGCGTGTGGTGGCATCATTATTTGCCCGCGAATTTTCCAAGGTTTAGCCGTAAGATGTGTTGCCTCGGGACATTAGGTATAGTGACCTGATATCTGTGATGTATTTATGAGCAATTGCGCGGAGTGATGTGTGAGTCAATCCCTGTTGGACCTTTCAGGTTACATCAAGTTTTTTGTTGGCTTATTTGCACTGGTTAACCCGGTGGGTATCTTGCCAGTATTTATCAGTATGACAAGTTATCAGGCAGCTGCGGGCCGGGATAAAACTAACCTGACAGCTAACCTGTCAGTGGCGATTATTTTATGGATCTCTCTGTTCCTTGGGGATGCCATCCTGAAAATATTTGGTATTTCTATTGATTCATTCCGTATTGCCGGGGGCATCTTGGTGGTCAGTATTGCCATGTCGATGATCAGCGGTAAACTGGGTGAAGATAAACAGAATAAACAGGAAAAAACAGAAACTGCAGTACGCGAAAGTATTGGCGTTGTCCCATTGGCATTACCATTAATGGCCGGGCCGGGGGCAATTAGTTCAACTATCGTGTGGAGTTCTCGCTATCACAGTTGGCAGAACCTGCTGGGGTTAACTGTTGCAATTGCACTGTTTGCTTTTTGTTGTTGGTTATTGTTCCGGGCTGCGCCGCTATTGGTTCGATTACTCGGTCAAACCGGCATTAACGTTATTACCCGTATTATGGGTTTACTGCTGATGGCATTGGGTATCGAATTCATTGTTACCGGTATTAAGGCTATTTTCCCAGGATTGCTTTAACCTCCTCATAAGACAACTCATCATTAAGAGGCCACGGGTTTATGACCGGTGGCTTTTTTCTTGCCATTAGCATGATATTTAAGTCCCCGCGCGTTATTTTGGTGCAAATGATGCAGGAAATTTAATCTGTTGCACTCAAATGCTGCACTAATAGATATTCTGAACAAATAATTTGGTTTAAGGCTTATTTATTCATCTTTAATAAAGGGTTGGATAACCTTCCGATTAAATTAAATACGCTATTTGTTGTTAAAATGCTCACATCATTCTGTAGGGCTTGTGCTGAATTTATCTAGATGTTATTAGTGATTAGTACGCAGTGAGTAGGCGTTTATTCTAACAATGATAAAAATGTTAACTTTATGTTTCTTATCACTGTTTTTAAACATAATTTTTGATGTGAAGTTAAAAATATTATCATTTATAACCAATTAATTCATGTGCTTATGTGTTTTCTTGGATGATAATATCCTGCATTACTACTGATACTGACTCAGTAAAAAAGAGAATTGCTTAACATTTCTGTAAAAATTATTGGCGTCAGATTTCGGGTTCTGTTAGCTTTCGGGCAACTCCCTAACGAGAGTTTTCTTGTTTTTTCAATGAAACTGAACCGTGGTTTTTATTTTTGGAATAGTTATTGCTAGTGGTTGTTGGCGGCAGATTGACGCATAACCTTGAGAAAAACATCACAAATCTCGTAAAAGGGCGGTTAGAAATGCAAATAAAGTTTAAACAGCGACCACTGGCAATAATTGGCACTATTTTGGGTTTGTCATTCTCTGCGGGATCGATGGCTGCAACCGTTCTTCCGGGCGTAGAATTAGCGTTAGATCAGAGTATTACTATTAATAATGGTTCTGAGGTTGCCTCTTTAGACCCGCATAAGGTTGAGGGAAATCCTGAAACCAATATTATTCTAAATCTATTAGAAGGGCTGGTAAGTAATGATGCTAACGGCCATATCATTCCGGCTGTTGCAAGCCATTGGGATAATAATGGTTATAAAGTCTGGACTTTCCATCTGCGCGATAATGCGGTCTGGAGTGATGGTACGCCGGTTACTGCGCAGGATTTTGTTTATAGCTGGCAGCGCCTGGCTAATCCTAAAATAGGTTCTCCTTATGCCAGTTATTTACAGTATGCCCAAATTGAGAATATTGATGCGGTGCTAAAAGGTGTCAAAAAGCCAGATGAATTAGGCGTGAAAGCATTAGATACCAAGACGTTGCAAGTCACTTTGACCGAACCCGTTCCTTATTTTATTAGTATGCTGTCACACACTTCAATGAAACCGGTTAAGCGTGATGTCGTTGAAAAATATGGCGATAAATGGACGCTTCCACAGAATTTTGTCGGTAATGGTGCCTATAAATTAAAAGACTGGGTGGTTAACGAGCGTATTGTGCTCGAACGTAGCCCGACTTATTGGAATAATAAAGACACCATCATCAATAAGGCGACTTTTCTACCCATTACTTCTGAAGTGAGTGATATCAATCGCTACCGTAGCGGTGAAATCGATATTACCAACAGCGCCATTCCCCCCAATTTGTTTGCCAAAATGAAAAAAGACCTGCCAGAGCAGGTTCATGTCAGCCCATACCTTTGTACTTTTTATTACGAGATTAATAATCAAAAAACCCCTTTCACGGATGCAAGGGTTCGAGCTGCCATTAAATTAACGCTAGATCGGGACATTATTGCGACCAAAATTATGGGGCAAGGGCAGATGCCTGCGTATGGTTTCACCCCAACATTTACCGATGGCGGTAATTTCGCTTTACCCGAGTGGGCCAGTTGGGCTCAGGAAAAACGGAATGCTGAAGCGAAGAAATTACTCGCTGAGGCCGGTTTCAATGCTGAGAATCCATTGAAGTTTAATTTGCTCTACAACACCTCAGATCAAAATAAACAACAGGCTATTGCTGCCGCCTCAATGTGGCAAAAAAATCTCGGTGCCACTGTCACTTTGCAGAATCAAGAGTGGAAAACCTCTTTAGAAAGTCGCCATCAAGGCCAATTTGATGTTGCCAGAGCAACCTGGTGTGGTGATTACAATGAGCCGACGGCATTCCTTAATATGTTGTTATCGGACAGCAGTAATAATACTTTTTTCTATAAGAATCCTGAGTTTGATGCGTTATTAGCCAAAACATTAGCGGCCCCGGATGCCAAAGTGCGCACTGCGTTATATCAACAGGCTGAAAACTTATTGGATAAAGACTCTGCCATGGTGCCAGTATACTATCGCGTCAGTGTGCGCCTAATTCGGCCAACCGTGGGCGGGTTTACGGGTAAGGATCCACAAGATTTAATAGATTTAAAAAATCTTTATATTCGTAAATTAGAGTAGTGAAAAGCGGTTAGCCGTAGGAAGTCGAGTCATAAAGTACTTAGGAAAACAAATAGGGTATTAGGGAT
The DNA here is from genome assembly GCF_946902935.1 of Yersinia sp. Marseille-Q5920. Taxonomy (NCBI): domain Bacteria; kingdom Pseudomonadati; phylum Pseudomonadota; class Gammaproteobacteria; order Enterobacterales; family Yersiniaceae; genus Yersinia; species Yersinia sp. Marseille-Q5920. Next base: position 353,427 of record NZ_CAMPQA010000002.1, on the reverse strand, counting down.
GTATAACACAGTACGAATTTTCGTCTGATGTTAATACATATAGGGTATTACAGGGCGGATTCGTTCCCCGCGCGATGTAATTTATACATACCTTTTAAAGGTGAAGCTCGCCTGATTATTGGGCGATGCAATAATAAAAACTGGAGTGGATATAAGCATGACCAACATCACGAAGAAAAGTCTCCTGGCAGCAGGCATTGTGGCTGCTTTAGGTATGATGGCTGTAGGCAATACTTTTGCAGCGAATGTGCCCGCAGGCGTACAACTGGCTGAAAAACAAGTTTTAGTGCGAAATAATGGTTCTGAACCTCAGTCATTAGACCCACATAAAATTGAAGGTGTCCCTGAATCAAATATCTCACGCGATCTATTAGAAGGGTTGGTTATTAACGATCCTAACGGCAAAATTTTACCCGGTGTGGCAGAAAGTTGGGACAATAAAGATTTTAAAGTGTGGACTTTCCATCTGCGTAAAGATGCTAAATGGTCAAATGGTGACCCTGTAACGGCACAAGATTTTGTTTATAGCTGGCAACGTCTGGCGGATCCTAAAACAGTTTCTCCTTACGCAAGCTATGTGCAATATGCCCATATTGCTAATATCGACAATATTATAACCGGTAAACAAGCACCCGATACCTTGGGCGTGAAAGCTCTGGATGACCATACTCTGGAAGTCACGTTGAGTGAGCCAGTGCCTTATTTGGATAAATTATTAGCGCATCCTTCTATGTCCCCGGTGAACAAAACCGCGATAGAGAAGTTTGGTGATAAGTGGACTCAGCCGCAGAACTTTGTCGGTAACGGTGCCTATAAGTTGAAAGATTGGGTCGTTAACGAACGTATCGTGTTAGAGCGCAGCCCGACTTATTGGGATAATGCCAAGACCGTCATTAATCAGGTAACTTACCTGCCAATCTCTTCCGAAGTGACTGATGTTAACCGCTATCGCAGTGGTGAAATCGACATGACCTATAACAACATGCCGATTGAATTATTCCAGAAGCTGAAAAAAGAGATCCCAGAAGAAGTTCATGTTGACCCGTATCTGTGCACCTATTACTACGAAATCAACAACCAAAAAGCGCCATTCACGGATGCTCGCGTTCGTGAAGCCCTGAAACTGGGTATGGATCGCGATATCATCGTGAACAAAGTGAAAAACCAAGGCGATTTACCGGCCTATGGCTTCACCCCGCCATACACCAGTGGTGCCGAGTTGACTCCGCCAGAATGGTTCAGTTGGACACAAGAAAAACGAAATGAAGTGGCTAAAAAGTTACTGGCGGAAGCTGGTTACACTAAAGATAAACCGCTGACATTCAATCTGTTATACAACACATCAGACTTACACAAGAAGCTGGCTATTGCCGCCGCCTCTATCTGGAAGAAAAACCTGGGTGTTGACGTTAAGTTGGAAAACCAAGAGTGGAAAACCTTCCTGGATAGTCGTCACCAAGGGGCTTTCGATGTGGCGCGTGCCGGCTGGTGTGCTGACTATAACGAACCTTCTTCTTTCCTGAATATGATGCTATCTGACAGCAGCAACAACACCGTGCATTATAAAAGCCCGGCGTTTGATAAGCTGATAAAAGATACGCTGAAAGTTAAAACTGAGAAAGAGCGTGCTGGTTTGTACCAACAAGCCGAAGTCTTGCTGGATAAAGACTCTGCTATCGTACCCTTGTTCTATTACGTGAATGCCCGTTTAGTGAAACCTTATGTCGGTGGTTATACCGGTAAAGACCCACTGGATAACATGCACGTTAAAGATCTTTATATTATCAAGCAGTAATATCTTAAGGGCAGCCGCCAAATTTGTGGGCTGCCCTTATTGCTTGATAATTCAAAAAGGCTAAAGGTACAGGCAATGTTAAAATTTATTCTACGCCGCTGTCTGGAAGCAATTCCGACACTTTTCATTTTGATCACCATCTCATTCTTTATGATGCGTCTTGCCCCGGGCAGTCCATTCACCGGCGAACGTAATCTTCCCCCTGAAGTGATGGCGAATATTGAGGCGAAATATCACCTCAATGACCCAGTTTATAAGCAGTATTTTAATTATTTGGGCCAATTGGCACAGGGTGATCTTGGGCCATCATTCAAATATAAAGATTACACTGTCAATGAGCTGGTTGCCGCCTCATTTCCTGTTTCAGCTAAACTTGGGCTGGCTGCATTTTTACTCGCTGTAGTATTAGGTGTTAGTGCCGGTGTTATTGCTGCGCTGAATCAAAATACCAAGTGGGACTATATGGTCATGGGGTTTGCTATGACCGGGGTGGTTATCCCGAGCTTTGTTGTGGCACCTTTATTAGTGCTGGTGTTCGCCATTATATTAAAATGGCTACCTGGCGGTGGTTGGAATGGCGGGGCACCGCAATATATTATTTTGCCGATGGTGGCGCTGTCATTGGCGTATATTGCCAGTATCGCGCGTATTACTCGCGGCTCAATGATTGAGGTTCTGCATTCCAACTTTATTCGCACAGCGCGGGCCAAAGGTTTGCCACTGCGAACGATTGTATTACGCCACGCATTAAAACCGGCATTGCTACCAGTTCTCTCCTATATGGGGCCAGCATTTGTTGGCATTATCACCGGTTCAATGGTGATTGAAACCATTTTTGGGTTGCCGGGTATTGGTCAGTTGTTCGTCAACGGAGCGTTAAACCGCGATTACTCTCTGGTCCTGAGCTTGACTATTTTGGTAGGCGCATTAACCATTTTATTCAATGCGATTGTCGACGTGCTGTATGCCGTTATCGATCCGAAAATCCGTTATTAACACTGGAGCACGCCAATTATGTTGAGCAAGAAAAATAGCGAAGCTCTGGAAGTTTTCAGTGAAAAACTGGAAGTTGAAGGGCGCAGCCTTTGGCAGGATGCCCGCCGCCGCTTTATTCATAACCGCGCGGCGATCACCAGTTTGGTGATCCTAATGTTAATTACCTTATTTGTTATTCTGGCCCCGATGTTAGCTCAGTTTTCCTATGCAGATACTGACTGGGGCATGATGTCAGCGGCACCCGATATTGAATCCGGACACTACTTTGGTACTGATTCATCTGGCCGTGACTTATTGGTGCGAGTCGCTATTGGTGGGCGCATCTCATTGATGGTGGGGGTTGCTGCGGCCTTGGTGGCGGTGGTGGTCGGCACATTATATGGGTCATTATCAGGCTATCTCGGCGGGAAAATTGACTCACTGATGATGCGAGTGCTGGAAATTCTTAACTCATTTCCCTTCATGTTCTTCGTCATTCTGTTGGTGACTTTCTTTGGCCAGAATATTCTGTTGATATTTGTGGCGATCGGGATGGTGTCCTGGCTGGATATGGCGCGTATCGTGCGCGGGCAAACCTTAAGTCTGAAACGCAAAGAGTTTATTGAAGCAGCTGTCGTGGGCGGGGTTTCCACGCGTAATATCGTGTTGCGTCATATTGTACCGAACGTATTGGGTGTGGTGGTGGTATACGCCTCTTTACTGGTTCCCAGCATGATTTTGTTTGAATCATTCCTGAGTTTCTTAGGATTAGGGACGCAAGAGCCATTGAGCAGTTGGGGCGCATTACTCAGTGATGGTGCCAACTCAATGGAAGTTTCTCCGTGGTTATTGATGTTTCCTGCCGGTTTCTTGGTAGTGACGCTGTTTTGTTTCAACTTTATCGGCGATGGCTTACGTGATGCCCTCGACCCGAAAGACCGCTGAGGAGTAGCACGATGACGACTATTGATAATCAGTCTGCTGTTCAGCATGATGTCCTGTTGGATGTCAAAGACTTGACCGTCACATTCGGTACACCAGACGGCGATGTTACTGCCGTTAATGCCCTTAATTTTGACCTGCGCGCCGGTGAAACGCTCGGTATTGTGGGTGAATCAGGTTCCGGCAAATCGCAAACGGCATTTGCTTTGATGGGGTTGCTGGCCAGTAATGGCCGCATAGGCGGTTCGGCGAAGTTTCATGGCCGTGAAATTCTCAATTTACCCGAGAAACAATTGAACCGCTTACGGGCCGAAGAAATCTCAATGATCTTCCAAGACCCAATGACCTCTCTTAACCCTTATATGCGCGTGGGTGAGCAGCTAATGGAAGTGCTGCAATTGCATAAAAAGATGAGTAAGAGCGAAGCGTTTGAAGAGTCAATCCGCATGCTTGACGCGGTAAAAATGCCGGAAGCGCGTAAGCGCATGCGGATGTATCCTCATGAATTTTCTGGGGGTATGCGCCAGCGGGTGATGATAGCCATGGCGTTGCTGTGTCGCCCTAAACTGTTGATTGCTGATGAGCCGACAACTGCACTGGATGTAACAGTTCAGGCTCAAATCATGACTTTGCTGAATGAACTTAAGAATGAGTTTAATACTGCAATCATCATGATTACCCATGATCTGGGGGTGGTTGCCGGTATTTGTAATAAAGTTCTGGTGATGTATGCGGGCCGAACTATGGAGTATGGTCAGGCCCGTGATGTGTTTTATCACCCCAGCCACCCTTATTCTATTGGCTTACTAAATGCAGTCCCTCGTCTTGATGCTGAAGGCGAATCTCTCATGACCATTCCGGGTAATCCACCTAATTTACTGCGCTTGCCGAAAGGGTGCCCGTTCCAGCCTCGTTGCCAATATGCAATGGAACGCTGCGGGACAGCTCCGGCATTAGAACACTTTGGTGATGGCCGTTTACGTGCCTGCTATAAGCCAGTAGGGGAATTGGTATGAATACCATGACAGAGCAAAAAGTCTTGTTGGAAGTGGCCGACCTGAAAGTTCACTTTGATATTCAGGATGGTAAGCAGTGGTTTTGGCAGCCGTCAAAAACACTTAAGGCGGTTGATGGCGTTACCTTGCGTCTGTATGAAGGTGAAACCTTGGGCGTGGTGGGTGAATCTGGCTGCGGTAAATCAACTTTTGCGCGTGCCATTATTGGTTTGGTGAAAGCCACTGGCGGCACTGTAACCTGGTTAGGTAAAGATTTACTCAATATGAGTGATGCCGAGTGGCGGGCAACACGCAGTGATATTCAGATGATATTCCAAGATCCGCTGGCGTCCCTTAATCCGCGAATGACTATTGGCGAAATCATTGCCGAGCCATTGCGGACTTATCATCCCAAAATGCCACGTCAGGAAATCAAAGATAAAGTTAAGGCCATGATGTTAAAGGTGGGTTTGCTGCCTAACTTAATCAACCGCTATCCTCATGAATTCTCGGGTGGCCAGTGCCAGCGTATTGGGATTGCCCGCGCCTTGATTCTTGAGCCGAAACTGGTCATTTGTGATGAGCCAGTATCGGCGTTGGATGTGTCAATCCAGGCGCAAGTTGTGAATCTGTTGCAGCAATTACAACGTGAAATGGGGCTGTCACTGATTTTCATCGCGCATGATCTGGCGGTGGTAAAACATATTTCTGACCGAGTATTGGTAATGTATCTGGGCCATGCGGTGGAGCTGGGGACTTATGATGAGGTTTACCATAACCCTCAGCACCCTTACACCAAAGCATTGATGTCGGCCGTGCCTATCCCTGATCCGGATAAAGAAAGGGCGAAAGTGATTCAGTTGCTCGAAGGGGAATTACCCTCACCGATTAACCCGCCATCAGGTTGTGTATTCCGCACTCGCTGCCCCATCGCCGGGCCAGAATGTGCAAAAACCCGCCCACTATTAGAAGGAAGTTTCCGCCATGCGGTCTCTTGCCTGAAGGTAGACCCGTTATAAGGCCATCAATTGTACTCGTCATACGCCAAGCTGCATGTGCGTTGGCTGCTTTTGTGACTTGGCCCGTCCATGGAACTCGCTCTGTCGCCGCCTTCCTGCAACTCGGATTATTTAGAGTATAGATATTGATGTCCAATAAAAATCCCCGCCAGATAAATCAGCGGGGATTTTTTTATGGGCATAATGGCATGAGCGACACATATTCGTTGGGTAACGCCGCGGCCTAAGCAGTGGGGGAGTTTGTTACTCTTTCCACAATATATGGCAAAGTTTATGGTCTTTTTCACGGCACAGCAGAACACGAGCAAATACATCGTTTATCTCTTCACCATCACTGTCCGCCAGACCAATGACCACCTCGGCGAAAAAGTCCGGATTTAAATCAAAATCGACATGTTCTTGCCAATCTTCAGCGGGATCAAACAACTCAGCACCACCGCGCTCTTCAAACTGAAGATTAAACAATAAAATATCTGCTGGATCGAGGTTGTCACCGGCCAGTTCCAGAAATATATCGTAAGCCTGCTCCAGCGTTTCATCTTCAGTCAGGCGGTTATTAAGATCCATTTGCAGATTCCCATTTGTCATTTACAGATTACGCTTATTAAAACATTCTCTATGCGGCTTTTACAATTAATATGCTATTGAAAGCGAATAACTCAGAGAATCTACAATTGGATGATTGTCAGTTTCCGATTGATTACAGGAATGGGCTGAAAAAGTAGAATAATCTTTCAGTTACGCGATGCCATAACGGGCGCTTATTCCACTGTTCGCCGTCTAATAATACCGAGCGAGCAATATAATCATCTTGGACTTGGGCTAAATCGGCACCAAAACCGTCATCGTCAATGACCAGTGTGATTTCAAAATTCAGCCATAAGCTGCGCATATCCAGGTTCACGGTTCCCACTAAACTTAACTGACCATCGACCAGGACACTCTTACTGTGCAGTAAACCGCCCTCAAATTGATAAATCTTAACCCCGGCTTCAAGTAATTCAGAGAAGAAAGCGCGGCTGGCCCAGCGAACCATCATTGAGTCATTATCGCGCGGAACGATAATGCTGACATCGACACCTCGCTGTGCCGCTGTACAGATGGCGTGCAGTAAATCATCACTTGGCACCAGATAAGGTGTGGTCATGACCAACTGTTTACGTGCTGCATACACGGCGGTCAACAATGCCTGATGAATCATTTCTTCAGGGAAGCCCGGGCCAGAAGCGATAACCTGAATAGTATGGCCGCTCTCTTCTTCGAACGGCATAATATGGTTATCGGGCGGCGGCGGCAAAATACGTTTGCCGGTCTCAATCTCCCAGTCGCAGGCATAGACGATGCCAATGGTTGTCGCCACTGGGCCTTCCATTCGCGCCATCATATCAATCCACTGACCGACACCCGCATCTTGTTTGAAGAAACGTGGGTCAACCATATTCATGCTGCCAGTGTAAGCAACATAGTTATCAATCAATACGACTTTACGATGTTGGCGCAAATCCATTCGGCGCAAAAATACCCGGAAGACATTCACTTTGAGCGCTTCGACTACCTCAATACCAGCATTGCGCATCATGGCCGGATAGGGGGTGCGGAAGAATTGCTGGCTACCGGCTGAATCTAGCATCAGTCGGCAATGGACACCGCGTCGCGCCGCAGCCATCAGGGATTCGGCCACTTGATCAACTAAGCCGCCCGGTTGCCAGATATAAAAAACCATTTCTATATTATGGCGAGCTAATTCAATATCGCGCACCAATGCTTTTAATGTGTCATCGGTGGTGGTTAATAACTGTAATTGATTGCCTTTAACGCCGCTGATCCCTTGGCGACGTTCACATAATTGGAATAATGGGGTCGCCACTTCGCTATTAGAACTGGCAAAGATATGTTGGCAATCTTTCAGTTCACTCAGCCAGCGCGCGGTGGACGGCCACATGGCTTTAGCTCGCTCAGCGCGCCGTTTACCCAGATGAAGCTCACCAAATGAGAGGTACGCGATGATGCCCACCAAAGGCAGAATATAGATAACAAGTAGCCATGCCATGGCCGAAGGAACAGCTCTGCGTTTCATGAGAATACGCAATGTAACCCCGGCAATAAGCAACCAATAGCCAAAAACTGAGAGCCAACTGATTACGGTGTAAAATGTTGTCATAAGGGCGGAAATCCTGTTCACAAACGGTCACTAAAGAGTGTACGCACAGTACGGCAAAGGCGAAACCTTTAATCGGATATATTAATGGATAAAGTCTTTTAAGCTAAGGGACTTGCAAGGACGAATATACAGATATAGTCGGCGATTTTTGTTTTTACCACAGTAAAGATTAGATGATTTAGCGCTAAACATGTGTTTTTTCCTCAGTGTACTTTTTTTCTCGGTGTGACTTGGCTCAAGAGATGAAAAGTTTATAATGGCCCGGTTCTCAGCTTGGAAAGAGTGGCTTCATGAGACGGAGTAAAAATGAGGTAGGCCGTTGGCGTATGTTGCGGCAACATCAGCGCAGAAGAAATCGCTGGCTTGAAGGTCAATCACGGCGCTATCGCCATATCTATAGTGTTCGGCAACTCCACGAGCATCAACATCGTAGAGCACTATTGTTCACTGTGGCTTATGAATGGTGATTCGCTGTGATGGTAATAAAAACAGTCTCTTTATGAGGCTGTTTTTGTTTTTTCCCGTGTGCAAATCCACAAGATATTTATTTTACGCCGAATAGCACTTGATATAATACACTTTTCATCTCTATTCTATCCCATGATTTTGCTAAAATAATGATATTGATAGGATATTTTTGAGAGATACTTTAGGCTTTAAATTTCACTTTTTTGCGCATAAAAACGGCTCCTATCCTAAATTATCAAAATACGATAATTCTGATGTTCATATTAATAATAAAAGGCGCAAAATAGTCTTTTCGCAGTTTATTTCACATCAGAATGCGTTCGCGCTACTCTATATATTCGGTCGCTTCGTTCTAATTTTTCAGTTTCAGGGGTGTTACTGTCGGGTTGTTCGAGGCGACCATTCCCTGATGAAATAAATGATTATGAAATAATAAACATTATGAACATTATGAACATTATGGTTATCTTGTATTTTCTTAGTTATCAATGTGTTATTTAATTTTTTATTTATCCCACTCATTTTCATCATCGTTTTTATTGATCAATAATAAAAAATTGATCAATTTTATCAATTGATCAATACTACAGTTCTCATCAAATAAAAGGATTTTACTGTGGATAGCAGACTAAACATTGCTGTTGATTGCACTTTTATCTGTGAACCGGTTTACAAACGTGACGGTAAGTTACTTGCAGTAGAGTTATTGAGTCGTTTTACCACAGCCTCTTTTAAATCGCCCATTTATACTGAGCGCTTCTTACATCAACTTAATGCTCAGATGAAAGCAAAATTATTGCGTACTCAATTATGTGAAGTAAAAAATCAGCAGCAGTGGTTTACTGAACATCAAATAATACTCTCAATAAATATAGATTTTGATATGGCAAATGCGGTGTTGAATGATGAAGAAGTCATATTGTTGTTGAGTTCAATGCCTTTTATCCGATTAGAAATAATGGAATGTTTTCCTAATCTCAGTGATGGTGCTGAGAATGCATTATTGAGTAAACTGGCTAAACGATACTCTCTCTGGTTGGACGATTTTGGTAGCGGTGATGCTCACATTGCAGCAGCAGCCAGCGGCTTTTTTGAATGTGTAAAAGTTGATAAGCACTATTATTGGCAATGGGGTGGGGGGGCCAGCTTTGACAATCTGGTCGTGAGTTTGCGCAGCCATTGCCAGCATGTGATTATTGAGGGTGTCGAAACTCACCAGCAGTTTAGCCAACTTGCCGATATGGGCATTGATGCCATGCAAGGTTATTTATTCAGTTCTTGCCCATTAGATGCGGTGAGCTACCTGCCTCTGCAATATGATCATTTTAATATTAGAGAATACCGTTAGCGGGGCATAAAGTGGGGGGAGAGGAAAGTAAAAATTTATCGATATGACATCAACTTAGGTAAACTTTTGCTGTGAATATCACAGTTATATCATGCGGTTCAGCGGATGATGTAATCCCTATTTCAGCAAAGGCTACAGTTAATGTCTCAATATAAATTAGCGAAAACAGTATTCTTCGGAGATTTGAAAATCAGCACGGCGCTGTATAAATATGAGATTTATTGTGAAGAGTCTGAGCTGATATATCACGCTGCAATTTATTCTGAACAAGTCATTGCTGCCGGCAAACATACTTATTCTGTCTGGGTAAGAAAAGACCATATGATCCTAAAATCTCCGGCGCATATGTTAGATAAAGCGGTAGATGCCTGTGAAGATCATTGGCTGAAACACTACAAAGTTTAGTCGGTCAGGTCATGGTGCAATCAAGCTAATACGCCTGGAGCCAGGCGTATGATTCCAATCAAAGTCATCATTAGAGTTAATCAAATAACTCTGACAGAAAACTTTTCTTTTTATAGTGCTTGGGCTTTGAATATCCGTGATGGTCGCGATCACGATCACTATTTCTTGGCTCAGCATAAGAGGCCGCAGGCGCGCTCTCAGTTGATTTTTCAATGATTTTATCAAGCTCTCCGCGATCAAGCCAAACACCACGGCAGTTCGGGCAATAATCAATCTCAATGCTTTTACGTTCAGACATAACCAGTTGGGTATCTTTGCATACTGGACACTGCATAGTCTTCATCTCCGCATTTAACAAAATGGCTTATCGTCTCGACATAAGAATCGATACAGAATTAGACATTAATTCTCTGTAATTATAAGTAAAGTTGATTAAATACATGTAATAACCCGGCAGTGTTCGGGAAATGCGAGCCAAAATCTGGCTGGGAATGGTAAGAAATATCTTCTTTCAAACAGCTGCCGCCATTAGGGGCGCGGCACCTTCATAATCTTTGATTCAAAATACACGTTTATAAGGTTTTACAATAACCGAGTGATATACCCCAGCGGCAACATAAGGGTCTTGTTCAGCCCAAGCCTCGGCTTCGTGCTGCGATTCAAATTCAGCTATCACTGTAGAACCGGTGAACCCAGCAGCACCAGGATCAGCACTGTCGATGGCGGGATTAGGGCCCGCCGTCAATAAACGGCCTTGATCTTGTAAGGTCTGTAAGCGCGCCAAATGTGCAGGGCGCACAGACAAGCGCTTCTCAAGTGAATCAGGGACATCGGTCGCAAAGATTATGTACAGCATGTTTCACCTTTTAAATGTATATACTTCAATATGATGATTTGTGTTTAGTGTTCCATAACACCATGTTCTATCCATAAATTCAATAATCTGCATAAAGGGTAGCATCTAAAATTCTCAGATGAATACACCGGTAATTTATAATGAAATAAAATGATAACTAAGCGTAAATGGAAAGTGTTATTTGGTAGATATTGCCGTTTAAAGCATCATTTAAAGCTGTTCAGTAAGATTGTTTGCTCATGCTTATTGAATATGATTGCTATTTGCATTTAAACTTAGCTGCATTAGAGGACACTGAATTATTATGCAGCTAAATAAAATTTTCCTGGGTCGACGGGTTACGTGGCCACTTGTATTTTCAGTAGGGCTACATGGCAGCGTCATTGCGGCGCTGCTGTATGTATCTGTAGAGCAAATGAATATACAGCCAGAGATAGAAGACGCGCCGCTGGCTGTCACCATGGTGAATATAGATACCTTCGCGGCACCTCAGCCAGCGGCGGCGGAGCCACAGGCTGAGCCGGAACCTGAACCCGAAGCTGTTGAAGAAGCACCGCCAGAGCCAGAAGTGCTGCCAGAGCCGGTACCTGTCCCGCTTCCTGAGCCGGTGAAACCGAAGCCGAAACCAAAACCGGTGAAAAAAGAAGTTAAAAAGCCAGAAGTGAAAAAACCGGATGTCAAAAAGACGGTTGCGCCACCGGATGACAAGCCGTTTAAGTCGGATGAACCCGCATTGGTTTCCACTAATGCACCGGTAAAATCTGCACCTAAGGCGACGGTGCCGGGGGTATCAACATCGGCCGGGCCAAGAGCACTCAGCAAAGCGAAGCCGAATTATCCTGCTCGGGCACTGGCCTTGGGGATTGAAGGGCAGGTTAAAGTACAATATGACATTGACGAAGATGGCCGAGTCACCAATGTGCAGATATTGGAAGCAACTCCGCGCAATACCTTTGAGCGCGAAGTGAAGCAGGTGATGCGCAAATGGCGTTTTGATGGGACGGACAAAAATCGCATTACCACTATCGTGTTCAAAATTGGTGGCACGACGGAAATGAACTAAGCAGTGATATGGCTGTTTGGCTATCTCCACGCTGCAATAAAAAGGGCCGCTTTATAGCGGCCCTTTTTGCATTTACCGGATAACTTTATGGTTATTGCGCCGCGCCAACTTCAAAATTTCGGCTGCCTTCAGGCAAGGCGCGGGCTTTACCTGCATCATCAACGGCCACATAGGTGAATACCGCTTCAGTGGCCTTATAGCGCTGTCCAATTGGCTCAGAAGAGACCTTTTTCACCCAGACTTCAATATTAATGGTAATAGAGCTGTGGCCAGACTTAATGCAGCGGGCATAACAACAAACCACGTCACCCACGGCAACCGGTTTGAGGAAAGTCATGCCATCAACCCGCACCGTGACGACTCGGCCATGGGCTATCTCTTTAGCTTGAATAGCGCCGCCAATGTCCATTTGTGACATCAACCAACCACCGAAAATATCCCCGTTGGCATTGGTATCGGCGGGCATCGCAAGGGTGCGAAGTACCAGCTCACCGTTGGGTAATACCGGTTCACCGCGAGGTGATATTTGTTCTTGGGTCATCATTGCCTACTATTTTAAATTATGACTTTTTCTGTTCTTCCGGCATATGTTTGTAGATATAAACGCCGCTGATGAGTGTGAATACCAGCGTCAGAGCCGTTAAGCCAAAGACTTTGAAATTGACCCAAATATCTTGTGGTAACCAGAACGCGACATAAATGTTCAGTAGCCCGCACACCAAGAAGAACACCGCCCAAGACAGGTTCAGTGTCGACCAAACGGTATCGGGCAAGGTCAGTTCTTTGCCAAGCATCCGCTGAATCAAGGGCTTTTTCATAAACCACTGGCTGATGAGCAACGCGACGGCGAACAAAACATACAGCACAGTCACTTTCCACTTAATAAATAAGTCACTGTGGAACGCCAGCGTCAAGGTACCAAATACCAGCACCATAATGGCGGTGACCAGTGTCATTTTTTCTACCTTGCGGTATTTGACCCAGGTAAAGGCCAGCGCTAACAATGTGGCGACAATCAGTGCCCCTGAAGCGACAAAAATGTCATACATTTTGTAGAAAACGAAAAACACGACCAATGGGAGAAAATCTAAAAGTTGCTTCATGAATCAATCCATCATTTATACACCGCCTGACTATACCGGATTCAGTGAGGTGAGGGTACCTGCGACAAAACACTATTATCCTTAATTATCTGCTGGAATGCGCGCTCTGCCAGCGGAATTTGCAGAAACTTACGATAAACACATAACAGATTTGGTCTGTATATTGCTAGTCAGATACTAACCCAGCATTATAAGTGATAGATATTGGGTTAAAGTTTGGTGGAGTTACTATGCAGAGAAAATCACTCCGGTATTGGATGCCGGGTTTGACCCAATTAATGGCTTATGAACGCGAATGGCTCAAGCCAGATATGAGAGCCGGGTTGTCGGTGGCGGCAGTGGCATTACCCATCGCCATCGCCTATGCGGAATTGACCGGTGTTAGTGCCGCCGTCGGCTTGTATTCTTGTATTTTGCCAATGATTGCTTATGCATTCTTTGGTTCATCGCGGCAATTGATTGTCGGGCCGGATGCAGCAACCTGCGCGGTAATAGCCGCGGTGGTTGCCCCATTGGCGGCGGGGAATAGCGAGGTTCACTGGCAGCTTACCATCATGATGACTCTGATGATGGGGACATGGTGCTTGGTGGCTAGCCGCTTCAAGTTGGGGGCGTTAGCGGATTTATTATCGCGGCCGATACTGACCGGCTTACTCAATGGGGTGGCGATCACCATTATTGTTGATCAATTAGGCAAAGTTTTTGGTTTTATGACCCGCCCGCCTCAATTGATCGAGCGGGTTTTGGCACTGCCGTATAATTTGGTTAACAGCCATTTACCTACTGTCGCGATTTCACTACTGACTTTTGTGGTGCTGTATGGCGTCAAGTGGTTACGGCCAAATTGGCCCGCGCCTTTGTTGGCGATTGTCATGGCGACCTTTGTCTCTTGGGCTGCCAATATGCAGCAATTTGGTGTTGGGGTGGTAGGGGGCTTTGAAGGCGGTTTGCCGATGGTGCATTGGCCTGATTTCCAGCCGGGTCTGTTACGTGACATGGTGATCCCGGCACTCAACCTCGCGGTAGTCAGCTTTGTCAGTATGATGCTCACGGCCCGCAGTTTTGCAGCGAAAAATGGTTATGAAGTCGATGCGGATGTCGAGCTGCGCGCGCTCGGTGTCACCAACATTGTTTCTGCTTTGTCTCAGGGTTTTGCCATCAGTGGAGCCAGCACCCGCACTGCGGTGAATGATGCCAATAATGGTAAAAGCCAGTTGGTGTCCATTATTGCCGCATTGGTTATCGCCATGGTATTGCTGTTTTTAACTCGCCCACTGCAATATATTCCGATAGCCGCACTGGGCGTGGTGCTGATTTATGCCGCCTGGTCTTTGCTCGGATTTAGGAGCTTATGGCAATTACGCAAACGTAATACGCAAGCTTTCTATTTGGCGATTTTTACTTTCGTCAGCGTGGTATTGGTCGGTGTTATCAGTGGCATTGGTTTGGCGGTATTGTTGGGGTTATTACAATTCTTGCGCACCGTTTTCCGCCCGACAGAGCAGTTATTGGGGGTGAATGCTGATGGCATGATCCATTCAATGCGCAGTGGAAATGGCATTAAACCCGTACCCGGCGTGATGATTTACCGTTTTAACTCGCCACTGACGTATTTCAACGTCGCCTATTTTAAACGGCGCATTCTGAATTTGGTCGACAGCACGCCACATCCAGCCAATTGGGTGGTGATTGATGCGGTTGCCAGCTTTACCTATGCGGATATCAGTGTGTTGGCGGCTATTGATGAGCTTAAGCGCGACTTAAAACAGCGCAATATTAAGCTGATATTGGCCGGGCGGCGCACTGAGTTGACGCGCTGGTTCCGGATTAATCGGCTGAAAAGTCATGATGATGACCTGATTTTGGTGCCCGATCTCTATTTAGCCCTCAAGCTGATTCAGAGTAAACAGCGGGTGGCAGAGAGACAAGAGCCGGAAACTGAACCGGAAATCAGTACAACAGCAAATGTATTGAATCCTGAATAACAAAAAGGGCCGTAATGGCCCTTTTCTGATTTTATCGGCACTGATGCTTATACGGCAACATCCGTTGGACGCAATAACATATATAAGCGGAACAGATACACCAGCAGTAATGCAGAAACCAGATTACTCAGTGAAGCTAAAACGACACTGGCAATTGGCGTCGGCAACACCGTCAGGTGATTGACCAAATACAGTAAAATTAGTTTAGCCGCTATCCACAGCATCATTGCCGGAATAATCAACCGCACATTGGCAAATGCCAATTTAGTGCTGGCTTTCATGGCGGCAAAAACGCCTATTTTTTCTGTCGTGACGATAGCAGGTGACAGGGAAAGTGCGACAGCAATGATGATACCCGGCACGATAAACAGGGTTATTCCCAACTGAATCAACAAGGTGCCGATGAACATCAGCAGCAGTAGGCGGGGTAAAATAGGCAGGGAGATGCCAATTGCCTGCAATGCGCTAACACGACGGCCTTGAGAAACCATAGAAATCAGCGTCAGCATGCCACCGACTAATAATACGTTACCGATTAATGCAGAAAAAGTTGCCGCCGCTGACACTTTGAGCAGCACAATCTGTTGCTCCGGTGTGAGCTGCGCCACTAATTCTGTAATGCTGAGATTGCCTGATGACGCGAAATCACTTTCTGTAGAACTTAAACTACTCAATTGTTCAGTATCAGGGATAAATGCCTGATTTAACATGACGGTAATGAACGCAGTCAGCAGCGCCAGCAACAGAATGGCGGGTAGCTGATTGCGTAGAAAGTTAAAACTGTCACGGTATAAAGTGTTAGCCGTGATAGGCATGAAAGCTCCTTGGGATGAAAAAATAGCGCTTAGCCGATGATTATACCTTGTTATGGCGCGCTGTGGGATCCCGTCATTGGTCAACGGCGGATTTCTTCTACTCTCATTATCTGGATGTTATCAACAGGTAAGGGTGGCAAGCATGACCACTGTTGTCTTTTTCAGCCATGGTTCTGAGCACAATTTGATGTAAACAGCCATTTATGATCCAGATCAATTTCAATGTTATTAAGGAATTAAATAACCCTACTTAATTTAGGATTTATTCAAGTTGTTACGAAAGATGTGATCTCGATTGGATCATGAATACTTATTTGTAGGTATATTCTGTTCGCGAATATACCTACAAATGGAATGGATAATGAAAAAAGTCACTTTGGCATTGTTAGCCGTAGCAACTCTGGCATCGACTGCGGTAAGTGCGCACCAAGCAGGCGATTATATTTTCCGGGCAGGGACGGCAACTGTCAGACCCAATACCGGGTCTGATGATGTGCTAGGTTATGGTTCTTTCAAAGCGGATAACAATACCCAGTTGGGTCTGACCTTCAGTTATCTGGTTACTGATAACATCGGGGTTGAACTTTTGGCCGCGACGCCGTTTCGTCATAAGGTTGGCCTTGGGCCGACCGGCGATATTGCAGAAGTTAAGCAATTGCCACCGACATTAATGGCACAATATTATTTCCGAGATAAACAAGACAAATTGCGCCCATACCTGGGGATAGGTCTGAACTACACCACGTTCTTTG
The DNA here is from genome assembly GCF_946902935.1 of Yersinia sp. Marseille-Q5920. Classification (NCBI taxonomy): domain Bacteria; kingdom Pseudomonadati; phylum Pseudomonadota; class Gammaproteobacteria; order Enterobacterales; family Yersiniaceae; genus Yersinia; species Yersinia sp. Marseille-Q5920. The sequence continues at coordinate 336,745 of NZ_CAMPQA010000002.1, read as the reverse complement.
ATGAGAAATTCAACAATACCGGCACTTCTGCTGGGCTGACGGATTTAAGTGTCAAAGACTCTTGGGGTGTAGCCGGTCAGGCCGGTTTGGATTACATGGTCAGCGAAAATTGGATGGTGAATATGTCTGTCTGGTGGATGAATATCGAAACTGACGTGAAATTCAAAGCAGCAGGTCAAGAGCAAAGTATTCATACCCGTCTTGATCCATGGGTGTTTATGTTTGGCGCTGGCTATCGTTTCTAATTATCCTTCGTCCTTGGCGTTACAGCGGTGTTAGCTGCGCTCACTCACCCGAATCACTGACTTGAGTCAGCTCATCGGGACTCGTTTGCTGGCTGCCTTGCTGTAACACCAATGACTTTGGCTAATCCGACTTGAGGCGTTACAGCGGTGTTAGCTGCGCTCACTTACCTGAATCACTGATGTGTATTAAAAAGGAGGCGCAGGAATGCGCCTCCGAGAGGGGGATTACTTGATAAGCATCTGATCACTAACAGATTTCACCCCAGGTACACCACGGGTAATCTGTACCGCGCGGTTAGCATCCTGACGCGAGCTAACAAAACCACTCAGTTGAACCCGCCCTTTGAACGTCTCAACACTGATTTCAGTCGATTTTAGATTCTTCTCACCCAGCAGCGCAGTTTTCACTTTCGTGGTAACCACGGTATCATCCAGATAACCACCAGTCCCTTCCGATTTTGCTGTAGGCGCACAAGCAGATATTGCCATCGCCATGACCACTGCAATACATAAGGCTGCCAAGGTCTTAAAAATCTTCATAAATGACTCTCCATGTTTAGCTCAAAGTACTATTAACTCATATTTCACTCAGGGGTGCTGACACTCACCACATCTTAAATGTAAAAAATGCGTAGTGTGTTACACATTATTAGTATTGGTGATGAATGGTTTTTATACAACTTTATGCTGAATAGACCGCGAGAAAAGTATTGAAAATAAGGAAGATATACCCTAACTAATGCGAGTTGCAGGAAAGTTTTACAGAGGCGAAGTCTATGGACGGGCGAGTAATGAAAACCGCCAACGCACATGCAGCTTGAAGTATGGCGGGTAGAGCGCCTGAACTGGGACATCAGGCGCTCAGAGCAAACTAGTTGCGGGTAGCGGCTTTCATTTTAGTCACAAAACTCGCCAATTGCGCGAGCATCTCTGTGGGCTGTGAGACATTGTTTTCAATGATTTTGACAATTGCAGAACCCGAAATAGCCCCTGCAGCCCCGGCCGCCAGACTGATTTTTACCTGTTCTGGTTCTGAAATACCAAAACCTTGCAGGGCTGGCGCGGCATTATATTCACGCAGTTTATCTATTAAATGATTCAAAGGCTGGTGGCCATGATTCTCTGCACCGGTCACACCCGCACGAGAAAGCAGATAGGTATAGCCACGACCGTGAGAGGCAATTTCTCGCAACAAATCATCATCGGCATTAGGCGGGCAGATAAAGATAGGCGCAATGCCGTGGCGCAAGGCCGCTGTGCGGAACGGCAGTGACTCTTCAAACGGCACGTCAGCAATCAGCACCGAGTCGACACCTACATCAGCGCAGCGCTGATAGAAAGTATCAATTCCGTTATGGAATACCAGATTTGCATACATTAGCAGCCCAATAGGAATGGTAGGGTGCTTTTGGCGAATTTCTGCCAGCATTTCAAAACAAATACTCGGGGTAACACCGGCGGCGAAAGCACGTAGCGCCGCATTTTGAATCGTCGGGCCATCCGCCAATGGGTCAGAGAAGGGAATACCCAGCTCCAATGCATCGGCACCGGCGGCAATTAAGGTGTCGATAATCTCTAAAGAAAGCGCCGGTGTTGGGTCACCAAGTTGGACGAAAGGAACAAACGCGCCTTCTTTTTTGGCGGCCAATTGTTGGAAAAGCTGCTGATAACGCTCCATTAAATTTCTCCCCGTGCTTTCAGGATATCGTGAACAGTGAAAATATCTTTATCACCACGCCCGGACAGATTCACCACCAATATCTGTTCTTTTTCCGGTGAAGCTTTAATCATTTTTAAAGCATGTGCCAGTGCATGGGACGATTCCAATGCCGGGATAATCCCTTCTTTACACGACAGCGCTTTAAATGCTTCCAGAGCTTCATCGTCGGTCACGGAAACATAGTCAGCGCGCCCGATGCTGTTCAAATAAGCATGTTGCGGCCCCACTGACGGGAAGTCTAAACCCGCAGAAATTGAGTAAGATTCTTCAATTTGACCATCACTGGTTTGCATCATCGGCGATTTCATACCGAAGTAGATACCCACTTTACCGTGTTTGAGGGGCGCGCCATGTTGACCGGTTTCGATACCCAGCCCCGCCGGTTCGACACCAATCAGCCCAACACCCGGCTCATCGATAAAATCAGCAAACATCCCAATGGCGTTAGAACCGCCACCGATGCATGCCAGCACGGCATCTGGCAGACGGCCTTCTCTGTCCAGCATTTGTGCTTTAGTTTCTTCGCCGATCATCCGTTGGAACTCACGCACAATAGTCGGATAAGGGTGCGGGCCAGCGGCGGTTCCCAGCATATAGTGGGCGGTTTCGTAGCTACCAGACCAGTCACGCAGGGCTTCATTACAAGCATCTTTCAATGTTGAGGAGCCACTGTGCACCGGAATAACTTCCGCTCCCATCAAGCGCATGCGGAATACGTTGGGTGACTGGCGCTCAATATCTTTAGCGCCCATATAAATGCGGCATTTTAAGCCGAGCAGCGCGCAGGCTAACGCTGACGCCACACCATGCTGACCGGCACCGGTTTCAGCAATGATTTCTGTCTTACCCATGCGTTTTGCTAATAAAGCTTGGCCTAACACCTGATTTGTTTTGTGCGCACCGCCGTGTAACAGGTCTTCGCGTTTCAGATATAACTTGGTTTTAGTCCCCGCGGTCAAATTTTGACACAGGGTCAGAGCGGTGGGACGCCCGGCATAGTTCTTGAGCAAATCCTGAAATTCCGCCTGGAACTCAGGGTCTAACTGAGCACTGACAAAAGCCTCTTCCAATTGCTTTAATGCTGGCATCAGAATCTGGGGGACATACATGCCCCCGAACTCGCCAAAATAGGGATTCAATGTGGTCATTTTTCTGTCCTTTATATACCCGTCATCTTTCAAACTGCAGGTGTGTTGGCTGCACTCGCTAACCCGAATCACTTACTTGTGTAAGCTCATCGGGATTATCTTGCTTACCGCCTTCCTGCATCTTGAAATCTATTGGGTATAGGGTTAACCCAAATGTGTTTATGATTTAATAGGTGCGTAATGTCTGGAATACCGCGGCAATCTTTTGAGGATCTTTAATGCCGGGGGCGCTTTCGACACCGGAATTGAGATCCAGGCCAGCAGCACCCAATTGGGCCGCAGCACCGCAGTTATCCGGCCCTAATCCACCCGCCAGCAATACGTTATTCAATGGCTGGCCGGCTAATAATGACCAGTCAAAGCGTTGACCGGTGCCACCTTGGCCATTATCCAAAACATAGCGCTCGACATGCTGTAAATTGCGTGCTGGCACCGTGTCACTGACACTCAATGCCTTCCAAATTTGGCAACTGGCGGGCAATATTTCGCGCAGTTGGTTGATATAGGCTTGATCTTCATGCCCATGTAATTGCACGGCGGTTAGTGACAGGCGCTCGGCAGTTTGTTGTATAGTTTCGATTTCGGCATCACGGAACACCCCGACATATTTTAGCGGCGCACCACTAATAACTGTGCGGGCGCGTGCAATATCCACATAACGTGGTGAATTGCCGACAAAAATCAACCCGCCATATACAGCACCGGCCTGGTAAGCGGCGGTAGCGTCTTGGGCGCGGGTCAGCCCGCAGACTTTATTCTCGCCCAGCAATACGCGGCGTACCGCAGCATTCAGATCGGGTTCGGACATCAACGCGCTGCCAATCAGGAAACCGTTGGCAAAGTGGCCGAGTTCACGCACTTGCTGGTAGTTATTGATGCCGGATTCGCTGATGACCGTCACGCCCTCGGGTAAGCGGGGAGCCAATTCGCGGGTGCGATCAAGGCTGATAGACAAGTCGCGTAAGTCACGGTTATTGATACCGACGACTTTCGCCTCTAATGCAATGGCGCGTTCCAGCTCCTCGGCGTTGCTGGCCTCCGTCAACACGCCCATATTCAGGCTATGAGCCACGGCGGCCAGTTGGCGGTAAGTTTCATCATCAAGCACAGATAACATCAGCAAAATAGCATCTGCCTGATAAAAACGGGCGAGCTGGATTTGGTAAGCATCAATAATAAAATCTTTGCACAAGACCGGTTGAGTCACTACGGCACTGACTTGCGGCAAGAAATCAAAACTGCCCTGAAAGTATTTTTCATCGGTCAATACCGAGATAGCCGAGGCGTAATTTTTGTAAACTGCGGCAATCTCAGCCGGGTTAAAATTATCGCGAATGACACCCTTGGACGGCGATGCTTTTTTGCATTCCAGAATAAACACCGTTTTGTCGCCCCGTAGCGCGTGATAAAAATCGCGCTGGCTCGGGGTAATGTCATTTTGGAAGCTGGCCAGAGGCTGTTGCAATTTCCGCGCAGCAAGCCAGATTTCCTTATCGCCCACTATTTTGTGGAGTACAGTTTTGTTAAGCCCAGTATCCTGCATGATTTATCCTCTTGCTGCCAAAGCGGTAACCCGGTTAAAAGGCTGGCCGCTGTGAATCATTTCCAATGCTTGCTGTGCGTTGTGGCGTAAGTTTTCTTGCCCGTGCAACTTCAGCAATAACGCCACGTTAGCCGCGACGGCTGCCGCGTGGGCTGGTGTACCCTTACCTTGTAACAACCGTGCTAAAATGTCACGATTTTCTTCCGGTGCGCCGCCTTGCAGTGAGCCAAGTTCATAGCGATTTAAACCAAAATCTTCGGGCGCTAATTCGTAGCTTTCAATATGGCCGTTATTCAGCTCGGCGACTTGTGTCGGCGCATGAATCGCCACTTCATCCATTCCACCGCCATGCACCACGGCAGCGCGTTGATAACCCAATACTTTAAGAGTTTGAGCAATCGGTAAAACCAGTTCAGGGCTATACACACCAATCAGCGCCAACGGCGGGCGGGCGGGGTTAATCAATGGCCCCAGCACATTAAACAGGGTACGGGTTTTCAACTGTTGGCGCACCGGCATCGCGTGGCGAAAACCCGTGTGATACTGCGGCGCAAACAGGAAGCAAACGCCTAACTCATCCAAGGCCAGACGCGATTGTTCGGCGCTCATGTCGAGGCGAATACCAAAGGCGGCCAGCAAGTCTGACGAGCCGGAGCGACTGGAGACACTGCGGTTACCGTGTTTGGCCACTTTCACGCCACAACTGGCGGCAACAAAGGCGCTCGCGGTGGAAATATTGATGCTGTTGGTGCCGTCGCCGCCGGTGCCAACAATATCAGCAAACAGGTAATCTGGGCGCGGGAAAGGTTGTGCGTCGGCTAATAAAGCTTGTGCGGCACCGGCAATCTCGGCTGGCGTTTCACCGCGTACTTTCATACTGATTAATGCCGCCGCTAATTGGCTGGCTTCCAGTTCACCACGCACAATCGCGGCAAATAATAGCTGGCTTTCTTGCTGGCTCAGAGACTCGGCGCGGAACAGTTTTTCTAATAACAATTCTTTTGGTAATAGATTGTGCATCATCAATTCCTTAAATATTCAACCCCCAAAGGGCTTGGCATCACAGCTAACACTCTTGCGGTTATACCCGCGAAGGGGATAGCGCCCAGTCTAAGGTTTGCTCCAGCAACCTGGCCCCTTGGGTGGTTAAAATCGATTCCGGGTGGAATTGGTAGCCACAAACCCGATGGGCATCATGACGAACCGCCATCACCATCTCGCCAAAATGGGCGTTAACGGTTAATTCTGCTGGGATATTGCTGCCGACTAATGAATGGTAGCGGGCGACCGGTAACGGATTTGGCATTCCGGCAAACATGCCGTGCCCGTCATGTTCAATGGCTGACGCTTTGCCATGTAATATTTCACCGGCCTGACCCACATGACCACCATAGGCTTCGACAATGGCTTGATGGCCGAGGCAGATTCCGATAATCGGCAACTGACCGCGTAAACGCTGCAACAATTCCGGCATACAGCCCGCTGCCGCGGGAGTGCCGGGGCCGGGTGATAACATCAGCACCGGCCGCTCGAGCTGTTGCAAGCGCTCAATAATGGTGTCGGCGGCAATGTGGTTACGGTAAATCACCACGCGATGGCCGCTTGAGCGCAACTGATCAACCAGGTTGTAAGTAAAGGAATCGATATTATCGAGCAGCAAGATATCGGCCATTAGATTGTTTTCCATTAGAACATTTTCCATTAGAACAGCTCCCTGGCGTGGTGTGCAGTGGCAATTGCTCGTAGAACCGCGCGGGCTTTATTACGCGTTTCATCGGCTTCCGCTTGTGGGATTGAGTCGAGCACCACACCAGCACCCGCTTGTACAGTGGCAACCCCGTCTTCAACATAAGCAGAGCGAATCACAATGCAGGTATCCAGATCGCCATGGGCGGTGAGATAGCCGACGGCACCGCCGTAGCTGCCCCGACGCGATCCCTCACTGTCAGCGATTAATTGCATCGCCCGGACTTTGGGCGCGCCACTTAATGTCCCCATGTTCATACAGGCTTGATACGCATGCAGCACATCTAAATCGTGGCGCAATGTGCCCACTACGCGAGAAACCAGATGCATAACAAAGGAATAGCGGTCAACTTTGGTTAAATCCGCCACGTAACGGCTGCCTGGCTCACAGATGCGCGCCAGGTCATTGCGGGCTAAATCCACCAACATCAAATGCTCGGCCAGTTCTTTATGGTCGGTGCGCATTTCCAGCTCAATGCGGCTGTCTAAATCGCGGTCCAGTTCACCATTAGCGCGACGGCCACGAGGACGAGTACCGGCAATCGGATAAATTTCAATCTGGCGATTGGTGGCGTCGTATTTCAGTGCGCTCTCTGGTGAGGCACCGAACAAAGAAAATTCATTATCCTGCATGAAGAACATATAAGGGCTTGGATTACTGTCTTTCAGTGTTTGGTACGCCGCCAGTGGTGATGGGCACGGTAATGAGAAGCGGCGGGAAGGTACCACTTGGAAAATCTCACCTTGGCGAATGGCTTGCTGTAATTCACTGACCACTGCGCCGTACTCTTCATCTGATTGGTTACACTGTAACGTCATTTCCGGCACTGATTTGGCTGGAATAGGCTGTGGCGCTTGTTGCAATTGGTGGGCAAGCTGTTCTAAACGGGCCGTTAAGCGCTGATGCTCGCTGTTATCCGGAGTGAACAAACTGGCTTGCAAACGTGTGGAGCGGTGTTGGTGATCCAGCACCAATAATGTTTCGGCTAAATAGAAACAGAAATCCGGGCAGCGGCTTTCATGGCGCAACTGCGGCAAGTTTTCAAAACCGGCGACCAAATCGTAGGCAAACAAACCTCCCATAAACATGGCTTCCCGCTCTGCCGCTGGAGCCTCGACCAGTTTCAGCAGCAGGCGCAAAGCATCAAAAACGGATAATGCCTGTAAGCGAGAGTCTTCATCTTGCACGTCATTAATGACGGGAAACGTCAGTTCGCGGCCATTTGGGCGCACTTGAATCTCAACTTGCGCGGGTAATGCTGAGTCCAACAGTGGTAATAAAGAAGCGCCATTGCGTGTCAGCGCTTCTATCGTCACTTTCTGTCCCAGTGCGGTGATACGCAGCGCACTGTCGACAATCAGCAAGCTTTTCAGGTTTTGTTTGCTGGTCACTTCCGCAGATTCAAGCAGCAATGTTGCTGGCCGTGCGCCGCAGAGCTGGTGGAACAGTGCAGTTGGGTCATCACGGTAACATCCCGTGGTGGTCAATAACTGTAAAGTAGGGCGCGAGGTTTGCATTGTTTGTCGTTCCTGAAAAAGTGTTTGTCGAAATCTATCCATAAAAAAGCCCGCTATTAGCGGGCTGAAGCAATCTGCATTGTCTGGTGACTGATATGCGCGATTACACCGCCCGAGAGAGGGAGATGTGCCACCAACGCAGTAAGGAAATCAGGGAAATTTTCATTATCAGTCACTCGCTATAATTGCTTTGATTGTGTTATCGAATAGACCCGAACAGCATATTGGTCTCTCGTGAACTTGTGTACTAGTTAACTGGTTCGCGAGATGAATGTCAACCCCTGATGATTGTTTTTTAACAAACTCTTTTTGTCAGGGCATTGGTCTTACTGGGCTTGAAGTATGACGGGTATAAATAAGATTGATTAACGTTAATGTCACATTAGCGAGTATAATTGAAAGCCACGCTTTTTCCGGACTCATGTTTTGGCTAATGAATCAGTTTTGACTAATAAACCCGTTTTATCTGATAACACCACATCACCTGACACGGCTGATTTAACAGATGCTGTCACATCAACGGCTTTCACACTCTATGATTTGCATAGCCACACCACGGCATCGGACGGCTCGTTAAGCCCCGCGGCGTTGGTTATCCGGGCGGCGCAAATGCGTGTAGGTGTATTGGCGATTACTGATCACGATACCACCGCAGGGTTAGCAGAAGCCGCCGCGACTATCGAGCAACAGCAATTGCCCATCCGACTGATTTCCGGAGTTGAGATTTCCACATTATGGGAAAACCATGAGATCCATATTGTGGGTTTGGGTATGGATATCCAGCATGCCAGTCTTCGCCAGCTATTAAGCGAACAATCAGAGCGCCGCTATATTCGAGCGCAGGAGATCAGTGCTCGGTTGGCAAAAGCACGGATCCTTGGTGCATGGGAAGGGGCAAATCGCTTAGCAGAGGGCGGCCAGGTGACGCGAGGCCATTTTGCCCGCTATCTGGTGGAGTTAGGTCTGGCCAGCAATGTCGGCCAGGTTTTTAAAAAGTATTTGGCCAAAGGCAAGACAGGCTATGTTCCCGCGCAATGGTGTACAATAGAACAAGCTATTGATGCTATTAAGCAATCTGGTGGGCAGGCTGTACTGGCGCATCCTGGGCGTTATGATTTAACGGCGAAATGGCTGAAGCGGTTATTAGCGCATTTTGCTGAGCATGGCGGTGATGCTATGGAAGTTGCCCAGTGCCAGCAAGCCCCCCACGAGCGGGCACAACTTGCCCAATATGCGCGCGACTATAATTTACTTGCATCCCAGGGGTCTGATTTCCATCAACCTTGTTCCTGGATTGAGTTGGGCCGCAAATTGTGGCTGCCCGCTGGGGTAGAACCGGTATGGCGTGATTGGCTGATAGAGCGCTAATCCACTTGTACGTTGAATGATAAGGCAGAATCATGAGTCAATTTTTTTATATTCACCCGGAAAACCCGCAGCCGCGGTTAATCAACCAAAGTGTTGATGTTTTGCGCAAGGGTGGGGTGGTGGTTTATCCGACAGATTCGGGTTATGCCCTGGGCTGCCGCTTAGAAGATAAGGCGGCAATGGAACGTATCTGTCGCATTCGCCAGTTGGATGGAAACCATAACTTCACATTGGTATGCCGTGACTTGTCCGAGTTATCAACTTACGCCTATGTTGATAACTCCGCGTTTCGGTTAATCAAAAATAATACTCCCGGCAATTATACATTTATACTGAAAGCGACAAAAGAAGTGCCTCGGCGTTTGATGAATGACAAACGCAAAACTATCGGCTTGCGTGTACCGTCTAATCCTATTGCGTTGGCGCTGTTGGATGTATTGGGTGAACCGCTGATGTCGACCACATTGATGTTGCCGGGCAATGATTTTGCGGAGTCTGATCCAGAAGAGATCAAAGAGCACTTGGGAAAACAAGTGGATTTAATTATTCACGGCGGCTCTCTGGGCCAACAACCCACCACGGTGATTGATCTAACGGATTCTTCCCCAGAAGTTATCCGCGAAGGTGCCGGTGACGCCACTCCATTCCGCTAAGCGGCAGCGAATTTATAGTCATTGTGAATGTAACGCGCGTGTTGGATACGCCAGTCAGCTTGCTTTGAACGGTAAGTATCCAACTCGCGGGCTAAATACTCCCCCAAACTCCATCAAAAACCCCCACTGCTGACGAGCTCCTTCAGTCTCCTGTTTTCCCTTAAAAAAACCTGTTGTCATCCTAATGCATTTGAGTTGCTTAATGAGTCACGATTTTTGCTAAGACTTTATTCAAATATGAATTGAAATTTTTCAGGTAATACCGATTAAGCTCTTTTCATCTTTATTTTTATTTATGCATCTAATTGATGCTTTTATAAAAATAATCATATAATTCAAGTTATTATCTGGCCTGGACGAGGTTGTTTTTCCTGTTTGTTTTATGTCTAATAAAAATTACTTCTGAATATAGATAGGCTTTCTCTGCTAAGACTAATTTCTCATTGATAATTAACTTTGTATTTTTTGCTTATTTAATTGATTTTTTTGAATGGTTGTTTTTAAGACAGATCCAATGCAAATTTAATTGTAAATATATTTACATGGCTATTATTTTAATTAGACGATCTTTTATTCTAAGGTTTAAATCATTTAACAGAGTAATAATCTGAAAGTACGCTGCAAGGTGGTCATTTATGGGTCTATATGTCGAGTTAATCATTTTTATGATCATAAATACCAAAAAACTTGCTTTTTCTATATGACTGGGCGATTCTTATTAAGACTGAATGCGACTAATGAAATGACTGATGTTAAATATAATTTTTTTGCCACAATTTGATTGTGGCGTGCTTGGATAAAAAGTATTTATTTTATTTTATCTTACTGATAAACACTCATAATAATTTATTGCATTAAAATAAAAAAAAGGCGTTACTACATAATCCCCATATGGTTTTATAAGATTATTCTTATCTATTTTTTTATTTAACTTATTGATATTAGTAGTTAATATTTTATATTTCAGATCATTGTAGGATTTTTCCTACCAATGTGCTCTCCACCTCCTATATATCTGTATAACCTCGTACGTTTATCATTGTTATTAATGATGCAATATCAGGCTTAAGGTATACACCAGTGGAAGTTCGCCAACTTAATTACTTTTTAGTTAAGTAACAATGTTGCTCGTTATTTATAACCCATAATATACAGAGAAAATTGAGCGTTTTATGAATCGAGTATTTAAAGTCATTTGGAATAGTGCTTTAGGCCGTTACGATGTTGCATCTGAGTTTTCTAAATCAGGAAAAAAAGCTAAGTCTTCTTGTTCAGGTCATGTCGATACGACCTTAGGCTTAACAACACCTTCTCGTCTGAGCCAGGTTGCCATCACTCTGATGTTCACCTTAGGGGCGAGTTCTGCCTTTGCAGCAGACATTAGTGTTCCGGTATTTACTCCAGAAGTTCAATTTGAACAGACATTCACCGGCCCAAATAATACTTTGTCGGGGAGTTTTAGCAACATTGCACGCGGTGATTCTGGATTTAAAAATAGCAAACTGGGTGATATTCCCCCGGGGAATTTCCTCTATGGTGCAGAGAATCTGATCAGTAAAAATATTTTCAATTTAGGGGATATGGTTACTGAAACTTTCCTTGATCCGAAAGGAACCGGCGCATTAATTACTATTAATGTGTATAGCAGCACGGCGATGTCAATTAAACCTTTGGCCGATTTTTCGGTACCAGTTTCTTATGCTGTCGGTGAGAATGGTCAGTATGTGAATCGTAACTTATTCCATGTGCAGGATAGCAGTGATCTGACCGTTAATGTCGGTGGCACTGCGGCAGGTTGGGTCAATGAGGATACCAACTACTTTAACGCTATTCTTAAGGGTGGCTTGAAAAGTCAACCTGAGCTAACCACCTCTTCAGGATTCTATGTTGACTCGACGACTTTAGCTCAAAATACAGTTTTAAATTATAACGCTAAGACCGTGGTCAACCTGGGTAATAACAGTAATAACATTCGTGATAGCACCACTTCAGTGGCTAATGCGGTACTTGATGACTTTACTGGCACTTTCACCAGCCCTTATTTAGGCGTGCAGAATGTGCAAAACTTTGCTGATTTCCAGCAATACAACAATGCGTTAATTGCCGGTATTAAAAGCGGTGCCATTGTCCTGGACAGCAAAGGTTATCAGGCTGAGTTGGCGCGTGCCTATTTTACTAACGGTAGCAATACTTCACCGAAAGTTACCCCTATCTATCTTGATATGGGTATTGACCCTAATGATGCCATCAATCACATCATTGATTCCGGTCGTGTTGCCTTTATTCATGGTGATGGTCAGCAGGCCATTGTGAATATTGGTGCTGATGCCAATATTCAGGCGTTCAATACGGATATTTCCGTGGTGCGGCTCAACGATGGTGCAACCTTGAATAATGCGGGAACATTAGGTTCAGCCGCCGGCACGGTTCGTGGCACCAATATTATTTTCGCCACTAACAGCACGGTTATTAATGAAGCCACTGGGGTTCTGGATGCCGGGACTAACCCCGAGATGCTGGATTTCAAACCCGTATCCAGTGCCACTTTGCCACTGGATGTCGCCAGCGGCAGTCATACTGCCATTCTGGCGAATGGGGCCTCTTCAGTCACTAACAATGGTGTCATCAACACCGCTTCACGTGGCACCAGTGTTTATACCCGCGCGGCTATCATTGACGGCACCTCTACCTTCGTCAATAACGGCGCTATTAACATTGCTGCAACTGTCGATAACTCTCCTGCAGCAGGGTATCTGAATGAAGGGGTGAGTGTTCAGAAAGGCTCTACTTTTACCAATAATGGCACTGTTTATATTGGCCGCCAAGCCCAGCGCTCGCTCACTGATGTGGTTACTGATCTGGCAATAAAAACAGAGTCTTATGCGGTTAAATTAGTGCAAGACACCGTCAATTTGAGCAATATCGCCACTTTTATCAATAATGCGAGCGGTAAAATTGTCATTGGCAGCAAAACTGAGAACTCCACCGCAATTATCGCACAAGGGGTCAGAACCGCCGTTAATCAGAACGGCACCATTGAGTTGAATGGTGCCGGGGCAACACCAGGACAAAACGCAGCGCAGAATATTGGTATTTCCGCTAGTTCAGGTGCCAACAATGTTGTCAATAATGGCAATATCATTATCAATGGTATCAATACCGTTGGTATGAAAGTGCTGACCAACAGTACCGCGACCAATGCCGGTAGCATTAATGTTAATAAAGGGCTGGATGCTGCTACCAATCTGGCTAACTACGGCATTCAAGCTGTGGGCACGGGCGCTGTGGCTAATCTTTCCGGCCAGGTTAATCTGACTGGCAACGGGGCTATCGGGGTGGTTGCGGAAGATAAAGGCACCATTAATGTCACCGGTAATGGTCAGGTTGAGTTTGTCTCCGGCACCAAACAAGTCGGATACCTGATTTACGGTGCCGGTGCTAGCGTCAATAACACCGCCGTGGGTGCCGAAACTGTTTCAACCGAAGGTTCGACTTTATATCGCGTTGATAAAGGTGCCAGCTTTGCCGGAACCACGGCTTCCACCATGAATGCCACCGGTAAGAATTCCTCTCTTATTCAAGTGACCGGTGCTGGCAGTACGTTTAACTCCGGTGCGCTAGATATGGTGCTTTCGGGTGAGGGTTCTACTGGCGTAAAAGTTGAGGGTGGCGCGACGGGCACCATCACAGCAGATGCCAGTTTAGAACTGAGTGGTAACGGGGCGACGGCCGGTATTGTCGATGGTAAATATTACGGGCTGGACGGTATCGAGACCGGTGCCACCGGCAAATCCGTGCTGACCAGTTCGGCGGTATTAACCACGGGTAACACAGCTTCTGGTGCTTATGGCTATATCGCCCGTAATGGCGGCGAGCTTATTCATAAAGGTTCCATTGATTTTACCCAGGCTGGCAGCACCGGTGTGTTGGTGAATGGCGGGATCCTGACCAACCAAAATATCATCTCTGTGAATGGCACTGCGGTGAATATTCAGGGCGCTAACTCAACAGTGAATAACTCGGGCACAGTGACCGCAACTGATGGTACCGCTGCCTTCCTGTTAGGTTCCGGATCCAGTTTGACACTGTCTGGTAATGGTGTAACCAACGCAGGCGGCACGGCTCATGGCGTATTGCTTGATACCGGCGCTACCGCTCTGACAGTTGACGGTGCAACCATCACTATGACGGCGGGGGGAACTGGCAACGCGATTGAAAATAAAGCAGAAATCGCGGGTATCCAATTAAAAAATACCACTCTGACTGTGGGTAATGGCGCAGGTGTGCGTACCGGAGCCTCGATGGCGGCGACCAACTCTGGCGTGATTAATGTCAATGGCAGCGGCACCGGTATTTTGTTCGCCAACACCGGCGATACCATAACGACTAACGCGCTGGATATGTCTAATTCGGCTGGCCTGGTGATTAATGTTAATTCGGCGGCGGGTAAAGGGATTGTTACCAACTCCAGTCAAAATTTGAAAACCGGTGCCAGTGTCAATGTGAACAATGCTGCTGGCGGCGCGGCCTTGATTGTTAAAGGCACGACTGGCCGTGTTGAGCAGTCCGGTAAACTGACATCCCAGTCACTGACTAGCCCAGTGGTTGATATCAACAATGGCAATGTTACTAGCTTCGTCAATAGCGGCAGCATCCATGCTAACAGTGCGGCGCAGCAAGCAGTGTTAACCAACACCGGCAGCGGCGTGGCCTTCACCAATGAGACCGACGGCAGCATTATCGGTCAGGTCAATCTGTTGGCGGGTAACAATACCGTGACCCTGATGCAGGGCAGTAAAGGGACTGACTTCACCACGGGTAGCGGCGATGATTCCTTTATTCTTAAAGGGCTGACAGCAACAGATACTGGCGTATTCAGTTCACTGAACGGCGGAACCGGCACAGACACTGTGACCTTTGATAGCTCGGTGTATACGCTGAAAGATGCTGATGCTATTCAGAATATGGATTACATCGACCTGATCAATGACTCCACGCTGACACTGGAAAATGTCCTGCTGGCGCTGGGTAATGCGAAAGATGACAACGTCAACACTGGTTTTAACTTGGGTGACGGCAGCTTGTTGCAGGTTAACAATCTGAATGCAGTGAATTTTAACAGCAAACTCAATGGCCTCGGCACTGTTGCGGTCAATACGGCGGGTAACGCGTTTAACTTTACTGCTAACGCGGCCCAGAATGCCTTTAACGGTGTACTGGCATTAGGCCACTCGACTTTTGATCTGGCAGCGAGCAACACCACCGCACTGGTGAACGCGACCCTGAAATTGGGTGCTGACAGCATCACCACGGTCGGTGATGGCGTTCAGACTATCGGCGGATTAATCTTTGACGGCGGGACGGCGAAATTTGACACCGGCACCCCAGGTGAAACGGTAGCGAAAAGCACCATTCATACCACCACCGAGATGAATCTGCTGGGTACCGGGACCGTGGAAGTGAATATCGACAGCATCGATAATAGCCAAACTCCGGTGAATCCTGTGCTGCCAATTCTGGAGCAGGATGATGCTAATACCCTATTGCAACTGGCGGTGAGTGATGTTGCGGTACAAGGTAATGGTGGCAATCTGGTGTTGAAAGACCAGTATGGCAATATTATTACCGATGCCACCACGGCAGATATTGCACAGAACGGCACGACGGTCGCCAAAGGCACTTACGACTATCGCCTGACCAGTGGCGTAAATAACGATGGTTTGTATGTGGGTTACGGTCTGACTCAGGTTGAGTTGTTGGGCAGTGGTGCTGATGCGCTGTCACTGTACGCCACCAATAAAACCGGCCCGGCCGCCGATTTGAGCGCCAAAATTACGGGGAGCGGTGATTTAGCGATTGATACTGGCGCGGGCGATACCGTGACACTGTCTAATCTGTTAAATGATTACACCGGATCTACCGAGGTGCGCAGCGGTACCTTGCAGATGCTGAATGATAATGTGCTGGGTAATACCTCACTGTTATCTTTGGCCGCCACTACCGCCTTTGATATGAACGGTCACAGCCAAACTGTGGGCGAGTTGAATGGCACCGCAGGCTCATTATTGAACCTTAATGGTGGCAACCTGACGTTGAGTCAGGGCGGCATTTCTAACGGTGAATTGACGGGCAGTGGCGCGTTGACGATTGCTGCCAATGTGTTGACCGTTAATGGTGCCAACAGTGGTTTGAGTGCGGTAACCACCATTACTAACGGTGCAGAAGCGGTGCTCAATAATGCGGCAGGGCTGGGGGATGGCAATATTGTCAACGCCGGTCTGTTGACACTGAAAGATGCAGCCGGTCAGCTGGTGAATGCTATCAGTGATGCCGGTCGCGTAGTGTTGCAGGATAACAGCGACATTACCGCCAGCGGCGATAACAGTCTGTTCAGCGGCCTGTTTGACATCAACAATGGCAGCCAGTTAGCGGTTTCTCAGGCGGCAAACCTGGGCAGCGCATCCGTCACCAATAATGGTTCGCTGGTCTTGAACTCAGCCACCGATTGGGCACTGGCTAACAACGTTAGCGGCACCGGCAGCTTGACCAAAAATGGCGCTGGCACAGTTTCGTTAACCTCATCAGCAGCTTATACCGGCCAAACAGATATTAACGCTGGCGGGATTATGCTGGGCAGTAATGCAAACCCAATGACACTGGCCAGCCAGCAGGTGAATATTGCCAGCGGTGCTTTCATGGGCGGTTTTGGTGGTGTCGCGGGTGCGATTGATAACAAAGGTTCCTTGTTTGTTGGCAACCCAACTGCACCAGTGACGTCAATATTGAGTCGTCTGGCACCTGCCAGTAATGTGTTCACTGTAGGGACGGATTTAACCAACAGCGGTATTGTCTTTATCGGCAACAAAACCAGTAATGGAACCGGCACCACAGGCAATCAATTGGTGGTAAATGGTAACTATGTGGGTAACAACGGCTTGCTGCATTTCAACACCGCGTTGGGTGATGATGACTCCGCCACGGACAGCATGATAGTCAACGGCAGCACCAGCGGAACCACCAAGGTTAGTGTGGATAATGCGGGCGGTTCAGGGGCTAAGACGCTGAACGGTATTGAACTGATTCAGGTTAATGGCCTGTCAGAGGGTGATTTCGTGCAAAGTGGCCGTATTGTGGCTGGCGCATATGATTACAGTCTGAAACGCGGCGTGGGCAAAAATGTGGCTAACTGGTATCTGACCAGCTTGAGCAACTTGCCGGTTGATCCTGAAATCCCAGTTGATCCTGAAATCCCAGTTGATCCAGAAAACCCGGTCGGCCCAGAGGAAGAAGTTAAACGTCCTGAAGCGGGTAGTTACACAGCAAACTTGGCTGCTGCTAACAATATGTTTGTGACCCGTCTGCATGATCGTTTAGGGGAAACTCAATATATTGATGCCCTGACTGGTGAGCAGAAAGTGACGAGCATGTGGTTGCGCAACGAAGGTGGGCATAACCGTTCGCGTGATACCAGCGGTCAACTGAAAACCCAAAGCAACCGTTATGTGATGCAATTGGGTGGCGATATCGCCCAGTGGAGCAACAATGACCTGAACCGTTTACATTTAGGTGTGATGGCCGGTTACGGTAACAGCAAAAGCAATACTCGCTCGCAATCCGGCTACCACTCTGATGGTTCCGTTGATGGCTACACTGCCGGTGTCTATAGCACTTGGTATGCCAATGACGAAGATAAGTCTGGGTTGTATGTTGATGGTTGGGCGCAGTACAGCTGGTTCAACAATACCGTGAAGGGCGAAGGTCTGGCGACTGAAGAGTACAAATCTAAAGGGATAACCGCGTCGGTCGAGAGCGGCTACACCTTCAAGATAGGTGAAAATAAGTCTAAGAACGAAACCTACTTTATCCAGCCAAAAGCGCAGATAACCTGGATGGGTGTGAAAGCTGACGAGCATCGTGAAGCCAATGGTACACAGGTGAGCGGCCAAGGCGACGGTAATATCCAGACGCGTCTGGGTGTGCGTTCTTATATGAAAGGGCACCATGCTATCGACAATGACAAAGATCGTGAATTCCAGCCGTTTGTAGAAGCCAACTGGATCCACAATACCAAAGACTTCGGTACCAACATGAACTCGGTTGATGTGAAGCAGGCCGGTACGAAAAATATCGGTGAGTTGAAACTGGGTGTTGAGGGGCAGCTGAACAAGCAACTGAATGTTTGGGGTAACGTAGGCCAGCAATTGGGTGATAAAGGCTACAGTGATACTGCTGTGATGTTAGGGATTAAATACAACTTCTAATCGATTGTTCGTCCTGATAAATAACGGTGCTTCGGCACCGTTATTTATATACTGCAATCCCAATGAAATCCCGCTCTGAATAAATAAAAAATAATAGACAAGGAATGATACAACGTCATGAGAGTTATTGTGGTTAGTGACTGCGGTTTAACAAAACTATCCTTAGAGATTATTGTTAAAGGAATAAAACGCGTTATAGATAGAGGGCAGGATATTGGTGTGGAGCTATATTACTCTGTTGATAACGAAAATATATATAGCCAATCAAATACCCGAGATA
This sequence comes from Yersinia sp. Marseille-Q5920, assembly GCF_946902935.1. Lineage (NCBI taxonomy): Bacteria > Pseudomonadati > Pseudomonadota > Gammaproteobacteria > Enterobacterales > Yersiniaceae > Yersinia > Yersinia sp. Marseille-Q5920. The sequence continues at coordinate 318,263 of NZ_CAMPQA010000002.1, read as the reverse complement.
TTGTCGTTCTTGATGTTGATAATATTCCTGCCATTAAAATATTTAACACTATTGGCAAAGTCAGAGAGTTGAATCCTCTTGCTTTTATTATGGTATTTTGTCGTAAAGATGAAAAGACAGAAGATTTCATTTGTTTGTCTGTTGTTTCTGATGGCATCCTATGCAAAACAGCTTCTATTGATAGAATAGAGAGTTTGATTGTTAAACTGCTCTCTTTGCGTAAACCCCCAAAGAAATTTGATCAGTTAGATTTGACGAAGAAAATAAAGAACCAGTTAACGAAGAGAGAGAATGAAGTTTTTGAATGTATATTGTCAGGGTTGAGTAATAGTGACATATCAAGAGTGCTTGAGATGAAGAATAAAACAGCCAGTGCTCACAGAAGGAATATATATAATAAACTAGGGGTTAAAGCAATAAATCAAACATTAAGAAATTTATTAATTACAAAATGAAATAGATTTGTTATTATAAAGAATAATTATTTCCCCATATAGGATTAATTATTATTAACCAAGATAATTCTTAATCTTTGGTATTTTAATAACTATATTCTAGTAAAAAGATAGCCTTGTTATTTTTTGTTGTTGATTTGCTGACGAAATGTTTTTATTTATTATGGTAGATGGTAATTACTTTCGTTTTTTTTGCACTATGTCAATAATTCTAATTAATTTTAAATTTTTTTTGCTTTCAATTTAATTAGGTTGTTCCGCTGAGTTATATAAATAAGTTGAAATATAAAACTATCAATTCATAAGAATACGATCTATCCCGCCATTTTAATTCCCTTCAACAGACTTTACATCTATTTTATTTGCTTTAAATAGTGTATAGATCTGGCTTATCACCATTTTACAGCATAAAAGATCACGATGTACAGTGTGTCCTGCTACAAGCGTTGGATTGCATTCTATTGAAAAATACAGCTGAAATCGCTATGCAACAATGATATCAGTATAAGAGAGTGCATATTCAATAGAAGGTTAAGTACTTATAAAGGATTAATGAGGGTATTTTATGAAATCAGTGGCAATAGTAACATTGATGGCAAGTGCGGTATTGGGAGGGTTCAGCACGAAAGCAAAGGTTGATTCCGAGCAACAGACCGCGCCATTATTAAAAAAAAGCACCAATGATCAATGTGTCAATAATTTCTCTATGGTCAAAAAGCTGAATGCGAATGAATTCGGTGTATTTAGAGGCCAGTTTGACAAAGTCAATGACATGTATGCATTCTTAGAACAAAATAGAAATATTTTAGATAATGATCCTAAGCAGCTCATTTCTCTTGAATTAGACTCAAAACTTAAAATGGTGTGTGCCAGAGTTAGAAACACTGCGTTCAACGAAGTCCAAAGCAAAGTAAACTATCTCTCACGGATCTAATCAGTTATTCACTAAAATACTGTAGTATGACTATATGTAATTATTATAATAACTCCGTGTGTAAACTCGTGGTTTAGGTTTTATATCATTATGTTCTTCACTTTTTAGTCGGGTGAATGTTTTATGATGATATGCCACCAATACAATCACTGGGATTAGGGCAGTTTAGTTCGCTAAATTGCTCATTTCTTATCGTTAGTTATTTTATCGCACCATTAATAAACTGAGTTTATTGGGCGAGATACTGAATGACATCATTAAATTAATTAATGATGAACTCTCGTATGTCTGTCAATAATAAAACGGCTTATATCTCTGCGGTAACGGATATCGCCATTCAAAATCGGAACTTTGAATTCACTATGAACGGTTTCCACTCAAATAAATTACTCATGCGAGCAGTTGCCATTAATACATTATTAATGCAATTACTGCTGCCTATATCCATGGCATTTACTCCACTAATATCATTATCGGTGTGCGCTGATGAGCTAGATGAAATAATGATGAAGATGCGATCAGCCGAGATATTGGTTGAATCCACAACAGCGCCAGCACCAATATATTCTGAGCAGCCTAAAGGTCATATTGATAACTCAGCAGTTCCTGACAAATTTAAACCCTCGAATCCTTTCATCGCGCAAGAAGAGCCACCGCTGTTACAGCCGAGTAAAACGCTACCCGATTTGGGATCTGAAAATCAGACATCAGATATTTCTTCTGCCAATAAATTTAATTTTACTGAAGATAATGTTGCCAATACTGCTACCCAAATTTGGGGCGTAATGGGCAGTGAGAATTCTACCAAAGCCGCAGAAAGCGTGGTGAGAGGCGTATCTTCCGGTTTAGCTTCACAAGCGGCCTCCGATTGGCTTAACCAATTTGGCCATTCCAGGGTTCAGCTCAATTCTACAGGAACGGCCAATGCAGATATTTTACTGCCGCTGGTTGAATCGCAAAACAACCTGTTATTTGGTCAGCTAGGAGTCCGTTATAACGGCGACCGGACGACAAATAATGCGGGCCTTGGCGTACGCCAATTTACTGATAACTGGATGTTCGGGGTTAACAGTTTTTATGATTATGATCTGACGGGTAAAAATAGTCGTTTAGGGGCGCAGGGGCTGAGATTTGGACTGATAATCTTAAGTTCTCCGCCAATGGCTATTTCCGGTTGACAGATTGGCACCAGTCAGTGCTGTCGAATATGGAAGATTATAACGAACGGCCAGCGAATGGTTTTGATGTCCGGGCCTTGGCATATTTGCCAGCATACCCTCAGTTGGGTGGCTCATTAATGTATGAAAAATACTTTGGTAAAGGCGTTGCGCTAAACGGCGGAACTACCAGCCCAAATGACTTAGGTGATTCGCCGTCAGCGCTAACGATAGGGGCGAATTACACACCAATTCCATTGATAACAGTCGATGTTGCCCACAAGAACGGTCAGAACACCTCAAATGAGCTTCAGCTCGGTTTGAACTTTAACTACCGCTTCGGTGTGCCGTGGATTGATCAAATTAATAAAGATGCTGTCGGTTTGATGCGCAGCCTTGCGGGCAGCCGCTATGATTTGGTCGATCGTAACTACAATATTGTTATGCAGTATCAGAAACAAGACCTGATCAATTTAACTCTGCCCGCCACAATTTCAGCTCATGCGCTGGAAAATGTCACTCTGACAGGGGCAGTATCATCAAAATATGGCACTGATCGGGTTGAATGGAGCGCGCCGGTTCTGATTACTGCTGGGGGAGCCTTAGCCGCACTGACCACCGAATCAGCCGCCGTTAGACTTCCTGCCTATCAACATCGGCAAAACATCAATAGCTATCAAGTTAGCGCTGTTGCCTATGACATTCGCGGTAATAAATCGAACACCGCCACCACTCAGATTATTGTCCAGGAATCACCGCATCAGATAGCACTGAGTGTCGTGGGTTCAAGTGCCACGGCCACGGCTGATGGTGCGGCGTTAGTGACTTATCGAGCCTCTGTGCTGGATACCGCCAATGGTTCCAATACACCTATGGCTGGCATGAATGTGGCATTCAACTCCACTCTGGGTGATGTGGTCTCATCGAGTGCGACCACTGATAGCGGTACGGCGACTATCCTCAGTGGTGCACTGACCGTCACTCATGACAATGCCATTGCCAATGGTGTGGCGACCAATGCAATAAAAGCTATCGTGACTGATGCCACCGGTAATGTGGTGCCGAATCAGGCGGTGACATTTAGTGCCGATAATAACGCCACTATAGTCGGCAATGGCACAAAGGGGGTCGATGGATCTGTGACGGTGTCACTAACTAACACCAAGGCGAGTGTCACTCATGTCACGGCGACAGTTAACGGTAACAGCCAGAGTGTGGATATCACCTTTATCGCGGACAGCACGACAGCAACCTTCCTCAGCGGTGCACTGACCATCATCCACGATAATGCACTGGCCAATGGCACGGCGCAGGATGAGGTAAAAGCTATTGTCACGGATGCCACTGGAAACGTGGTGCCCAATCAGGTGGTGACATTTCGTGCTAATAACAATGCAATCATTGCCGCCAGTGGGACGACCGGAGCAGATGGTTCTGTGACGGTGTCACTAACCAATGCGACTGCGGGAGGGGCGCGCGTAACGGCGACAGTTAACAGCAACAGCCAAAGTGTGGATGTCACCTTTATCGCGGACAGCAGTACGGCGGTTATTATCAGCGGCGCACTGACCATCACCCGTGATAATGCGATTGCCAATGGCACGGCGCAAAATGAGGTGAAAGCGGTTGTCACTGATGCGACGGGGAATAAAGTGCCGAATCAGTTGGTGACATTCAGCGCGAATAACAATGCGATTATTGCCGCCAGTGGAACAACTGATAGTGGCGGTGTGGTGACCTTGCCACTGACTAACAGCACGGCGGGTGTCACTCAAGTCACGGCCACGGTCAATGGAAACAGCCAAAGTGTGGATGTCACCTTTATTCCTGACAGCACGACGGCCACTATCCTCAGTGGCGCACTTACCCTCACTCATGATAATGCGATTGCCAATGGGGTGGCACAGAATGAGGTGAAAGCCATGGTCACGGATGCCACCGGTAATGGGGTACCGAATCAAGTTGTCACATTCAGTGCCAATAACAATACGGTGATTGCAGCCAGTGGGACAACGGATAGCCAAGGTGTGGTGATCTTGCCACTGACTAACACCACGGCGGGCGTGATCAGGGTAACCGCCACCGTCAACGGTAACAGTCAAAGTGTAGAGGCGACTTTCATTGCTGATGAAAGTACGGCAACTATTATTCGCGGGGCGTTCAGCATTGAGGATGATGGCGCGGTGGCGAATGGCGTCGCCACGAACAGTGTTAAAGCTGTGATGACGGATGCTTTGGGCAATCGCGTGCCCAACATGTTGGTGAACTTCAGCGCAAATAACAATACGGTGATTGCTGCCAGTGGCACCACTGATGCAAATGGCTCGGCCACATTGACATTCACTAATATAAAATCAGGTATCACCCAGGGGACAGCAAAGTAACGGCAACAATCAATAGCACCACCGATTCTGATGTTGTGACGTTTTTGCCGGTGGCATTCAGTGTCAAATTTACCTTGGAAATCTAAGCCGGTAGGGAAATAGAGTAACGATGATATAGAGAGTATTAAAAATCACCTTTAATACTCTCTTATTATCACGCAAAAATTTCAAACTCAGGGTACCAGCCCTTGAATTAACACCTGCTTTGCAGTCACTTTCGCGTGGATATTTATTATGAAATTATTAAAATTATTTTTATTTTCTTCACTGTTTTTAGTGTTGCCAAATACGCTATTGGCACATTATGAAGTTAAAAACCCTCAAACCAGTTTGAGTGAGCTTTCTTTCGACTTAATACATACTTATTGGGATGGGACAAATAACCCGCCGACAGCGGGTGACAAAAATTCTCATATGACCCATGTCAATAGATGTAAAAGGGCATCTAATACGGTCTCACTTAATTCCTGTGTTTTGCGATATAGATTTAGTATGGTGAACTCAAGTGGTGGATTACTAGCTCCGGATATTCAAACATATGATGTGGATCTTCGCGGTAATGGTTCTTACGACGATGAATTAATGGATGCTGCCACCCATTACGATGCGGTTAAAGTGGCGATTGCACATGGCGTCGCTGTTGATCAACATATCTCAATTTCTCGCGCTAATATTACTTCATTGGCCGGCAGTTCAGGAAAGTTTCGAGTAAGTACCTATGGTGTGGGTAGCATCTGTAATAGCAGCACCTCTTGCAGCATACCGACTCCGAATAGCTATACCACCAGTACCCTCGATCTTGTTCAGCAAAATTTAGATGTTGCTTGCGAAGCCAAAGCTGAGGGGGCGACCAGTATTGAAAATATCTTAAGTGGCGAACATATCTATTTATATAATAGTAATGCATCGCGTCGGTCAGAGAATATTGGTGCAATTAACTTATCCGTTAACTGTGTTAATTGGTTGCCAACAGCCAAAAGCAAGACTTTGAAATTTACCATTTCTCCTAATGTGGTTATGGCGACTGGGAGTAATACTGAAGTGACATGCGGTGCTTATGTCAATGACATATCAACAACTCAGCCCGGATACACCTTCGCCAAAAACATTAGCATACCCGGTTATGACAGTATGATAGTGGAATATGATACTGACCCTATTTATTATGGATTATATGTTTCGACACCATCAACGACTGCTGAAACATCCCTTGCGCTTAACTGTGGTTTATCAGGGGGATACAAACTGAATTAATTCTTAATAAAGTATCTGGCAGAATGCCGATATCGAGTCATTCTGCCCAATCAACGGATTTAAATTAATTTTACGGATGAGGTTCTTATGGCAGGGGAAATTTCAGCGTTAATTATTGATCAATACCCATTAATTCGCTCTGTAGTGAGAGGGATTATAGAATATAAAGGGGGCAGGGTTTATGAAACTGGTGGAGAACTTGAATCAATAAAAATGGCTAATACTTACAAGCCAAATTTAATTGTAGTGGATTTTGTCGGGTATAAAAGTATCCAGCTTAATCTTATTCATAAATTAATGATTGTCTCCCCTGAGTCTAAAGTCCTTATCTATACTTCTTTAATGTCAATTTTTTACCTGAAAAAATGCCTTGAAATAGGCGTTCGTGGCTATGTACACAAAAGGGATGAAGTCATTAATTTCGATGGCGCTATTGATGCAGTGATATCGGGTTATTGCTGTTTTCCTCAGGGTGGGCTGCCTGTGAACACAGAATATATTTTGTAGGTGACCCAATGGAAAATAAAAGTGTATTGGAATTAATCTCATGAGTAAATTTGTTTCATTTTCTTTATCTTTATTCTGGTTTGTTTGGTTATTCTGCCTTTTTAGTTTACTTATTGTTGAAACATTCCCTGATATAATGAGTTACATACATTCAATTTATTTGGGTGCGAATGTATCGGAGGATACCTACGATTCTCTGATTGCTCTCTCTCTATGGTTATCATTTTTTTCTGCAATAATCGCCATGTTTTTTATAGATGTATTTTTCAAGAAATTAAAAGAATTTAGCTAAACAAAAACTCGATTTACATGTGTTATTAAAGGAGATAAGCGCTATGGAAGATAAGCTTGCAATCGTTCAACACCCTTGTTCTTTTACCCGATTTAGCCTGGAACGTATTTTGAAAAAATTATTAATGAGTGAATCGGTCAATATCGTAGCCAGTGTCAATTCTCTTAGTGATTGCTATGATAATCTGGTGAAGTTCCCGGAAACTCATTTAGCTATTCTGAGTTTACGAGGAGAGGATTATACCTCTGGCGATAGTCTTAGTCTGGTTGTCGACTGGTTACGAATACACCGCCCAAACTGTCGTGTGATTATTATCGCCGAGGAGTTTTGTGTTTCTCTCGTGAGGCAGTTTTTTTCCGGTGTTTCCCAAGTCTGTGCTGTTATTGCGCAAAATGAGTCTGTTAGTCAATTTATCACTCAACTAAACCGGGTATTTTCAAGCTCAATGGTGCTGAGTGGGAAACCGCCCTGTGTATTATCGAAGCGCGAACGAACAGTGCTGGCTTTATTACTGCAAGGTAAATCAAACAATGCTATTGCAGATCACTTGCAATTAAGTAATAAAACTATCAGCTATCATAAGCGCAGTGCTCTGGGCAAATTAGGCATCCCCACATTACAACCGATGCTGATGAACTCAGGAATTGTCTCGCAATTACTGGAGAATATCAGCGCTGAGCCACAATACGCGACAGCGTAATATTCTGATGAACTAGACTATAAAAATAGATTATTACTATTTTACTACAGACATGAGAGCAGCTAAACAGCACTGAATAACTATCGAAAAGCCACTGTGAGTAGCAGTGGCTATCGTTGAGTGCTTAAGAGATTATCTGAGAGAAGAGCGTTTCAATTGGGCTTTTTCAAGCACAGCGCCTCACTCGTGACATACTTAGTTGCCATTCCCGGCATCCAGCCTGATGGAATACCCCGACAAGCTATATATCCTCTTTTTTCAAATTCATTTATAAAATAAAACCTGAACCCTATCTGAAAAACAATAGACGTAAGGAAACAGACGATAATGAATTTAGAAACTGTCTTTTGGACAGAGTTGGAGGCTTGGCGCCCTAAAAAAATAGGCGGAACAGAAAGAAAGGTAAGTGGGAGCAATATAAGAAAACACGTAATTCCGTATATGATAAAAGATGAAAAAACAATAACATCAGGAAAAGATAAATACTCATTTATGGCATCTAAAGTCAGATATATACCTCCAGCGCTTAACGGTATAACTAAAAATAACACACCAAAAAACATAGATACTCTTCTTTTTAATGTGAGTTCGTACATTAAAACCACCTAGTATTAAAGTTACTCAATACTTCCTTGATATAGTTTCTGACTTCATACTCAATAACTTCTTTTCCTTTATCAAGCATCTTATCTGCATACATAGCCCCCAAATCCCAAATCCCTTGTTCCACCTCGCGAGCTTTTTCTACAAATTCTTGCTGTGCACCTTCAATGCACTTAACAACTTTATCTGTAACACCAAATTTATCATCTAAATGGTTTAAACCAATTGCAGAAACCAACCCGGCGACAACAACGACAACCAAAGGAACCGCAACGGTAGAAACAACCCCTAGAGCTATAGTCCCAACACCCCAACTAATAGCCGCCGCCACACCTATTTTCACTACATCGGTTGCTAAGGAACCGATAAACTCAGACAGTGAGGTAGCGTCATTCAATATAAAATCAACAGTTCGGTAAGCTGCTGCCACATAAAATGTTAATCGGGCACCACTAACAATTGAATTTCTCAGCCCATATTTACCGATACCTAAATCAACCACTTTCGGATTCTTTAACGCAAATACAGGCGCGGTTAATACTTTTCTAACCCCAGCATAGCCCGTCAGTTTTATTAACTCAGTACCTTTATGATTAACGTAGACCGTAGCCCTAATACCGAAGTCACCTAATCGAGCAATAATCATCGAGGTGGTGACAACATCCTTTCCGTTTACACCGTAATTAACCATCACTTGCCCGGCACCGGACTGTGTGGTTTCCACCCAAGCAGTTTTGGTGTCTTTCCAACCCCATGATTGGAGTACTTCCAAACTCTCAGAGAGTGTCAGTAGCATCACATCTTGATGGGTTCGTGCCAACATTGCGCGTAAAGCGTCATCTGGTAGAGTACGGGTATTCCGTAACACTGGATAATCCGGCACAAACTCAGAAGGTGGTTTTTCACCCGTGAGATAGGGCGGCGCACTGGCTCTTTTAGCTGACTGGGCATATTGCTGTGGCTCAGTAACTGGCGAATTTGCCGCTGTGCGGGAAGAGGCGGCCTGTGGTTGCCCCCCCTGATAAGGGCCATGAGATGCCCAGGTTTGTGACGGAATGAAAAATGCTTTGCACGGACAGGTTGAGCGGCTATATAGCGTGCTGGCGACGTAATGCCCATGCACTATCTCGCCCGGATGCCCGCCACCCACGCTGTAGCTGCCGGGGTGTTTCCCGCACGAAACTTTACTGCCATTCACCGCGACCGGATTATTGGCAAATGTCCTCTCCGCTATCCCCTCATGAACTATCCCGCCACAACTGGTCTTGTCACCTTTAACTATCCAGTATCCTGCTGCCATATCATCCCTTATTCATCCATTTGCCAATATCAATTTGGCAATAAGCTCAAAAAGGTAAGGGATAATGATGAATCAGGCAATTAAAAACTGAAATCATGTTTTATGTGTGACAACTGAAATAAGACATACAGTCAATCACTGCCGGTCAGGGAAATACTGAAAAAGTCGCATCATTGGAAAAGTCTCTTTTATATCCTGCCTTCACGTTTACCGCTATAACCCGGAAACGTCATTTCCGGTACACGGATACTTTTTGAATCCCTGACTGTGAAATTAGTGTAATATGTGCGGTCACGAACCAGCGTGTAGAGGCGTCTGTGTGACGGTCACGACGGCATGCTGTGTTCCAAAATGTATTACAATCAATGAGTTCTGCTTGATTGTGAGCTTAACTTATTGATTACAATATATAACACGACGCCTGTGAAGGCGACATTAGAGGTTGCTCAATGAGCGAGAAGTCAAAAGACCAAAAGTTACCCAACGTAAAGTTATCCAGCCCTAAACCGCAGGATGACAAGGTTGTGGGTGAAAAAACAAAAGTTGTAGGTGAAAAATTACAGAAAATCTTGGCACGGGCCGGTCATGGCTCACGTCGGGAAATCGAAACAATTATTCAACAGGGCCGCGTCAGCGTTGATGGTAAAATATCAAAGTTGGGTGATCGCGTTGAAGTCACACAGGCCACAAAAATTCGCCTGGATGGTCATCTTCTTCCTATTACAGAATCTGAAGAGGCTGTGTGCCGTGTTCTGGCGTATTACAAGCCGGAAGGTGAACTCTGTACTCGTAATGACCCTGAAGGCCGCCCAACGGTATTTGATCGTCTGCCTAAACTGCGCGGTTCGCGTTGGGTTGCGGTAGGGCGTTTGGACGTTAATACCTCCGGTTTATTGCTGTTTACCACTGATGGTGAGCTGGCCAACCGCTTGATGCATCCCAGCCGTGAAGTTGAACGCGAATATGCGGTGCGCGTGTTTGGTCAAATCGATGACGAAAAAATCAAGCAACTTAGCCGTGGTGTTCAATTGGAAGATGGCCCAGCGGCATTCCGCACCATTAGTTTCCAAGGCGGAGAGGGGATTAATCAGTGGTATAACGTCACTTTGACCGAAGGGCGCAACCGCGAAGTTCGCCGCTTGTGGGAAGCTGTCGGTGTACAAGTTAGCCGCCTGATCCGTGTACGTTATGGTGATATCAATCTGCCCAAAGGCCTGCCTCGTGGCGGTTGGACTGAATTGGATTTGAAAGCCACTAACTACCTACGTGAGTTGGTGGAGCTGGACTCTGAAACTGTCAGTAAATTGCCAGTTGAGAAAGACCGTCGTCGGGTTAAAGCGAATCAAATTCGTCGTGCAGTTAAACGCCATACCGAAGTCGCAGGCCGTCAGGTTGCCGGTCGTCAAGGCTCAGCGCGTAAAAGTTCTACCCGCCAAAATGCAGGTAACGCAGCTCCAGCAGCCGCTACCGGGCGTCGTGGGTCTAACAAGCGCGGATAAGTTATCTATGGGAAGGAATCATTTCCTTCCCAATTATTCATTGTAAGCATTGCTTTACCCCTTTCTCAGCTATTCCTTTTTCTTTCCTATAGTATAAGAAACTTACTTCGTTTCTTTCGAAAGCATAAAATACCTATAATAAATGGTTTTACAGCATATACACGCCATCAACCAAGGTTGAATAGCACTGGTCTCAAGATATTCTGTGTGCCTACATTGCTCTTGGGGAATCCCCCATCGAATTCAAAATCTAAGGAGCATTAACATGAAAAAATCTCTGTTAACTACCAGCGCAGCTATTTTATTTGTTGTCGGCACCGGATTTTCCTCTGTGACTTATGCTTGCGGCGGCCCTCATTCTCATTACGGCGATAATTGCGAAAAGACCTGTAGCCCACTTTCAGAGCCATGGAAGTCAATCTGCTACTTTGGCGGTACACAGGATAAAGGTCAGCCATCGAGTCAAGTGGTTCCGGGGATGGGAGGGCTAACTCCGGCTCTTGGGACACTAACTCCACCCAATATCCCTATGATCCCACTAGAGAAATAATGAGAAAAACTAAGCCAGTCAATATGGGTTAGTCAGGTTTGGATATCACTATAAAGCTAAAATGCCGCAGATATTCTGTCTGCGGCATTTGATTGATTTGAATGATTGCTGACAATTACCAGTCAATACCCATTTGAGCTTTAATACCGGCATCAAAAGCATGTTTAACCGGGCGTAATTCACTGACGGTATCAGCCATTTCCAATAGATCTCGATGGCAACCACGGCCAGTAATAATCACTGTTTGATGGGCAGGGCGTTGCTTCAGCGCATCAACGACTTCATCCAGTGATAAGTAATCATAAGCGACCATATAAGTCAGTTCATCCAACACCACTAAATCCAACGTCGGATCCGCTAACATCCGCCGCGCGTGTTGCCAGGCCTCCTGACAAGCTGCGGTATCTGTTTCTCTATTTTGCGTATTCCAGGTAAACCCAGTAGCCATCACCTGAAACTCAACACCATGTTGTTGCAGTAGATTTTTCTCGCCGTTCGGCCATTCACCTTTAATAAACTGTATCACACCCGCTTTCAAACCATGACCAACAGCACGGGTTACGGTACCAAAGGCGGCGGTGGTCTTACCTTTGCCATTGCCGGTAAAAACAATCAAGATGCCGCGGATTTCTTGCGCTGCTGCAACCCGTGACTCAACCTTTTCTTTTATTTTTTGTTGGCGTTGCTGGTGGCGTTCTTCAGACATGAAACATTCCTTTATTCTGCGGGGCCGGGTTTACGGCCGGGTTGTGCATCGAAGCTGATACCGGTCTTTCTGCGGCTATCGTCGCCCATCAGGTAGAGATACAGTGGCATAATCTCCGCCGGTGTTTTTAACTTACTGGCATCTTCATCCGGGAAGGCGTTGGCCCGCATCTGAGTGCGCGTCCCCCCTGGATTAATACAATTAACTCTCAAGTTACCCTGTTTATATTCTTCTGAAAGCACTTGCATCATGCCTTCAGTGGCAAACTTTGACACGGCATAAGCTCCCCATCCTGCTCGGCCCTGACGACCAACACTGGAACTGGTGAAAACCAAAGAGGCACTGGGTGACTTCAGTAGCAATGGCAAAAGTGCTTGAGTGAGCATAAGTGTTGCATTGACATTCACTTGCATAACCTCTTGCCAGACGGTGATACTTTGCTCCGCCATCGGGGCTATCTCACCTAATAAACCGGCATTGTGCAATACACCGTCCAGATGCGGAATCTGATGGCTGAGCGCATCCGCCAATTGTTGGCAATCTGACACAGTTGCATGCAGTAAATCCAGCGCCCAAACAGTGGGCAATTGGCCGCCTGCCTCTACAATTTGCTGCTGTACAGCAACCAGTTTGTGTAGGGTTCGGCCGACAAGAATCAAGCGAGCGCCAAAGCGTGCATAAGTTAGAGCCGCTTCGCGACCAATACCATCACCTGCACCCGTGACTAAGATAGTGCGATTATCGAGCAGGTCATGTTTGGGTTGGTAATGCATAATTATTCCTTTTACGGACGGCAGAAATTGGGCTTTTATAGGCCGCGATATCTCTTACATTCTTATATTTAAGCGAAACCAATGCAATTTTTCATTTGCGCAAGACGGCGGCTTAAGGGTTCGCTAGAATGCAGGTATCTCTTTAATTGCAGAAATTGCAGATGAATAAAGGCGGTATTTGTGGAGTTATTTTCTCTGTACGGGTTGTTTCTCGCTAAAGTGGTGACCATCGTGGTCGCGATTGGCGCAGTAGTCTTGTTGGTTGTCAGTCAGGGAATAAGGAAACAAGGGCAACGGGGAGAACTTAATCTGGTTGATTTGGGGGAGCAATATAAGGAAATGCAACGTGAAATGCGGTTGGCCCGCATGAGTCATGTTGAGCAAAAAACCTGGGTCAAAGAATTTAAAAAGCAGCAAAAATCTGATCAAAAACTCAAAAAACAACGCGCCAAATCGGGCGCGGTGGCTGCGGTGAAACCTTGCCTGTATGTCATTGACTTCAAAGGGAGCATTGACGCTCACGAAGTGACTTCATTACGCGAAGAAATTTCTGCGGTGTTAGCCGTGGCGACAGACAAGGATGAAGTGTTGCTCAGGCTGGAAAGCCCAGGTGGCGTGGTACACGGCTATGGCTTGGCGGCATCGCAATTAGAGCGTCTGCGTCACAAAGGCATTCGTCTGACGGTTGCCGTCGATAAAGTTGCCGCCAGTGGCGGATATATGATGGCCTGTGTTGCTGACCGTATCATTAGCGCGCCGTTCGCCATTATTGGCTCTATTGGTGTCGTCGCCCAAATACCCAACTTCCATCGTTTACTCAAAAAGAATGATATTGATGTTGAGCTGCATACTGCCGGTGAATTTAAGCGAACCTTGACATTATTCGGGGAAAATACTGAGCAGGGGCGCGAAAAGTTTCGTGAAGATCTGAATGAAACACACTTGCTCTTTAAGCAGTTCGTCCAGCAACAACGGCCTTCTTTAGATATTGATGCAGTTGCTACTGGTGAACATTGGTTTGGTACCCAAGCCAAAGAAAAAGGGCTGGTTGATGCCATTGGTACCAGCGATGATTTACTGATTGCTGAAATGGATAATCATGAAGTTATTGGTGTGCGTTATTCACGCCGTAAACGCTTAATGGATCGCTTTACCGGTAGCGCCGCAGAAAGTGCTGATCGTCTATTATTACGTTGGTGGCAGCGCGGTGAAAAACCCCTGCTATAAGCGGAGATAAAGCGAATCTGATATGAAAACAACAGGGGGAAAGCCCCTGTTGTTTTTTGCGCAATCGCTAAAAAAGAACGTAATAAAAAGAGAATAATCTGCCATTAGTCGATTAAATGATATTTAGCAGACAACACGTGCGCGAGATGTTTAAACATATTAAATACGGCGGTTGTTTTGGCTGTAGGTAAGCCCTGTTCATCGAGAAAGAACTCCCCGCGAAATACCAAAACAGGCCCTTTTTGTTCAACCTCAGTGGCTTTCATTCCATGCAGGTAATCTTCATGTTGACGAATAATCTCATTAGCTTCTGCCAATAATTTATTACGTTCAATCGGTGTTGTGTTTCCGAACATCATATTTCCTCAATACAATTATATTTCCTCACCACAAGGTGATTTCTCTTACTATTGTACTGCGGGTTAGCGTTTGTCCGCAAACCAACTAAGGTTTATTTGAACTGTTGGCAGGTTTGTCATCACAATTGGATAAATTCAGATTCCGAGCTAATTAGGTTGCGTGTCGCTTTTTATCAGGTACAGTGTGGGATTTTATACTATTAGGTGGAAGGTTTTGTTGACGCCATGGGGCAGAATTCACTGCTGTTACACTGGGCGCAGACAAAGATTTTGACAGATCGTCAACTGAGCTTCGGAAAGCGCTTTTATGGCTCCGATCAAAAAAACAGGTTGATCTCCTGAAAAAGTACCGCAATATAAAAAAGAGATTCAGAATGCCGCGGTACGGCAAGATAAAAACCTTCTTTTAGAAGAAATAATTTAGGTAAAGGTAATTATGGGTAAAGCTCTCGTAATAGTTGAGTCCCCGGCAAAAGCCAAAACTATTAATAAATACTTAGGGAATAACTACGTGGTTAAGTCCAGTGTCGGTCACATTCGTGATTTGCCGACCAGTGGCTCAGCCAGTAAAAAGAGCGCTAACTCAACTGAAGATAAAGCCAAGAAAGCCGACAAGCCCAAAACTAAAGTAAAGAAAGACGAAAAGGTTGCATTAGTTAACCGCATGGGCGTCGATCCTTATCATGGCTGGAAAGCGCAGTATGAAATTTTGCCCGGCAAAGAAAAAGTGGTTGCCGAGCTTAAAGCATTAGCTGAAAACGCCGACCACATCTATCTCGCAACCGACCTTGACCGCGAAGGAGAGGCCATTGCCTGGCATTTGCGGGAAGTGATTGGGGGTGATGATGCGCGCTTCAGCCGTGTGGTGTTTAACGAAATCACAAAAAATGCTATCCAACAGGCGTTTAATCAACCGGGTGAATTGAATATCAACCGGGTGAATGCCCAGCAAGCCCGTCGCTTTATGGACCGGGTTGTGGGTTATATGGTTTCTCCACTGTTGTGGAAAAAGATTGCCCGTGGTCTGTCAGCCGGGCGAGTGCAGTCGGTCGCAGTGCGTTTGGTGGTTGAACGCGAGCGGGATATTAAAGCATTCGTCCCTGAAGAATACTGGGAATTGCATGCCGATTTACTGGCGAAAGGTGAAGTTCCTATTCAAATGGAAGTCACCCATGCTCACAATAAACCCTTTAAACCGGTAAACCGTGAGCAGACCCACGCTGCGCTTAAATTGCTGGAAAACGCGCGCTATAAGGTGTTGGATCGTGAAGATAAACCCACCAGCAGCAAGCCGGGTGCGCCGTTCATTACTTCTACCTTGCAGCAGGCCGCCAGTACCCGCCTGAGCTTTGGTGTGAAGAAAACCATGATGATGGCGCAGCGCTTGTATGAAGCGGGCCATATTACCTATATGCGTACTGACTCCACCAACTTAAGTCAGGATGCTCTGACCATGGTGCGCGGTTATATCGGTGATAACTTTGGCGATAAATATTTGCCATCTGCACCGAATCAATACAGCAGCAAAGAGAATTCACAAGAAGCGCATGAAGCTATTCGTCCTTCTGATGTGAATGTGCTGGCTGAGCAGTTAAAAGATATGGAAGCCGACGCCCAGAAGCTGTATCAGCTGATTTGGCGTCAGTTTGTGGCCTGCCAGATGACACCGGCCAAGTATGACTCTACTACCTTGACGGTACAGGCGGGTGATTTCCAACTGCGCGCCAAAGGCCGAACTTTACGCTTTGATGGTTGGACTAAGGTGATGCCAGCCTTGCGCAAAGGTGATGAAGACAGAACTTTGCCCGTCATTGAAGTAGGTAGTGAACTGGATTTACAAAAACTGATCCCAAGCCAGCACTTCACCAAACCACCGGCGCGTTACAGCGAAGCATCATTGGTAAAAGAGCTGGAAAAACGGGGTATTGGCCGCCCATCTACTTATGCGTCGATTATTTCGACCATTCAAGACCGTGGTTATGTCCGGGTAGAAAACCGCCGTTTCTATGCCGAGAAAATGGGCGAAATCGTGACTGATCGTCTGGAAGAAAACTTCCGCGAGTTGATGAATTACGATTTTACCGCACGTATGGAAAGTGGCCTGGATCAGGTTGCCAATAATCAGGCTGAGTGGAAAGCGGTATTGGATGGCTTCTTTGCCGAATTCAGTGAGCAACTTGAAAAGGCTGAAAAAGATCCTGAAGAGGGCGGTATGCGCCCGAATCAAATGGTGATGACCAGCATTGATTGCCCAACTTGTGGCCGTCAGATGGGGATTCGCACTGCCAGCACGGGGGTGTTCCTCGGGTGCTCTGGTTATGCATTACCGCCGAAAGAGCGCTGCAAAACCACCATCAATCTGGTGCCGGAAGCTGAAGTTCTTAATATTCTGGAAGGTGATGATGCGGAAACCAACGCATTACGCGCCAAACGTCGTTGTCAGAAATGTGGCACCGCCATGGATAGCTATCTGATTGATAACCAGCGTAAATTGCATGTTTGTGGTAATAACCCAGCATGTGATGGTTATGAGATAGAAGAAGGTGAGTTCCGCATTAAAGGCTATGAAGGCCCGATTGTTGAGTGCGAAAAATGTGGTTCTGAAATGCATCTGAAAATGGGGCGTTTTGGTAAGTACATGGGCTGCACCAATGATGAGTGTAAAAATACGCGCAAAATCTTGCGCAGTGGTGAAGTCGCGCCGCCGAAAGAAGATCCGGTACCTTTGCCTGAACTGCCATGCGAAAAGTCAGATGCTTATTTCGTGTTACGTGATGGTGCGGCAGGTGTCTTCCTGGCTGCCAATACTTTCCCTAAATCGCGCGAAACCCGTGCGCCGTTGGTAGAAGAATTGGTTCGCTTTAAAGATCGTTTACCGGAAAAATTGCGTTATCTGGCTGACGCGCCAGTGGCGGATAATGAAGGTAATAAGACCCTGGTTCGCTTTAGCCGCAAGACTAAGCAACAATATGTTTCCTCTGAGAAAGAGGGGAAAGCGACCGGTTGGTCGGCTTTCTATATTGATGGTAAATGGGTTGAAACTAAGAAATAGGTGTTTTGACATCCATCTGAATGCGGCTTAGTGGATACTTTTTTACTGAAAAGCCAAAACTTCTGTGATGTGAAATACTGAGTCGTATATGTAAAAACCAGCCTAAATGGCTGGTTTTTTTATTGGGCTAATCTATTCAAGTGTTTTATAGTCTTGGTTAAACCGTTGAAGTTATAAATTGTTAACGGCTGTCTGTGTTGGGCAAAACGCCGATTATTTTGAGCTAATATTTATCACTAAATCATTAATAGCATGGGTATGCGCGCGAGTTAAAACCGCGGGTTAAGTCGGGAGACAGACGACATAACATGGGTGTATACAGGGGCTGATGAAATGATATAGTAGTTATATAAAATAGTTTTTTATCACCTAATGTTATTATAAGGTCAATACTGACCACTTTGGCATCATGCAGTTATGGGTTTCAGTTGATAACTTCTCGGCATACCGGGTGATACCGATATACCAAACTGTGGGCCTCCCGCAGTGTTTAACCTAGGATGGTATAGATATGAAATTGCAGCAGCTCCGTTATATTGTTGAGGTGGTAAATCATAACCTTAACGTATCATCCACCGCAGAAGGCCTGTACACCTCGCAACCTGGGATCAGTAAGCAGGTTAGAATGTTGGAAGATGAGCTGGGTATCCAGATTTTTGCCCGCAGCGGTAAACATCTCACACAGGTAACCCCCGCAGGGCTGGAAATTATCCGTATTGCCCGTGAAGTTCTCTCAAAAGTTGATGCCATTAAAGCTGTCGCCGGTGAACATACTTATCCGGATAAAGGCTCTTTGTATGTCGCGACCACCCACACGCAAGCGCGCTACGCGTTACCGAATGTCATCAAAGGTTTTATTGAGCGCTATCCGCGCGTGTCGTTGCATATGCATCAAGGGTCACCAACACAAATAGCAGAAGCGGTTTCGAAAGGCAGCGCCGACTTTGCGATTGCGACGGAAGCGCTGCATTTATATGATGACCTGATTATGTTGCCGTGCTACCACTGGAACCGTGCGGTGGTGGTGAAGCCCGATCATCCATTAGCCGGTAAATCCCACGTTAGCATTGAAGAGCTGGCCGCCTATCCGATTGTGACCTATACCTTTGGTTTCACTGGGCGCTCTGAACTGGATACCGCGTTTAACCGCGCAGGCCTGACCCCGCGTATTGTCTTTACCGCGACAGATGCAGATGTCATTAAAACTTACGTGAGATTAGGGCTGGGTGTGGGGGTTATCGCTAGCATGGCCGTTGACCCGATCCAAGACCCTGATCTGGTCACTGTCGATGCGCGAGATATTTTTACCTACAGCACCACTAAGATTGGTTTCCGCCGCAGTACCTTCCTGCGCAGTTATATGTATGACTTTATTTTACGTTTTGCCCCTCATTTAACGCGAGATGTGGTGGATAAAGCGGTTGCGCTGCGCTCGAATGAAGACATTGAGGCGATGTTCAAGGACATTAAGCTGCCGACGAAGTAATGCTAGCATCGATTTAAAAAGCCCCTGCAAAGGGGCTTTTTGCATGATTAGCGTTTCTTATTGGCTTGTGCGAGTACAGAGCCCGCGAGTGTCTTGGCTTTTTCACTGGACTCGGGGTTTGCCAGAACTTGTGCCGCGACATCTTCCATATAAACGCCGGTCTGATTATCAGTATTGGTCTGAGAGAGTGCCGAACCCGCCAGACTCTTTTCGAGCGCGGAAGCATTCGGGTCTTTTAGTATTCTTGCCGCCTGCGCCGCGACCGATGCTGATGTTTTCTTTTTATTTCTGGACATTAATTGATCTCATTTTGTGTGTAGGGTGTACCTGATGTTGTGTTTTAGCAACACAACATATTATTTATGACTGTATAAAAAAGCAGTATGACATTCAAATTAAATTGCCTGAAAATATAGTTTATAACCTTAGTTGAAAGAGTAAGAGGTTATTTCAATAATGGGAATTATAAGTATAAATTCAAAAGATAATTTAAAAATAGGTTGATACTTTATTGATCTACAATCTTGGTTTTATATAAGCATAGTCAAGAGGGATAAATGGATAGAATATCTTACTCAATAAAATCTTTAGGTTTAATTAATGCATTTTCATCGTTGGAGTGTCAAAATTCCCCATTTGAAAAACAGAACTTTTTTGTTGGTGAGGACTGTATAGGAGGCACCGATAATTACAGTGGAGTACTAAATAAGCTGGTAAATGAAAACCTCTTAGCAGAAGAAAATGATGAAAAAGAAAGTGAAAGGAGAGCTGCTTTACTGAAGTTAATAAGTAAATATACAATGGTAGATGTCACATTAAACCATCGTGATATAATGTTCCCTAATTTGTATTGTAATAGTAATACTCCAATGATATTTAAGACTAATCATGACGGCGAGATTGAAATACTTTACGAAGTCCCTTATGACGAGGGCATAAACAATTCATTTACATTAAGTTGTCAGTTTTTTTTAGGTAAAGACTTCCAATTGGATGAAAAAAAATCCCGAGTTTATTTTAAATTTAACTCACAGCACTCCGATGAATTAAAAAACAGTTTGGATTTTAGAAATCTAAAAACAAAGATTTTGGATTGGTTGAAAGAATTGTTTTTCCCTGCTTCTTATGCTGTGGATAATACTGCACCATCGATGGATATGACTGACTATCAGTTGAGCTACTTAATATTAAAAAGGGAGTCTGAACTAGAACAAGAATGGGACGACTATACAGAGTGTACAGAGTTAACTGATAATGATAAAAAGTTAGATTGTCTACATGAATTAATAAAGGATAACTTTTGGGATGTTATATAAACCACGATAACGACATTTTGGTCTAATACATATAATTAGTAGAGACTCAATATTTATTATATTGTTACAATTTAAACGCTATATCACTGTTTACACCTATCGCTTCAATTAATCGCCATTGTTGCCAAAATGTTAATGTTTCTTTGTGTTATATTGATTCTAGACCTCATAATTTCAAGGGAATTGCCTTGGTATGATGAATGTTGTTTAGAACACTATAAGAAACAATGGAGGCGCTATGTCGTTAGATTTGCGAAAAACGAGTATGGCCAAATTGGTCGCCCTCAATCACGAATATCACTATTACAGCCTGCCGCAATTGGCGGCAGTGCTGGGGGATATCGACCAATTACCTAAATCACTGAAAGTGTTGCTAGAAAACTTGCTGCGCCATCTGGATGGTGAGCAGGTTCAGGTCGATGACCTTAAAGCCATTGTGGCCTGGCAACACACTGGGCATGCCGAGAAAGAAATCGCTTACCGGCCCGCTCGTGTCTTAATGCAAGATTTTACCGGCGTGCCGGCGGTGGTGGATTTGGCCGCAATGCGCGAGGCGGTGCAGCGCCTCGGCGGTAATGTGGCGCAGGTTAACCCACTGTCGCCGGTTGATCTGGTTATCGACCACTCGGTGACTGTCGATGAGTTTGGCGATAAAGCCGCGTTTGGTGAAAACGTCCGCTTAGAAATGGAGCGTAACCACGAACGCTATACTTTCCTGCGTTGGGGGCAAAAAGCCTTTAGTCGCTTCCGCGTGGTGCCGCCGGGCACCGGGATTTGCCATCAGGTCAATCTGGAGTATCTGGGGCAAACCGTCTGGCATGAAGAGCAGGGCGGCAAGCAGATTGCTTATCCCGATACCTTAGTCGGAACCGACTCGCACACCACCATGATTAACGGCTTGGGGATTCTAGGTTGGGGGGTTGGCGGCATTGAGGCCGAAGCGGCGATGCTGGGGCAGCCGGTATCTATGCTTATCCCCGATGTGGTCGGTTTCAAAATGACCGGCAAAATGCGCGAAGGAATTACCGCCACTGACTTGGTATTGACCGTGACTCAAATGCTGAGAAAACACGGTGTGGTCGGTAAATTTGTTGAGTTTTACGGTGATGGTTTGGCGGATTTGCCGTTAGCGGATCGCGCGACCATTGCTAATATGGCGCCGGAATATGGCGCGACTTGCGGTTTCTTCCCGGTCGATGAAGTCACTCTGGGCTATATGCGCTTAAGTGGCCGTAGCGACGAGCAAATCGTGCTGGTGGAAAGCTACAGCAAAGCGCAAGGATTATGGCGTCACCCGGGGGATGCCCCGGTATTTACCAGCCAATTATCATTGGATTTGAGCTCGGTGGAATCCAGTCTGGCTGGGCCGAAACGCCCGCAAGACCGAGTCGCATTAGCGAAAGTGCCATTGGCGTTTAACGCGTTTGAAGAGTTGGAAGTTAACAGTAAAAAAGACAAAGTCAGCGGCGTTTCCTTCACTCTGGAGGGCAAAACCCACGAGTTGCAACAGGGCGCGGTGGTCATCGCGGCCATTACCTCATGCACCAATACCTCGAACCCCAGTGTACTGATGGCGGCGGGATTACTCGCCAAGAAAGCCGCAGAAAAGGGGCTTAAAACTCAGCCATGGGTGAAGACCTCCCTGGCTCCTGGCTCCAAAGTGGTGACCGAATACCTGAAAGCGGCGGGTTTAACCTCTTATCTGGATCATTTGGGTTTCAACCTGGTGGGTTACGGCTGCACCACATGTATAGGTAACTCCGGCCCATTGCCAGAACCAATAGAAAATGCCATCAAAGAAGGGGATTTAACCGTCGGGGCGGTGCTTTCTGGCAACCGCAATTTTGAGGGACGCATTCATCCTTTGGTAAAAACCAACTGGTTGGCCTCGCCGCCGCTGGTGGTCGCCTATGCTCTGGCGGGGAATATGAATGTCAATTTGACGCAAGATGCGTTGGGCCACGATCCCGAGGGTCATCCGGTCTACTTAAAAGATATTTGGCCGACCGGCCTTGAAATCGCCAAAGCCGTTGAAGAGGTTAAAACCGATATGTTCCGCAAGGAGTATTCTGCGGTGTTTGATGGCGATGAAGAGTGGCAGGCGATTCAAGTTGATAGTACGCCCACCTATGATTGGCAGAGTGATTCTACCTATATTCGTTTGCCGCCTTTCTTCAGTGATATGAAAGCCTTACCAGAACCCGTTCAGGATATCCATAACGCCCGTATTTTGGCAATTTTGGCCGATTCAGTCACTACCGACCACATTTCACCCGCCGGTAATATCAAGCTGGACAGCCCAGCAGGACGTTATTTGCGTGATCGCGGGGTTGAAATTAAAGAATTCAACTCCTACGGCTCGCGCCGGGGTAACCATGAAGTGATGATGCGCGGAACCTTTGCCAATATCCGTATCCGTAATGAAATGGTGCCCGGTGTTGAGGGGGGAATTACTCGCCATATTCCATCGCAAAATCAAATGGCTATCTATGATGCGGCTATGCGTTACCAGCAGGAAAATGTGCCATTAGCGGTGATTGCCGGTAAGGAATATGGCTCAGGTTCAAGCCGCGACTGGGCTGCTAAAGGGCCGCGTTTGCTGGGGATTAGGGTGGTGATTGCGGAGTCTTTCGAACGTATTCACCGCTCTAATTTAATCGGGATGGGCATTCTGCCGCTGGAGTTCCCTGCTGGTGTAGACCGCAAAACATTGGGCCTGACGGGCGATGAATCTATTAGTGTCAGTGGGTTAC
Organism: Yersinia sp. Marseille-Q5920; assembly: GCF_946902935.1. Lineage (NCBI taxonomy): Bacteria > Pseudomonadati > Pseudomonadota > Gammaproteobacteria > Enterobacterales > Yersiniaceae > Yersinia > Yersinia sp. Marseille-Q5920. The sequence continues at coordinate 294,956 of NZ_CAMPQA010000002.1, read as the reverse complement.
AAGGCTTAGCTCCGGGGCAAATTGTTCCTGTAACACTCACCTATGCTGACGGGCGGCAACAAAAGATTGATACTCGCTGCCGCATAGATACTGGCAATGAATTGGTTTATTTCGAAAATGGCGGCATTTTGCATTATGTGATCCGCAAAATGCTGTAATAGATTGATGTTTATGTGACGGTGTCACTATTAAATTAAATCATTAAAAAGGGTGGTTGCGAGACCACCCTTATAGCTTGTGTTAGCCAAAAAACGTATATAAGCAGTGAGAATCCAAGGTGATTATTTGGTCAACAAATGGCCCATTTTAGCCGCTTTTGTTGCCATATAGTGTTCATTCTTAGGATTTTGCCCGACAATCAGAGGGACGCGCTCGACGATATTGATCCCCGCTTCGGAGAGAATTTCAACTTTCTTCGGGTTATTGGTCAGCAAACGTACAGCTTTAATGTCCAATAACTTGTACATATCAGAACACAGTGTGAAATCGCGCTCGTCGGCAGCAAAACCCAGTTGATGATTGGCTTCAACGGTATCGGCCCCCAAGTCCTGTAAGGCATAGGCTCGAATTTTATTCAGCAAACCAATATTACGACCTTCCTGACGATGATAAATCAGCACACCACGGCCCTCTTCGGCAATATGTGCCAATGCAGCTTCTAACTGGAAACCACAATCACAACGCAGGCTAAACAGGGCATCACCCGTCAGACATTCAGAATGAACACGCGAGAGCACCGGCTCATCACCGCTGATATCGCCAAAGATTAATGCCAGATGGTCATGACCAGTGGCTAATTCTTCAAAACCGACCATCAGAAAATCACCCCAAGGAGTCGGTAATTTAGCTTCTGCTACACGTTTTAGCTGCATCTTATTGTTCATATTATAACTTCATACCCTTAGAAAGGTTGTCGCACACCCTACCGTGAATGCCTGTTTTAACCTTATACCTCGGTATGTTGCGATATAAAGGTTAAATAAAAAATTTTCTGCGATCATTATTAGCTATATTGCCATAACTTTTGATGACCTGCTGTTCAACAAAGCAGCAATAAGGCCAGCATGAATGTCTGTTTGAGATTTATTTCGCTAGTGACAAAAAAATTTTGTATGTTATCAATGGTTAGAGAGACTTATATTATATAGATATATACCCGTTACCTTTCAAAATGCAGGGGTGTTGGCTGTCATCACTCACCCAAGTCATTGAGTTATCTCAACTCCTTGGGTTCATTTTGTTGCCGCCTACCTGCAACTCGAAATCTATTGGGTATAGCATTTATATAAAACGTGCCATCACCACGGGTAATGTGTTGTGGGTTTTGCCAGAAAGAAGGGCAACAGATGTGGAATATAACAAAACGAATTACCGTGGGAGCAGTTATTTTACTGTTGCCAACTTTTGTCATTTGGTTCTCTGGTTGGCAGTGGCAGCCAGGTGGCAGTGAAAGTGCGTTAAAAGCGCTTTTTTGGGTGACAGAGACAGTGACCGCGCCGTGGGGCATCATCACCAGTATTATCCTTAGTGGTTGGTTTTTGTGGTGCCTGCGTTTTCGGCTCAAACCGGCTATCGGGCTATTAGCGCTACTGGGCGTGGTCATTGTGTTGGGGCAGGGTTTGAAATCGCTGATTAAAGAAAATGTGCAGGAGCCGCGGCCCTTTGTGGTGTGGCTTGAAGCTGAATATCATATTGATAACCGCTTTTTCTATTCTTTATCCCGTACCGAGCGCAGCGAGTTGGTTAAGCAGCAATTGCAGGACCAATCCATCATTCCAGCGTGGTTAAGCAGCCACTGGCAATTTGAAACCGGTTTTGCTTTTCCTTCCGGACATACTGTTTTTGCTGCCAGTTGGGCATTATTGGCGGTTGGGCTGTTATGGCCACGTCGACATTACAAAACGGTTATTTTACTGATGCTTTGGGCGCAGGGTGTGATGATGAGCCGCTTGGCCTTAGGGATGCATTGGCCCGGCGATTTGATGGCGGCCACCCTTATCAGCGGTCTATTGGTTGCTATTGTCTGTAGTCTGGTGCAGCGGTGGTTCGGGCCACTTAATATATATTCCACCGCAAGAACAACAGGAAATAGAAAAGCGCGAGCACGGGGAAAATTAAGCGATTAATGATTTTTCACCGTTCAGGATTCTCAACTAAATTGCTTAAAATAATCTCTATTAAGCATAGGTTCAGCGCTTTATCTTGGTGCAGGGTTTCTTTGCTGGGTATGGAAGTGCTAATTTATTGAGTAAGGACGCCACATTTTTGGCATAATTCATCAGGTTGATTCGGCCTTTAGGAAAAAACGTGAAATATTTGCTGATTTTTTTATTAGTACTCGTGGTTTTTGTGATATCGATCACGTTAGGGGCAAATAACGATCAGGTCGTTACCTTCAATTATTTATTGGCTCAGGGCGAATATCGTGTATCGACCTTATTAGCGGCGCTTTTTGCTGCGGGTCTGGTGTTGGGATGGATTATTTGCGGGCTTTTTTATCTGCGAGTTCGGATTTTACTGGGCCGCGCCGAGCGGAAAATCAAACGTCTTGAATCGCAGCAAGAGCTACCGATTGAACCCAGCGCGACGGCATCTATACCTGCTGTCAGCAAGGAATAATTTTCTATGTTAGAAATGCTGTTTCTGCTGTTACCGGTCGCTGCCGCCTATGGTTGGTATATGGGGCGAAGAAGTGCTCAGCAGGATAGGCAGCAGGATGCTAACCGCCTGTCTCGTGAATATGTGGCCGGGGTTAACTTCCTTCTCTCAAACCAGCAAGACAAAGCGGTTGATCTGTTTCTTGAAATGCTGAAAGAAGACAGTTCAACAGTTGAAGCGCATCTGACGTTAGGCAATCTGTTCCGTTCTCGTGGTGAAGTTGACCGCGCTATCCGCATCCATCAGGCCTTGATGGAAAGCGCTTCCCTGACATTTGAACAGCGCTTGTTGGCGGTCCAGCAGTTGGGGCGCGATTACATGGCGGCGGGGCTATATGACAGAGCGGAAGATATGTTCAACCAATTGGTTGAAGAGAAAGATTTTCGCCTAGGTGCATTACAGCAGTTATTAGTTATCTATCAGGCCACCAGTGATTGGAACAATGCCATTGAAGTGGCAGAAAAGCTGGTCAAGATGGGCAAAGATAATCAGCGGTTGGAAATTGCGCATTTTTATTGTGAGTTAGCGCTGCAAGCCATGGGCAGTGATGACCTTGATAAGGCGATGAGCCTGTTGAAAAAAGCGGCTTCAGCCGATAAACAGTGCGCCAGAGTGTCCATCATGCAAGGCCGGGTCTATTTGGCCAAAGGTGAATACGCAAAAGCCGTCGAGGCGCTGGAGCGCGTGTTAGATCAAGACAAAGAAGTGGTCAGCGAAGCATTGCAGATGCTGAGTGAATGTTATCAGCACTTACAGCAACCCGAAGCATGGGCTAATTTTCTTAAACGCTGTGTTGAAGATAATACCGGCGCGATGGCTGAGTTAATGTTGGCCGAAATTCTTGAGCAGCATGAAGGCCGGGATGTAGCGCAAACCTATATTAATCGCCAGTTACAGCGCCATCCAACCATGCGAGTTTTCTATCGTTTAATGGATTATCACTTGGCCGATGCTGAAGACGGGCGAGCAAAAGAGAGCTTGCTGTTGTTGCGTGATATGGTCGGTGAGCAAATCCGCACCAAACCGCGTTATCGCTGCCACAAATGTGGTTTTACCGCACATTCGCTTTACTGGCATTGTCCATCTTGCCGTGCCTGGGCATCGATTAAGCCCATCAGAGGGCTAGATGGGCAATAAGTGAGATGGCTATAATTTGGATTAGCTATAAGTATCGGGTGAATTGAATCACCCGATGAATAGGTCGTGTATGACAATAATAATGGCTTACTTTTTCTTCTGCGGCGCTTTAACGCCATCTTTCAGCAATTGGCGCAATTTCTTCAATTCTTTCTGACTCAATGGCTGTTCTGACATTTCTTCCACACCTTGATTATCAATCTCGCTGTGATGCAACTTGGCTTCTTTACGGCTGCTTTTGCTACTTTTAACCTCAAGCTCAAAACTTTGTTCTAATCTTTCGCAGACTTCAGTGCTGAGAGAGAATTGCTTTTCTAAGGCGGCGGCTTTGATTTTTTCTTTTAATTCCAGAGGGATTTTAATGGTTAAGGTAGATATTTCGCTCATCATATAACCTTCAACTTAAGGGAAAATACCAAGCTAAGCGAGGAACGCAGAACTGTCTAGGGGATAACACAATTGTCACAAAAAATTCACATTGGAAAAGCAACCAAAGAGCACTTTAGTGTTCTTTGGTTGCTACGACACAGACTTAACTTGAGGGTCGGGGCAACTTAGCGGTAAATGACCGCGGTGCCGTGCAGTTTGTTATTGCCGGTCGCAGAGGTGATCAAATATGAGGTTGCACCGGCTTCATCTGCTTTTTTCGTCAGTGTATTCTCTAATTCAGTCAAAGTACCGGCATTACTGGCTGAGATGGTGCCAATCTGATTCAATCCAGTTGAGGGAGCATGCTGGACTTGTGTTGCAGCAACACTGGCAAAGGATGCGAAAGAAAGGGCCAATGCAGGGATGATATATTTAATATTTTTCATGTAATACTCCAGTTACTTATTTACCATTTAAATAATAAATTATTATTTAAATCATTGGTTAGACAATCATTGTCTGGCGATGGAGTGCATGATACCGCATGGTTGTTTAAATGAAATGCCAAAATACTGAGCTGAGTAATCAAATATATTGATTAAGAATTTACGCTTCTTGAAACTAATTTACTCAACTGCGGGTATGGGGCATCTGTCTGTTTTACCTAAATTGACCTACCCAATCAAAGTCTGACAAACAGACGGTAAACCTCGAACGTCCGATTGCTGTAATTTCTGTGATACACCCTGTAGAATATGGGCGTTACCACTATTTATTGACTAATAATGACTGGTTATTGACTGAAAAATAATGACTGACTGAAAAAGGCTGGAAAATGACGTCTGCAACTAAAACTAATAACAGTGGCTCAATATCTTCCCCGATTGTTGTCGCACTGGATTATGCCAATAAAGACGCGGCGCTAGCCTTTGCTGATCGTGTTAACCCGCGAGATTGCCGGTTAAAGGTGGGCAAAGAGATGTTTACCTTATATGGCCCGCAATTGGTACGTGATCTGCATCAACGCGGCTTTGAAGTGTTTCTTGATTTGAAATTCCACGATATTCCTAACACCACCGCCCGTGCTGTCGCGGCGGCAGCGGAACTCGGCGTGTGGATGGTGAATGTCCATGCTAGCGGCGGGGCGCGTATGATGAGCGCAGCAAAAGAGGCTTTATTGCCCTACGGGCCGCAAGCGCCGTTACTGATTGCCGTGACCGTGCTCACTAGTATGGATGGTGAAGATTTACGTGATGTTGGCATTAACATCACCCCAGCGGAACAGGCTGAGCGGTTGGCGAAATTGACGTGGGATTGCGGTTTAGACGGCGTGGTGTGCTCTGCCCATGAAGCGGTGCGGCTAAAACAAGTGTGCGGTGAGGATTTCAAACTGGTCACTCCGGGGATCCGCCCTGAAGGCAGTGATGCGGGTGATCAGCGCCGCATTATGACACCGCCACAAGCCGTGGTAGCCGGGGTGGATTATATGGTGATAGGGCGTCCGATCACCCAATCTCCTGATCCTGAAAAAGCCCTGACTGATATTTTGGCGTCGCTACCTAAGGGGGCACAATGAGTGATGATAATAGCCGCTTAGTGTATTCAACTGACACTGGCCGTATCACCGAACCCGAGGTAAAACCGCAGCGACCTAAGGGCGATGGTATTGTTCGCATCCAGCGCCAAACCAGTGGCCGCAAAGGAAAGGGCGTGTGTCTGATTACCGGTATTGATGGTAGTGATGAACTGCTAGAAAAATTGGCGGCAGAACTGAAGAAAAAGTGCGGTTGTGGCGGTGCGCTGAAAGACGGCGTGATTGAAATTCAAGGAGATAAGCGCGATCTGCTCAAACAATTGCTCGAAGCCAAAGGGATGAAAGTCAAACTGGCGGGTGGGTGAGTAGATATAAGGCGTTTACCACTAAACGCCTTACAAAACTATCACGTCCATATTATCCAAAGTCATTGGTGTTGCAGGTAGGCAGCAAGCAAACGTATCCCGATGAGCTTACACGGGTAAGTGATTCGGGTAAGTGAGAGTAGCTAACACCCCTGCAACGACAAGTACGAAGGATAAAGGTTATTTACCGACCTGATGACCAATAACCCCACCAATAGCAGCACCACCTAACGTCCCTAGTGTACTGCCCGTCAAGACTGCCCCGCCAACGGCACCGGCCCCGGCACCAATCGCGGTATTACGGTCACGTTTGGACATGTTAGAACAGGCGGATAGAGATAAAGCCAGAGTGAGTGCCAGCGCGGCAGTAGCAAATCGTTTATTGATTATCATCATAATAATTCTCCAGACAGTGGCTAAATACGGATCGAGCAGGTTATGACCTTCAACGTAAAGGTCTTCAACTTATATGCCCTGAGCTATCCGTATCAGAATGAACTTGCCTAGACTAAGTATAGGCTTTGTATTCATTTTAGCCGAGGTCTTATTCGGTTAGTGTTCAGAATAAAGAACGGCATTTAAGTTTAAATTCAGGATTAATGCTAAAAACTAGGTTTATCACTAATGAAAAATAGTATAAATGTCCGAGAGTTATTTGATAGGTGAATAATCCTAATTTGGCCTAATGTGGGCAGTAATTAAGGATTATCTGAAGCCAAAACTGAATTAACCTCTTGGCACCGCTCAATAAAGCTTCGCTGTATGGGCGTATATCTCTCATACTGCGCTTTCTAGCCGATCCGCACGCAGTTTATAGCTATTTATCCCATACCGATTCTCCCCTGTGGCGCTGAAAATGAGACAAATTCAGTTATTCAGGATATGACCATGCTCAACGAACTGAAGCAGCAGGTACTCGCCGCTAATTTGGCATTACCGCGCCATAATCTGGTCACTTTCACGTGGGGAAATGTCAGTGCCGTCGACCGAAATCGTGGGCTTTTGGTGATTAAACCTTCGGGCGTGGAATATGATGTCATGACGGTTGACGATATGGTGGTCGTGGAGTTGGACAGCGGAAAAGTGGTGGAGGGCAGCAAGAAACCCTCGTCGGATACCGATACTCACCGGGCGCTTTACCTTAATTTCCCACAAATTGGCGGTATTGTTCACACCCATTCACGCCATGCCACCATCTGGGCGCAAGCCGGTTTAGATTTACCCGCCTGGGGCACCACTCATGCGGATTATTTCTATGGCACTATTCCCTGTACCCGTTTGATGACCCCGGAAGAGATTGCTGGTCGTTATGAGTGGGAGACCGGTAATGTCATTGTCGAAACTTTCCAACAACGCGGTATTAAGCCAGAAGATGTGCCCGCCGTTTTAGTGAATTCGCACGGGCCATTTGCCTGGGGAAGCAGTGCTGATAACGCGGTGCACAATGCGGTGGTGTTAGAAGAATTGGCTTATATGGGCATTTTCTCTCGCCAGTTGAACGCGCAATTGGCGGATATGCAGCCGCAATTGTTGGATAAACATTACCTGCGCAAACACGGGAAAAATGCCTATTATGGGCAATAAAAACCGCGTTTGACGGCTGCCCGTGTTTAGTCTTGCACGGGTTTTTCCAACCACAATATGGCGTCACTGATATCGAGCATTTTTGCTTCGATTTGCGTGATGGCGTCATTGATTCCCTGATTGTAAAAATGCGCACCTAACTCACGGCTGATAAATTGCAGTAAAAACTCCGTGTCAAAATCCTCCAACTCAATATTGTGTTCTTGCTCCAGGTAACGCTGAAGTTTGTAGGTCATCCGCTGTGTTTGTTCGCGGGTAAACGTCATCTCTGCCATGAGTATTGCTCCGATTAGGGCGGTTTGATAATGATAACTCAGCCATTACTCGCCCAAAATGTCGACTTGAATTCCTTGCGCCGTCAACTGCTGTTGATAGCACGCGGGCAGGCGATTATCGGTAATCACTCTGCTGATAACTGAGTCAGTGGCCAGCAAATTTTGATGTACCTGACCAAATTTAGAGGCATCCGCCAGGATGATATTTTCGGCACCTTTTGCCAGCACACTGTTAATCACATCGGCGCGTAACATGTCACGGCCGGTGAACCCGCAGTCCATCTGATAGCCATCAATGCCGATAAATGCTTTACTGAAATTCACATGACGCAAACACAGTTGTGTCAATGGGCCGACCATGCTGTCACTTTTCTTCTGATAAATCCCCCCCAATAGAATGACTTCACAGGCGGAGTTTTTTAATTGCCGTGCAATATAGCCGCTGACTGTCACCAGCGTGATGGCCGGCCGTTTTGCCAACTGATGGGCCAATAGGGCGTTACTGCTGCCGCTTTCAATAAATATTGTTTCGCCGTCATTGACCAACGAGGCTGCATGATTGGCCAGTTTTTGTTTCATAGAAAAATAGCGCATCATACGAACATCAATATCATCACTTTCAAGGGCAACAGCAGAGCCGTGCACGCGCTTGAGAAAACCCCGTTTCTCCAGCAGATTAAGATCTTGCCGAATAGTCACTTCCGATACCTGGGTCGTTTGCGATAATTCGCTAACGCTAACCCGCTTACGGTCATTCACTTGCTGTAAAATTGTTTGTTGTCTTAGGTTCATAATGAGTCAGCCAAAAATAAACTTTCATTTGAAGTGTAATTCACTTTCGAATGAAAGATGTTTGAGCGAGATCACGTTATTGATTAAGGGTTGCTCTATGATTGCGGCTAACCAGTTTGGCTGCTTTAATCATCACAATCGGAGGTTGTTATGGAGCTTTATCTCGACACAGCAGATGTGGCCGCAGTTAAACGGCTGGCGCGAGTCCTGCCTTTGCAGGGCGTCACCACCAATCCCAGTATTTTGGCTAAAGCGGGCAAACCTATCTGGGAAGTACTCCCTGCACTGCGCGATGCTTTGGGGGGAACAGGTAAACTTTTTGCACAAGTGTTGGCCAGTGACAGCGAGTTGATGGTGTCGGAGGCCGTTTTACTGTCACAGCGGGTTCCCGGTTTGGTTATCAAAGTGCCCGCCACCGCAGAAGGGTTAGCGGCAATCAAAAAGTTGAAAACGATGTCAATCCCGACATTGGGTACGGCGGTTTACGGTGCCGGACAAGGCCTATTATCGGCTTTAGCCGGGGCTGAATATGTTGCCCCTTATGTTAACCGGTTAGATGCCCAGGGCGGCGATGGCATCGCCATGGTGCGCGAATTACAGCAGTTGCTCACCTTACACGCGCCGGGGGCTAAAGTGTTGGCTGCTAGCTTCCGGACGCCACGGCAGGTACTGGATTGCTTACTGGCGGGATGTCAGTCAGTGACTATTCCTGTGGATGTTGCAGAGCAATTTATCAGTACACCGGCGGTTAAAGCCGCAGTTGAACAGTTTGAACATGATTGGCAGGGCGCATTTGGCTCGACAATCTTGAGCTAGAGTTTCATTCACGGACTAATGTTTCATTCACACACTAAAGCATAAAAAAACGCCCTGCTAGAAAATCACAGGGCGTTACGGTGTCACTTGTTAGGGCGGAATAAAACGGCTTTTATCCTAGCAAGGGCATTTCCCCAACTTACCCGCTTCACTCGGGAAACGGGCCTCCAGACAATAACGGTGGAAGTCACGCTCGGTCATGGGCGGTGTCTCGGGATGATGACGGCGCATATGATTGACATAATTGCCATAATCCTGCACTCCCACCATCAAGCGAAAACTTTGTGCCACCCGGCGTGTAATCAGACGTACCCAAGCCCACAACGTGGTCGGGCGAGTTGCTATGGGAACCAGCGGTATGCAGCGTGTAATCTGACGCGGCCCAGCGGATAATGGCCGGTTATGCAACAGATTAGGGTGCTGCCTGCGCAGTGGGATACCTACATTAGCCACGAACAGTCTCCTCACGGAATACAACTTCAGTCTCATGCGTGGTGGGCTTGCTGGATTTCAGCGCGCGCCGAATCACGAAGAAAGATGAAATTAACATGGTCACTGCCACCAGCATAAAGAAGGCGCACAAGGCGGCGTTGATCTGGTTGTTAAACACAATAGTTTCCATGTCCTTAATGCTCTTGGCCGGGGCAATCAATACCCCTTGCTCGACACCCGCCGAGAATTTTTTCGCCTGAGCGAGGAAACCAATACTCGGTTTTTCATGGAAAATCTTCTGCCAGCCTGCCGTCATTGAGGTAATAAACAGCCAAATTGTTGGCAGGATGGTTACCCAAGCATAGCGCTGCTTCTTCATTTTAAACAGGACGACAGTCCCTAAAATCAGCGCCATTGATGCCAGCATTTGGTTACCGATACCAAACAATGGCCACAGGGTATTGATGCCGCCCAGTGGATCGACCACCCCTTGGTAAACAAAGAAGCCCCAGCAAGCCACGGCCACGGTGGTGCCGGATAAGTTACCCAACCAGGAGCGGTTATTCGCCAGACTCGGCACTACCACCCCCACCAAATCCTGCACCATAAAGCGGCAAGCACGGGTTCCGGCATCAACGGCGGTCAGAATAAACATCGCCTCAAACAGAATGGCGAAGTGATACCAGAATGCCATCATATTGCGGCTATTAAAGACTTCGCTAATGATATGCGCCATCCCGACGGCAAAGGTCGGCGCGCCGCCAGCACGAGACAATATCGAGTTCTCGCCGACATCTTTGGCAACCATAGCCAGAGTTTCAGGAGTGACGACAAATCCCCAGCTGTTGATAGCTAACGCGGCACTTTCTACCGTGGTGCCAATCAGCGCCGCCGGGGAGTTCATCGCAAAATAAACGCCCGGATCAATAACCGATGCACAAATCAGCGCCATAATGGCGACGAATGACTCCATCAGCATCGCGCCATATCCGATAAAGCGAATGTGGCTTTCGCGTTCAATCAGTTTCGGCGTGGTGCCACTGGCAACCAGCGCATGGAAGCCCGAAATCGCGCCACAGGCGATGGTGATAAACAGGAATGGGAACAAGCTGCCGGAGAATACCGGGCCGCTGCCATCAATAAAGCGCGAGACGGCGGGCATTTTCATTTCTGGCATGGCGAACACAATACCCACTGCCAAACCGATAATGACGCCGATTTTCAGGAAGGTCGATAAATAATCTCGCGGTGCCAGCAGCAGCCATACCGGCAGCACGGAGGCAATAAAACCATAAATAACCAGCACCCAAGTTAGGGTAGTGCCGTGTAAGGTGAAGAATGGCCCCCAATAAGGATGAACCGCAATATTCCCACCGTAAATAATTGCCGCCATCATTAACACAAAACCAATTAATGACACTTCGGCAATTTTACCCGGGCGCAGAAAGCGCATATACACGCCCATAAACAGCGCGATTGGGATGGTAGCCGCAATGGTGAACAGACCCCACGGGCTGTCTGCCAAAGCTTTTACCACCACTAAGGCCAGTGCGGACAAGATGATGATCATCACCCCCAATGCGCCTAACATGGTGATAATACCGGCAAAAGCCCCTAATTCTTGTTTTGCCATTTCCCCCAATGAGCGGCCATCGCGGCGGGTGGAGATGAACAGGATCAAGAAGTCCTGCACCGCACCGGCCATCATCACCCCCACCAGAATCCAGATAGTGCCGGGTAAGAAGCCCATTTGTGCGGCTAAAATAGGCCCAACTAGCGGCCCTGCACCAGCAATAGCGGCAAAGTGGTGACCGAAAAGCACCCATTTATTGGTTGGAACATAATCCAGACCATCATTACGCCGCTCAGCGGGGGTTAAACGGCGGTCATCCAGTTCAAAGATATTCTTGGCGATAAACAGGCTGTAAAAACGATAAGCGATGCTGTAACAAGCTACCGATGCAATCACCAACCAGATGGCGTTGACATGCTCGCCTCGGCTCAGTGCCAGCATGGCAAAAGCAAATGCACCAATTAACGCCACGGTCAGCCATATGACGACAGTCTTGACGTTCTTCATGGGGAACAACTCCTTGTTATGTTAGGGGTACCCGTTATATTTCGAGCTACATGTGCGTTGGCTAGGTTCAATCACCCGAATCATTGACCTGGCGTCAACTCATCGGGATTATGAGCCTCAATGAGGCTCACCCTGTGGGCCAGCGCTGGCGCTGTTCAAAATGGTTTACAACCAATTTGTCATTCACTTGCCGCCTTTCTGCAACTCGAATTATTTAGGCTATAGCAATTATCAGCACCTGTTTATGACAAAAGATGCAAACTGCTAGTTAACATAGGAGGTTTAATGTGAAAGAAAAGTAGCGAAAGTGAGAACTGTGATGAGCTAATTGTTTTTTTCTCACCATTGGTATCATTTTCTTACATATTGTGACGGCCACCCGACTGTGCTGATCATGAGGCCAAAGTAATGGGGGCGGGGATGATGAACATAAAAAAGCCGTGGGATGTTGTGCATCACCACGGCTTCTATCCGTCATACTTCAAGCTGCATGTGCGTTGGTTACGCTATCAAACCACTGGGCGGGCAACCACGTTGCGTGTTTCCATTCGCACTTCTGCAATGCGCACTTCAATTTTATCGTTCTGGCTGTAGACCGTTTCACCTTTGATCTGCACGGTGCCAGTTTCCTGGCTGCATACCATTTCATCACGTACCGCGTGAATAAAGGGTGCCGGAATAAAGGCCACTGCGCCGTTATCCAGTAAGCGTACGCGTAGACCACCGCGGGTGACATCAATGATTTCCGCAGGGAAGCGGGTATCTGTGCCAGCCATAGGTTGCAGGTAACGGGCATACAACCAATCCCCGACATCGCGTTCAGCCATGCGATTCAACCGACGGCGTTCAGCTAATTGCACCGTGATTTCATCCTGTGGCTTCTCTGCATGCTGGCCGGTAATAATGGCTTTCAGCAGGCGATGATTGACCATATCGCCGTATTTACGAATTGGCGAGGTCCAGGTGGCGTAAGCTTCAAGCCCCAAACCGAAGTGGGGGCCAGGAACTGTACTGATTTCAGCGAATGTTTGGAAACGACGGATACGGCTGTCGAGGAACTGGGTCGGCAAGGTATCAAGATGACGGCGCAATTCACAGAAACCAGGTAGAGTCAGCAGCGCTTGTGGATCGGCTTCCACCCCATTGGCTTGCAACACATTGGCGGCTTGCTCAACCAGCGCAGGATCAAATCCGGCATGCACGTTATAAATGCCAAAGCCAAGATTATCACGCAGCGCAATAGCGGCGCAGACGTTGGCGGCAATCATGCACTCTTCAACAATGCGGTTAGCAATGCGGCGATGTTCCACAATGATATCCAGCACTTCGCCTTTTTCGCCCAATAGGAAGCGGTAGTCCGGCCGGTCTTTAAACACCAGTGCATGGGCCTGACGCCAATTGCTGCGCGCTTCACAAACACGTTTCAGTAATGTGATTTGTTCTGCAATATCAGCATTTTGCGGCTGCCAGTCACCCTGACCCTCTAACCAGTCAGACACTTCGTCATAGACCAGCTTGGCTTTTGATTCTACCCAAGCGGCTGAGAATTGAATGTCATCACCCAGCGCACCATCAGCGGCAATAGTGACACGGCACACCAATACCGGGCGGCGTTCATTCGGGCGCAGTGAGCAGAGATTGTCGGATAAATCGCGTGGCAGCATCGGGATATTAAAGCCCGGCAGATAGTTGGTAAATGCGCGTTTGCGGGCAATTAAATCCAACTCACTGTTCTCATCGACATAAGCAGTAGGGTCTGCAATGGCAATGGTCAACAACAGAGAACCGTCTCCGTTGTCTTTCACATGCAAGGCGTCATCCATATCTTCGGTGCTGGCGCTATCGATAGTGACAAAATTAAGCGCAGTCAAATCTTCACGTTGCAGATTGGCATCATGCAGAGCTGATTCCACCATCGCTGGCGCTTCATGCTCCAGATTATGGCGCGCTAATGTGACCCACCAAGGCACGAAATGATCTTCACCATCAGTAATAAAAGCAGTCAGATCAGCATTAAAAGCCCGGTCACCTTTTAATGGATGGCGGCGCATTTCGGCTACGGCCCAATCACCGGTTTGGAAATCGTGCGTCAGTTCGCGCACCGGACGACATTGAATGGCATCGCGCAGCAGAGGATGGTCAGGGACGATAGACAGGCGGTCATCTTTTCGTTGCACACGGCCAACAAAGCGCGATAAAAATGGCTCAACCAGGGTTTCCGGCTCAGCAATTTCACGATCTTTATCGGTATGAAGGGTCGCAATAATGCGATCGCCATGCATGACTTTTTTCATCTGTGGCGGCGGAATAAAGTAACTTTTCTGCCCGTCTACCTCAAGAAAGCCAAAGCCTTTCTCAGTACCTTTAACGACGCCTTCGACGCGCGGAGTCTGAGTGTGAAGTTGCTGTTTTAGCTGCGCCAGCAGCGGGTTATCTTGAAACATATCGTCCAGTGAATGGTCTAGTAAGTGGGATTAATCCGGCTGACAGTTTTACGCGAATCAGCCCCATCGGGCAAGCGGCATATCATTTTGTAGAGGAATTCCCTATTAAAGGCAGGGGTATGTATGGTGCCTTTTGTCAGCCGTGATCCACAATAATTGGCCCCGACGAATCAGGGCCGTATTCAAGCAATGCGCAGTGTTTGCGGCTGTTGCCAACGGCGCACGGTCACCGGCACGGATTTTGAGGTGGGTGTGTGGGTCTCATCACCAAAGCTGGACAAGGGCACCAGCGGGTTGGTTTCAGGGTAATAGGCCGCCAGATTCCCGCGCGGAATATCATAGCTCACCAGTTTGAATCCACTGACTTTTCGGGTGATTCCGTCATTCCACAGGGTTTCAATTTCGACTAAATCACCATCTTCCAAGGCCAGCTCGGCCAAATCTTGTGGGTTAATAAACAGCACTTCCCGTTGACCGTACACCCCGCGATAGCGGTCATCGAGGCCATAAATGGTGGTGTTGTATTGGTCATGCGAGCGCAAGGTTTGCAGCACAAAGGGAACGGGCACGCCAGCAATCTGCGGGAACAAATTCTCTGGCAATATGGATGCGCAAAACTCGGCTTTACCACTGGGGGTGGCAAATTGCATGTCGGCAGCGGCACTGCCCAGATAGAAGCCACCCGGTTGCTCGCAACGGGCATTGAAATCATCAAAGCCGGGAGTAGTGGCGGCAATATGGTCGCGAATTAAGTTGTAATCATCGGCTAATACCAGCCAATTCAGCGCTTTACCTTCAGCGGGTTTTTGAGCAAAAACCGCGTTAGCGATACCGCAAACAATAGCCGTTTCAGCGTATTGAGTCTCCGCCAGCGGTTTACCCACGCCCTCAGAGGCATGCACCATGCTAAATGAATCTTCTACTGTAATAAATTGCGAACCGCTGGCTTGCATATCGCGCTCTGTGCGGCCCAATGTTGGCAGGATCAGGGCTTCAGTGCCGGTAATCAGGTGGCTGCGATTCAGTTTGGTGCTGATATGCACAGTTAGGTCACAACGGCGCAATGCTTGCGCGGTGCGCGCGGTATCCGGAGCAGCGGCGGCTAAATTACCCCCCAGGGCAATCAACACGTTAACTTCACCGCGCAGCATCGCCTCCAGCGCTTCCACAGTATTATGGCCGGCGGCTTGCGGTGGGGTGAAACCAAAATGCTGGCCTAAGCGCGCTAACATCGCGGCAGAGGGTTTTTCATCAATCCCCATGGTACGGTTGCCTTGCACATTACTGTGGCCGCGAACCGGGCATAAACCGGCACCGGGTTTGCCTAACTGACCAAACAACAGTTGCAGGTTGGCTAACTCTCTGACGGTTATCACCGAGTGTTTATGCTGGGTGATACCCATCGCCCACGTCAAAATCACCCGATCTGCATGCTGATAAATATCTGCCGCGTGGCGTATTTGCTCCTCCGTTAGGCCCGATTGCTGGGTAATCTGCGCCCATGAGGTACTATCAACCGCCGTCAGATAATCATCAATTCCTTGGGTGTGCGTAACAATAAAGGTTTCATCGAATAAGCCGGGCAACCCTTGTACCCGTTGATGGCGATGGGTTTCCAGTAGCGCTTTCACCATACCGCGCACTGCCGCCATATCACCGCCAAGGTTTGGCTGAAAATAGGCAGAACTGATCGGCGAGGATTTTGGCGTCAACATTTCAATCGGATTTTGTGGGTCAGCAAAACGTTCTAACCCGCGTTCGCGCAAGGTATTGAAGCTGACAATCCGCGCCCCGCGGTCTTTTGCATGGCGCAAACTGTGTAACATTCTTGGGTGATTAGTGCCCGGATTCTGCCCGAAGACAAAAATGGCATCAGCTAGCTCAAAATCCTGCATACGAATGGTGCCTTTACCCACCCCAATACTCTGTTTCAGCCCAGTGCCACTGGCTTCATGGCACATATTTGAGCAATCTGGGAAGTTATTTGTCCCCAACATGCGGCCAAATAGCTGATAAAGGTAGGAAGCTTCATTACTGGCGCGGCCTGAGGTATACAGCTCCAATTGATTTGGACTATCCAGCCCATTAATATGCTTAGCAATTAATTCAAGGGCGCTTTCCCAACTGATCGGTTGATAGCGGTCAGTGTCGGGGTTATAGCGCATAGGGTGAGTAATTCGCCCTTGATATTCAAGGAAATAGTCACTTTGTTGGCGCAGCGTCGTAAGGCTATGTTCAGCAAAAAACTCCGGCTCCACCGCCTTGCGAGTGGCTTCCCAACTGACCGCTTTAGCCCCATTCTCACAAAAACTGAAAGTGCTGTGATTGTCATCTCCCCATGCGCAGCCGGGGCAGTCAAAGCCTTTAACCTGATTGACGCGTAACAAGTTACGGATATTTTTCAATGCTTGCTTGCTGTCGAGCACAAAGCGCGTGGTTGCTTCAAGAGAACCCCAGCCACCAGCCGCGCCAGTGTAGGGTTTTATGGTCGATTTAAATTTCATCATGATACGCCGCAGGTGTTTTTATTGTTTCAAGTTGGTAGCTAAATCATTAACAACTTGATGCTATTTTGTCACAAGTCTAGTGGGGCGCGGCTCTGACGTCTAATCGAAACCGGCAATCGCGGCATAGAGGGGGCCTATCACTGGTTGGTTAGCTGGGCGCTATGGCATTACATATGAGGGCATTTATTCAGTATGAGACCCTAACTAAGTCTATAAATAATAAAATTGATTATGCTTAAAATATAGATTTAATTTAAATTATTAATTTGCTAATCAATTTATGAAAGGAAATGAGATTGTTTTATTAAAATCCTATTTAATCAAATAAATTAATCACTTTAATGATATTTTCGTCTTGATTGTTCGCTTCGTTAGATTATTAGACTGATATTTATCTTATAACAGTCTAATCATCTGGTTTAAATGATGGAAATATTATTTAACTGCTCTACTATTGAATAACAGACAGTTTAGCTTGTTTAATATAAGACTAAATATAAATAACCCAAAGTAGCTACTATTATACTTAAACCATGTTGCTGTGTTCGCTGGTTTATCACATCTCATTACAAACACCATGTGATTAAAATTCATGAAGATATAAGTGCGAAATGGCATTTTATATCTTCATGATGGTCATTCTAAAAAACAAATAATAATAACAGTGATGTTCACGTTACTGTTGAAATATAAAGGCGAATTTTACCTGCCTTTACTCGTCTATACCCCTAATGATTTAGGTGAGGATAATACAATGACACAAACCCAACTGGCTATTGATAATGTCTTGGCGAGTGCTGAAAGCACAGTGAAAATTAATGAGTTACCAGAAGTTGTCCTGGACTTTATTACCGGGGAACAAACAGGTGTTGCGCGCTCTGGGGGCATTTTCACCAAAGAGGACTTAATTAACCTTAAGCTTTATGTCAGGAAGGGACTCTCTTTACCCATCAAGCAGGATGAAGTGGAAACTTACCTTGGATATAAAAAAATAGATATTCCTGGTCTTGAACCGACAGATATTAAAGTTTTATTTGATGAGATTCATAATCATGCATTAAATTGGAACGATGTTGAACAAGGCGTATTGCAACAGAGTCTGGACTTGGATGTTGCCGCCAAGAATATCGTCAGCACGGGTGATGAAATTATCAATGTGATAAATCAAATGCCAATAACAGTGCGAGTCAAAACCTTGCTGGGTGATATTACAGATAAACAGTTGGAAAATATCACTTATGAATCTGCTGATCATGAAATAGCCACAGCATTAAAAGATATACTTGATGACATGAAGACAGATATCAATAGACATCAGAAAACAACTGAAAATATTAGGAAAAAGGTATCAAATTATAGAATAACCTTGACTGGCGGTGAACTATCATCGGGAAATAAAGTGAATGGATTGGAGCCGCAGGTCAAAGCAAAATATGACCTGATGGAAAAAAACAACATGAGAAAGTCAATAAAGGAATTAGACGAAAAAATAAAAGAGAAGAAACAGAGAATTGAGCAGTTAAAAAAAGATTACGATAAGTTTGTCGGTCTATCTTTTACCGGGGCCGCCGGGGGCATAATAGGTATTGCTATTACTGGTGGGATCTTTGGTGCCAAAGCCGAAAAAGCCAGGAAAGAAAAGAATGCATTAATCCATGAAGTTTCTGAATTAGAAGCGAAAGTTAGCCATCAAAGAACATTGCAAAGCTCGTTAGAGACACTTTCTCTGTTATTCAGTGATATTGGCATTCGGATGGTGGATGCCGAGTCTGCACTTAACCATCTGGATTTTATGTGGTTATCTGTTCTCAATCAAATCAATGAGTCTCAGACGCAGTTCAGTACGATTAACAATGCATTGCGCCTGACTAGCTTTGTTAATAAATTCCAGCAGGTGATTACACCATGGAAAAGTGTCGCAGACTCGGCCCTCCAGCTGGTGCATATATTTGATGAAGCAATAAACGAATATAAAAAAGTATATGGCTAATCCATTTCACCCTGTTTAATCATTTATTATGAGGATTATCACTATGGCTGAAATAAGCACATTTCCGCACAGTGCCCTGAATTACCCAGACGTTAACATTAAAGCTCTGAACCAAGGGGTTAAAAATATATCACATCTTGCTCAGTTGAAAACGGAAGGCATCGAAGTATTACAGGAAAAAGCGTTACGAGTCAGTTTATATTCACAAAGGTTGGATGTTAATGTGCGCGAGTCACTATCAAGTCTACAGGTTAAATTGAAAAATACGCTGGCACAAACCTATTTTACTACCCTGGAGGAAATCGACGAGGCACTTGGAAGTAATGATATTGATGAAGAAAGTAAATCTGAAATGCGTAAAGAACGCCTTGATTTGATTAAAAGTTTGGGTAATGACATCGCTCAACTGAGGAAACTCTTTATCGAAAAAGCGGAGTTACTCGATAAATCGGCTGCTGATCTTCATAATGTAGTCATTATTGAGGGAACCGATAAAGTCTTGCAAGCTGAACAATTACGCCAGAAACAACTGACAGAGGATGTCGGTATAAAAAAACTGGAAATAAAAGAGATAGAGAAAAAAAGGGATAAAATAATAGAAGCTATGGATGTTATCCGTGAGCATAATCTAATTGATGCATTTAAAGATCTTATTCCGACAGGAGAAAATCTAAGTGAATTAGATCTGGCCAAACCTGAACTGGAGTTGATTAAACAGTCATTAGAAATTACCAAAAAAGTATTGGGGCAGTTTTCTGCGGGTTTAAAATATATAGATTTAACTGAAGCACGGAAAAAACTGGATAACCAAATAGATACAATTTCCACCCGTTTAACAGAGCTAAATCATCAGTTAGAAAAATCAGATAAGTTAGTTTCTGGTATTAACGCTGTCATTAAAATTGATAAAGAGAAAAGTGCTGTTGTTGCTGAAGCTGAAAAACTTAGCCACGCATGGCATATTTTTATTAATGAGATAACGGCATTGCAGGGTACTGCACTGAATGAAATTGGGCTATCTAAGCCACTAATAAAACAACAGAGTTATTTAGAGTCATTAATCAAACAGTTCGTTCAGTTATAACACAATGAGTGCTGTTCTAGAATGGTAATGACTCATTTAAGCCGATGCTCACTTAAATGATATTTTATTTCACTGACACTTTCGAGGTTAACTATGCCTAAATATATGGTTCAATCAATGGATTCTGGCACGTTGGGTAAAGTAAAATATTATCGTAAACAGACGATAGATCATCCTAATCACAAAGAGACAGGGGCATTTACTCAAGCTGCTAAAGATGCTTATGCCAGTAGTAAGAATATTAATGCTAAACAGGTGGAGGTCGGCAGTTTTATGAGTGGTCAGCCTGAACCTAGCAATGCAGTATCAGTGTAGCCGGCAGCCTATTTAAATCACCAGTCCAGCCTATTTTGCTGGGCCTGGTGATTAATGTTCAGGATAGACTTTCTCTTTAAACTCGCATAAGTCTTCAATAATGCATGAGCCACAGCGCGGCTTACGAGCAACACAGGTGTAGCGACCATGCAGAATAAGCCAGTGGTGACAGTCCAGTTTAAATTCAGCCGGAACCACTTTGAGTAACTTGGTTTCAACCTGATCCACATTACTACCGGGGGCAAAACCGGTACGGTTACATACGCGGAATATATGGGTATCAACCGCAATGGTAGGCCAGCCAAAGGCGGTATTCAGCACCACATTGGCTGTTTTGCGGCCCACACCTGGCAACGCTTCAAGTGCAGCGCGATCCTCTGGCACTTCGCCTTGATGTTTTTCCAGCAATATCCGACAGGTTTTAATCACATTTTCGGCTTTGGTATTAAATAGACCAATAGTTTTAATATATGATTTGAGGCCATCAACACCCAGATCCAGCATAGCCTGTGGAGTGTTAGCTACCGGATAGAGCTTGGCAGTGGCTTTATTGACACTGACATCAGTTGCTTGCGCCGATAAAAGTACCGAAATCAATAACTCAAAGGGCGTGCTATAGACTAACTCGGTCGTGGGGTGTGGGTCGTTATCCCGCAGGCGAGTCAAAATAGCGACGCGTTTTTCTTTATTCATAAGACTTTCTCTACCACGATATCCCGAGCCTGTGGCGCAGCCGCTAATGCTTTGGCTTTGCGCGCTTTCATTTTTTCATCAATCACATATTTACCGGCTAACAGTAAACCTAAGCCGATAAAAGCGCCCGGTGGCAACATGGCTAACAGGAACGGGCTGTCCAGATGCAAGACGTCAATGCGCAACACTTTTGCCCAGCTTCCGAGCAGCATATCTGCGCCATCAAACAAGGTGCCGTTACCCAAAATTTCACGTAGTGAACCCAAGACAAATAAGGCGCAAGTTGCTCCCAGCCCCATCGCGAGGCCATCCAGTGCAGATAATCCCACTGGATTTTTAGCGGCATAGGCTTCCGCCCGGCCAATCACAATGCAGTTGGTTACAATCAATGGGATGAATATTCCAAGAGACTGATATAAGCCAAAGGCATAGGCGTTAATCAGCATTTGGACGGTACTGACCACTGACGCAATAATCATGACGTAAATAGGAATGCGGATTTCATTCGGCACCCAGCGGCGTAA
The DNA here is from genome assembly GCF_946902935.1 of Yersinia sp. Marseille-Q5920. NCBI lineage: Bacteria > Pseudomonadati > Pseudomonadota > Gammaproteobacteria > Enterobacterales > Yersiniaceae > Yersinia > Yersinia sp. Marseille-Q5920. The sequence goes on along the minus strand of NZ_CAMPQA010000002.1, from coordinate 273,357 downwards.
CGCCGATACTGCTGTGTTGGTGCACACTAATACCAGCGTGGTGGCCAACCCTAAGCCCAGTGCGTTGGTTGCCGTTGATGAGACGGCCAGCAGGGGGCAGAGGCCCAGCAGTTGCACTAATGCCGAGTTATTTTTCCATAGCCCTTGGGCGAAGAGGTCTTTTGCTTCACTCATTGATTTTCTCCACAGGCGGGCAAACTATCAAGTTTTGCTGGCAGAGTTTCTAAAAATAGCGCGGTATTTTTCACCGCCTGAACCACTGCTCTGGGGGTAATGGTCGCACCGGTAAACTGATCAAAATCACCCCCGTCTTTTTTCACCGCCCAGCGCTTATCTTGTTCACTTTCTACCTGTTGACCACTGAAATGACTTATCCAATCAGAAATGCGGATATCAATTTTATCACCCAGACCGGGGGTTTCGTGATGTTCGACTACTCGGCTGCCTAGTACGTTACCGCGAAAATCTGCCCCAACCAATAATTGAATAGCACCGGAATAGCCATCTGGTGCGGTAGTTTCAATGGCGGCGGCGACCGGCTGACCCTCTTTGCGTGCCAGATAAAGGCGGTGAGGGGCCATATTACCTAATGCAGGATTTGTGACAACGTAACATTCAGCTTGCATGTCATTGTCATAATACTCAGCGGGAACAACCTGATCCAGCAAGGCTTTTTGCTGTAGCGCCGCCTGATGGACAATGGTGGTTTCGGTCAGGGCATTAACTACTGCCGTCAAGCCAGTGGCACCGGCAGCAAACAGTGCCAGAGTGATGCCGTGACGCCTCATGGTGTTTAGCATAACGGCTCCTTATTTGTGCCCACGCTGATGACCATAAACGCGTGGCTGGGTATAGTGGTCAATCAGCGGAACAGTGATGTTAGCCAGCAGCACAGCAAATGCTACGCCATCAGGATAACCGCCGTAAACACGAATGAGCCACACCAGAATACCAATTAATGCGCCGAAAATCAGTCGCCCACGGGGCGTGGTTGATGCGCTGACGGGATCGGTGGCAATAAAGAAAGCCCCTAGCATGGTGGCACCGGAAAACAAATGCAGCATCGGCGGGGCAAAACTTTGTGGCGCAATCATCCAACTGAGGGCGGCACAAGCGGCTAAAGCCACCAAGAAACTCACCGGAATATGCCAGTGAATCGCTTTACGCCACAGCAGTAACAGCCCACCCGCCAAGAAACCGAGGTTAACCCATTGCCAACCGACGCCCGCTAGCCCCCCAGCAAAAATAGGGTGTTGCAGAATTTGCTCGGTCGGTTGCGAACGCAGGGCGGTTTTAAAGCTATCGAGCGGGGTGGCCTGACTGACCCCATCATAGCCAATCTGCAATTGATGAAGATCCGCGCCGTTCTGGGTAAAACCCGTGAATATAGTTAACAGACTGTCATAGAAACCAACCGGGGTTCCCTGCAAGGGTAGCGGAGGGAGCCAACTGGTCATTTGCACCGGGAATGAAATCAGTAGAACGACATAGCCGACCATGGCGGGGTTAAAGGGATTTTGCCCCAAGCCCCCATACAACTGCTTGGCAATGACAATGGCGAATAACGTCCCTAATACAATCATCCACCAAGGGGCCAGCGGGGGCAGGCTTATCCCCAATAGCAAGCCGGTGAGCAGGGCAGAATTATCCTGCAACCGCATCAAGACGGGCTGTTGACGTAATTGCAAAACAGCGCCTTCGGCTAGCACGGCGGTCACCATGGCCAACGCCATCTGAATCAGGCTGCCATAACCAAAGAAATAGGTCTGGGCGACAATTCCCGGAATACAAGCCAAAATAACCAGCAGCATAATACTGCGGGTGCTACGTTGATTATGTGTAAAAGGGGAACTGGCTATCTGCAACCCTTTGTTATGGGTCGGTGTTACAGGCCTGAATTTCATGAAATTGCAACCATATGTCGAATACTTAACAGAGTTCTCAAACGCAGGCGTTGGTACACTCAGTCGTCAGGAGGATAATACAAGTGCCACATTCTACCCTATTCGGGCAAAGTGTAATACGCTTTAATCATAGGGTTATTATTCATTATATGCAGAAATATTAAGGGGATTCGTGCATTTAATAAACGGCTAATCTTAAGAATTCACTTGCAATTTATATCCGACTAGTAACAAATCCCCCTCGGGAATACTGTTTTTTCTATGAGAATAATTAGGTTTTAGTAACAGAAAAGGAGCCTAACAACTTGATTATAATAGCGACTATTATGGGTGTTTTATTTGTAATTAATTGTAAGTTAAAGACTTATTAACAATTGAAATTAGGGTTGAGAAAAGCGTTGGCATAATGATAAATTAATGTAGTATGCAGGGTAATTATATATTTAAAGAACAATGAAATGATTAATGAAGACATATTGTTTATAGATGAATTAATTGAATGGATTGAAATTAATTTAGAAAAACGCCCCACATTGGATGATGTGGCAAAAATTTCCGGATATTCAAAATGGCATCTGCAACGAAAATTTAAAAGTGTTGTGGGGTTACAATTAGCGTCCTATATACGTGGGCGGGTACTGACTCGTGCGGCGGTTGCCTTGCGTATCTCGCGTCGGCCCATCATTGAAATCTCTGATGAGTTGGGTTTTGACTCACAACAGACGTTTACTCGTACTTTTAAGAAGCGTTTTGGTGTTACTCCCAATAGTTTTCGCCAGATGGAGCAGTGGGATGTGCAAGGGATGCTTCCCCGTTTTAATTTCTATGAGAATTATACGCCAGAAATCAAGCGGATATCTTTACCTCCACAAGAGCTAGTGGGCTTTACCCGACGGCTGGATTTTGATGAACACAATCATTGCAGTGGTCAGCATTCGTCTTGTATGGCCATGAAAGATGAAATTTTGCTCGATTTTTTCAAGGAAGTAAATTTTTCTTGCCAGCGGATCTATTCACTGTTGTCCGCTAAGCCGTCTCAGCAAGGACAGAAAAGTATGTATTACTCGACTGCCATTGATAAAGAGAAACGGCATGAAATTCAGGGACATCGCGAGGTTGATGCGCTGTCTATCCCGGCGGGAGAGTTTTTATCTATTTCCCATCAAGGTAATGCTAAAGAATGTATAAAGTTTTCAATATATCTGTTTAATGAAGTGCTGCCTAAGTTGCGTGATGAGTTCGGCGGCGGTATCGAAATGGAGGTTATTGAGGTGGATAGCTGCCATGCAGAATCTAAATTGCGCGATATTACAGCCGCTTATACTTACCTGATGTCAGTGAACTGACACCCTATTGCAGGGCGTCAGTTCAGTCGTTAATCCGGATTAACAGCTTGGGCGACTTTTTTGGCTTTTACTCGGGCAATGGCTGCGGCGACAGCCGCTTTGCGCGGGTCTTCCTCCACCGCTGCGCTTTCACTTTTCACCGGTTCTGACTCAAGCTGTGCTTGGGCGGCTTTTTTGGCTTTTACTCGGGCAATGGCTGCGGCGACAGCCGCTTTGCGCGGGTCTTCCTCCACCGCTGCGCTTTCATTTTCCACCGGTTCTGATTCAAGCTGTGCTTGGGCGGCTTTTTTGGCTTTTACTCGGGCGATCGCCGCAGCAACTGCCGCCTGACGTGGATCAGTGGCGTTAGTTTCTTCCTCGACGGCAGCCCGTTCTTTCTCTGCCTGACGCGCTCTGACTTGGGCTTTACGAGCTTCACGGGCAGTAATAACCGCACTGTTATCCGGTGTTTGTCCAAGGGGCACAGTGATAGCTGAATCTGTCTTATTAGACTCACGCGCTAAACGGCTGACGGCTGCGTCAACAGTCTGCTGATCAACATCGGTCAGCTTGACGGCAGCTTGTTTGTGGCGCAATTCTCGCGCCAGTTTTTCCCGCTCAAGACGTGCTTGTTTGGCCTCAAACCGCGCTTTTGCTTCGGCAGCGCGCGCGGCTTCTTGATCAAGGGCGCGTATTTCGGCTTTTTCCTGACGGTAATATTGCACCAGCGGAATATTACTTGGGCAAACATAAGCACAGGCACCGCATTCAATACAATCAAATAGATTATGATTGCGAGCTTTCTCATGCTCTTCGCCACGGCTAAACCAATAGAGTTGCTGAGGTAATAAGCCCGCCGGACAGGCATCTACACATAAACCACAGCGGATACAGGATTGCTCCGGCTCGGATAACCCCATCTCAGCTTCAGCGGGAGCCAAAATACAGTTACTAATTTTAACAATCGGCACATCTAAGCTGGGAAGGGTAAAGCCCATTAAGGGGCCGCCCATAATGACTATGGGCTGTTGCTGCGGCATAAAGCCCGCCAGTTTCAACAAATGCAAGACGGGGGTGCCGATCCTGGCCCAGAAATTTCCCGGTTGTGATAATGCATCGCCGGTTAATGTCACTACGCGCTCGATTAATGGTTCGTCGTCAATAATCGCCCGCTTGATAGCTACCACGGTACCGACGTTTTGCATCAATACCCCAATGGATGACGAATGTTTACCGAAAGGCACTTCTTTGCCGGTCAGGATTTTGGTGAGTTGCTTGGCCCCACCTGACGGATATTTAGTGGGGACCACGCGTAGCTGCATTTCATCCTGACCGCGTAGCGCCTGTTGCAGGGCGGCGATAGCTTCGGGTTTATTATCTTCAATGCCAATCAACACCTGCTGAGGTTGCAGCAAGTAGATTAAAATCTGAATCCCCAAGACCACTTCAGTAGCATGGTCTTGCATCAAACGGTCATCAGCGGTGATATAAGGCTCGCACTCAGCTGCGTTGATAATGAGTGTGGTAACGTTGTTCAAACCGCCTTGTAACTTACTGGCGGTGGGGAAACCAGCGCCACCTAAACCGGCAATACCCGCCTGGTGGATCCTCTCCAATAGCACATTTCTATCGCGCTGATGGTAATCCCCCCACGGCTGTTGCTCGCGCCAGCGGTCTTCACCGTCTGGGGTAATATGCACACAGAGTTCCGCCAAACCCGATGGGTGGGCGGTGGTGTGTGGGGCGATGGCGGTAATAACACCGGAAGTTGGCGCGTGTACCGGCACCGTGCGGCCACGACCTATCGTCAGTGGTTGCCCTTTTAACACCTGTTCGCCGGTTCTGACACGCAGTTCACCTTCAGGCCCGAGATGCTGCTGCAAAGGAATAATCATTTGATCCGGCAACGTCGCGATACGCATCGGAACTTGGCTGGATTGCAGCTTCATTTCCGGCGGATGGATACCGCCGTCGAAATCCCAAATTTTGTCGTGTTGATGGACAAAAGTTTGCCGGGCAGAAAACAGCTTAAACATGTTGCTCCACATCTATCATTTTCACCGGAATCATCTGCGAGGCAGCTAATTGGCTAGGAAGATTCTTCACTGGGATGGTGCTTAAATCCCACTTCCAGTTGGCGGTGGTGGTAGCTACCGGGATCATTTCAATGCAGTCGGTCGGACATGGAGCGACGCAGAGGTCGCATCCGGTGCAGAGATCTGACAACACGGTATGCATAGCGCGGGTCGCACCGACAATGGCATCAACTGGGCAGGCCTGAATGCATTTAGTGCAACCGATGCAATTTTCTTCATCGATAAATGCGACTTTGCGTTGTGGGTGGGCGGCAGTTTCGTCACCATCCAGCGGTTGTGGCTCAACGGCCAGTAACTCGGCCAATTTGAGCATCACTTGCTCGCCGCCTGGTGCGCATTTATTTATTTTTTCACCACCAGCCGAAACCGCTTCGGCATAAGGGCGACAGCCGGGATAGCCGCATTGACCACACTGGCTCTGCGGTAAAATAGCATCAACTTGTTCGACGACTGGGTCTTGTTCAACCTGAAAACGACGGGCAGCAAAACCCAGCACTACGCCAGAAATCAACGCCAATGTACTTAATGCCCCAATGGCAATCCATAGCGACATCATTAGAACTTCACCAACCCGGTAAAGCCCATAAAGGCCAATGACATCAGCCCGGCGGTTATCAGCGCAATGGATGAACCGCGGAAAGGCGCGGGAACATCAGCAACGGCCAGCCGTTCACGGATCGCGGCGAATAACACCATAACCAGAGAGAAACCGGCGGCAGCACTGAAGCCATAAACCGCCGATTGCATAAAATTGTGGGATTGATTGACATTAAGCAAAGCCACACCTAACACCGCACAGTTAGTGGTGATAAGCGGCAAAAAAATCCCCAGTAAGCGATAAAGCGTCGGGCTGGTTTTGCGCACCACCAACTCAGTAAATTGCACCACCACCGCGATAACTAAAATAAAGGCCAGCGTCCGTAAATAGACCAAACCAAGAGGTAGCAAAATAAAGCTGTTAACCATCCAGGCGCAAACCGAGGCCAAAGTCAGTACAAAAGTGGTCGCCAGCCCCATACCAATGGCGGTCTCCAGTTTTTTGGAGACGCCCATGAAAGGGCACAGGCCAAGAAATTTGACCAGAACGAAGTTGTTTACCAAAACAGTACCGACAAACAGGAGCAGGTATTCAGTCATTGCGGAGCCTAAAAAGTCATTGCGGAGCCTAAAAAAGCAAAGCCGCCTATTATCCAAAATTGGCGGCCAAAGGACAACAGATGAAGTACAAGGTTATTACGATTTAAGAGGGAAAAGGTATGAAATCGCCTTAATGTTCGATAAACGTATGCTTCACCCGCTGAGAACGTTTGATATAGGGCACAAAAACAGCGGCCGCCAGCAGGGGCCAACCCAAGCTGCGCAAGGCGATATCATCACTGACTGGCGAGAAAGCAAATGCCTTTAACGCTAATAATACGGTGAGTAATAACCACAAAATAAGCCATTTGGGCAAACGCTTTGAACGGCTACAAAACAGCCAGATGACCCATAAAGTATAAAGCCACATCACTAGTGTGGTAACCACAGAGAAATACCATTGCAGGGTAAATGCCTGTGAGTTAGTCACCAAGTATTCTCTGGATTCTGGCGTAAATATCGCCATAGCATAGAGCGCCAACATTAAACTGGCGCTGAGCAATGTCACAATCAGATAGGCCAGTGGAGCCAATAACCAGCCGCCAATACGTTGATATTCTTGCTGTTGAGACATAATAAACCTTATTTATTCATTAAAAGGGATAACCCATCATTAGGGTAATCCCTTATCTGCATCATACTAGCTTAACCCGCGAATACACCCCTCGTCATCTATATCAATATGATAATACGCGGGCTGAGTTCCCAGTCCTGGCATTGTCATGATATCCCCCGCATAAATGCGGACAAATCCGGCACCGGCTGACACCGCACAGGCGGTGATGGGCAACACAAAATCCCGTGGAACATTCTTCAAACGGGCATCGGCGCTGATAGAAAGTGGCGTTTTGGCCATACACAGGGGTAAATGAGCAAAACCTGCCGCCGTGATGGCCGCAAGTTGCTGGCGTGCTTGCGGGGTAAAGGTGATGTCGCGGGCACCATAACTTTGGGCCAAAACCGCTATTTTTTGCTCCAGTGAGGCGCTATCAGGATAAGGCAGAACAGGCTCAGGGGCATGAGCACAGGCATTGATAACTTGCTGCGCCAGAGCGGTCGTCCCGAGGCCGCCTTTGGCAAACGCTTCACTGATTTCGCAGGCAACTGCGCCGGAGGATAGCGCATAGTCGCTCAAAAACGCCAGTTCTTCGGCACTGTCATCAGGGAAGCGATTGACCGCCACCACCACCGGTAAACCATAGCTTTTAGCATGCTGAATATGCCATTTTAGATTGGCGCAACCTTGGCTCAATAACGGGATATTGATATTGAGAATGTCAGCGGGTAGGGGTTGGCCCGGTTTGATGTCAAAAACACCGCTATTAGCTTTCAGGCTACGCAATGTGGCGACCAAGACGACACAGGACGGGGCAATGCCGGATTGGCGATACTTAATATTAAAGAATTTCTCCATGCCCATATCCGAGCCAAAACCGGCTTCAGTCACCACATACTCAGCTAACTGCAATCCCAGACGGTCGGCCAGCACTGAGGAGTTCCCATGTGCAATATTGGCAAATGGCCCCGCGTGGATCAGCACCGGTGTTTGCTCACTGGTTTGCATCAGAGTTGGGTGGATAGTTTCTTTCATCAGCGCGGTCATGGCACCGGCCACGCCCAAATCATCGGCAGTAATAGGGTGCCCGGCGGTGCTGTGGGCTAAAATAATCCGGCCAATACGTTGGCGCATATCATGCAAACTTTCGGACAGCGCTAAAATCGCCATCAGTTCTGATGCGGCAGTAATTTCCACATGGTCGGGCCGTTCCACTCCGTGAGTCCCACCGCCCATGCCCACTCGGATGTGCCGCAGCGCCCGATCATTATGATCAACCACCCGTGGCCAGAGAATTTGTTGGACATCAATATTGAGTAGTGGCATCCCGGTTTGTTGACTAAAAGCCTGCCCTAGACGCTGTTCATGATATAACCGCGCATCCAGCGCCGCCGCCGCCAGATTATGCGCGGCACTGATGGCATGGATATCCCCCGTCAAATGCAGGTTCAGTTTCTCCATGGGCAAGACTTGGGCCGCTCCGCCGCCTGCTGCGCCGCCTTTAACACCAAAAACCGGGCCAAGGCTAGGTTGACGGATACAAGCGACCCCCCGATGACCTAACTGGTTGATTCCCTGACTTAATCCAATCGTCGTGACGGTTTTACCTTCTCCCAGCGGTGTAGGAGTAATGCTGGAAACCAGAATCAGTTTACCCTGTGGGCCACCGGGGCGTAATGCGCTGATATCGACTTTCGCCATATGATGCCCATACGGGATTAAATCCTCTGCGGTCAAGCCTAATTGTTGAGCAATATGCTGGATAGGGCGCAAATGGGCATCAGGATTGGCATCAGATAGCGGGGCGAGATCATTGGCGGTCGTCGGTAGTTTGGGTGTCATGGTGAGGAATTTCCTGTAACTCGAATTATTTAGGCTATAAATCACCGCAAAATTATCACATAAAGCGACCCGGAATTGGCGATACAAATCAATTAATGTGAGGGATAAGTGGCTATACAGCACGATAGGCTAGGTGGTATCACCAGAGACACCATAATCTTGATTGATATTCTAGATATTTAATTTTGTGAGATTTTGAGATGAGCTTCATTTTTTAAAAAAAAATGAAAGAAGTTTTGAATTGAAACTCATTATAAAGCCTTATTGCATGAAAACTGTATATCTACGTGGTCCTATAATCCCATCATTATATTCTATGACGATGGGCAGTCATCTGCCTTTAACAATAAAATAACAGGCAATGTAATTTATGGGAAATCACATTCACTCTTCTTTAGTCTGTGCGGCGCGGTTACTTCGTTTAGCGGGGGTTAATGCCGAGCCCGTGGAGATATTCAGTCGAAATGCGGCTATCGATAGCGCCATGATAGTTACATTTACGTCATTAAAACGGTATTTATCACAATTATCACGCGCGACAGCCACCCGTTTTAAGGTCAAAAAAAAACCGTTAAAGACAATCAAAGCAGGGCAATTACCACTGGCATTTCGTGATACTCAAGGCCGTTTTATCTTATTGGCTGGATTAAATGATAATCAGGCATTATTGCAATACCCTGACAGCAATAAACCTAAAGTGATAACTTATCAACAACTTAGTGAATTATGGGGCGGAGTGGTACTCTGTTGCCACTCTTCGCGTTTTGGTGTTCGTTGGTTTATTCCGGTTTTATTGCATCACCGTAAATCGCTGATTCAAGTATTAGTATTATCAATATTATTGCAGTTCTTAGCATTGATATCACCGCTTTTCTTTCAGGTCATCATGGATAAGGTTTTGGTCCATAATGCACTGACGACACTCGATGTATTAATTATTGTATTGCTGGTGGTTGGGATATATGAAGTTTCATTGAATTTCCTGCGTGAATATATTTTTAGTCATACTACCACTCGAGTGGATATTTTATTGGGTGGAAAACTATTTAACCACTTAATTAAATTGCCATTAAGTTATTTTAAGCAGCGCCATGTGGGGAATATTGTCGCCAGAGTGCGGGAATTAGATAATATTCGTGAATTTATTACCGGCACCGCCCTGACTTTATGCGTCGATGTTGTTTTTACTTTCGTATTATTTATTGTTATGTGGTGTATTTCACCGCTCCTGACCGCCATTATTCTGGGCACATTGCCTTTTTATCTGTTATTGGCGGCACTGACTACGCGGCCATTGCAAAAAAAAGTCGAAATGCTGTGCGGCTGTGCAGCACAAAATGGCGCGTTTTTAACCGAAACTGTTTCGGGGGTCGAAACGGTAAAAAGTTTGGCGCTAGAGCCGCAAATGCAGCAGCGCTGGGAAATACAAACGCGGGATTTTGCCCAAGCCAATTTCCAAGTGCAAAATCTGCAAAACTTCAGCAGTCAATGTGCTCAATTACTGCAAAAGCTGGCAGGGGCACTGGTTATCGTCATTGGTGCCTATCAAGTGATGTCTGTACAGCTCAGTATCGGGCAATTAATTGCCTTTAACATGCTGGCCACTCAGGCATTAATGCCGATGAGTAAATTGGTTGATTTATGGCAACAGAGCATACGAGCCCAAGTTGGACTAATGCTGATATCCGATATATTGAGCTTGCCGGTCGAACACGCTACCGGTGCCGCACCGCCTAACCGCCAAATAAACGGAGATATCACACTGGCAAATGTGACTTTTCGTTATCGCCCTGATCTTGAACCCGTGCTGAATAATTTCTCATTGTCACTGCGTGCGGGCGAGCATATCGGGCTGGTCGGCCCATCAGGCTCGGGTAAAAGTACCGTCGCGCGGTTATTACAGCGCCTTTATATAGCTGAACAGGGAGTTATTAATATTGATGGCTGCCCGATAAGTAATTTCCCTCCTGAATACTTACGCCGTCAAATCGGTGTGGTGATGCAGGAAAATTACCTGTTTAACCGCACAGTGCGTGAAAACATTGCCTATTCTCGGCCAACCGCTTCGCTCAGTGAGGTCGTCGATGCCGCCTGTTTGGCCGGTGCCGACGCCTTTATTCTGGCCTTGCCGCTAGGGTATGACACTGTGTTGTCAGAGGGCGGAACCTCTCTTTCTGGTGGGCAACGTCAACGTATTGCTATTGCCCGCACGTTGCTGGCGAACCCCCGCGTGTTGATTTTTGATGAAGCAACCAGTGCTCTGGATGATGAGTCACAGGCCGAAGTACAGAAAAACATGGCCCAAATTATCGCCAATCGCACGGTTATCACCATTGCTCACCGTCTTTCGACGGTACGGCACTGCCATCGTATCGCCGTCATAACTCAAGGCCGGGTGTCTGAGCTGGCAAATCACGACCAACTGCTGGCCCAAAAAGGCGTTTATGCCCAACTTTGGCAGCAGCAAGCCGTCTTTTCCCTTGGGGGGGCGACATGAAACTGAAGCAATCTCTGGCGACGTTACCGATTTTTAAAGCGCTAAAAAAACGCTGGCAAAGCCATTTTTCAGCCGCACGAACCCGTGATGAATATGACTTTCTCCCGGCTTATCTGGATATTGTTGAGCGCCCGGTAGCACCATTGGCACGGCGTACCGCTTGGTTTTTGACATTGACATTGTTATTGGTATTAATCTGGTCGATTGTTGGGGAGCTTGATATTCATGCCTCCGCCAATGGCAAGGTGATTGTTTCCGAGCATTCCAAGGTTATCCAACCGTTCGAACCGGGGGTGGTAGCAGCAATTAAGGTGCGTGATGGCGACCGGGTGGAAGCGGGCCAAGTGTTAATAGAACTTAACCCTATTGGTATTGATGCCGAGGTTAGCAATATTAACCAACAATTAATGCATCGTTCGCTGGAAGCTGCGCGAATGACGGCGCTACTGACCGATGATCCGCTCACGTCCTTCATCTATCCCCCTAATAGTCCTGATAATTTAGTGGCGGCAGCTAACGCGCTGTTAGCGAAAGAAAATGACGAGGTGAATGCCGAACTGATCCGCCAAAGCAGTGAACAGGCGGTTAATCAAGCTTATATTCAGGCGGGAGGAGCAAATATTGTGCACCAGCAAGCTTTGATGAAAAATATTTATCAAAGGTTACAGGCATTGCGAACACTGGCGAAATCCAAATCCATTGCTGAGGTTGAGGTATTAATACAAGAAAGAGAATGGCTGAATGCCAAGGCGGAAGCCAGTCGCTTACAGAATGAACAAGCTGTTTTGCAGGCTAAAAAACACCATCTAAAGCAAACCCAATTGCACTATTTAGCGGAGAAAAAGCGAAGTTATCAGGAGCAATTGAATAAGGCCCACGAAGTCATCAATCAATTGCAGCAAGAGCGGGTGAAATTGGTTGAAAAACAGCGGCAACAAACCTTACGCGCGCCGGTGGCTGGCGTGATACAGCAGTCCACGGTGCATACGCTTGGCGGTGTGGTTACCAGCGCTCAACCCCTGATGGTGTTGGTGCCGGAAAATTATCAGCTAGAGCTGGATGTGATGATCCTCAATAAAGATATCGGTTTTGTTCACCCCGGCCAAGCGGTAGAGGCCAAAATCGACAGTTTTCCCTATACCCGGTTCGGCACGCTTTCGGGTGAAGTCAAACATATCTCCCGTGATGCTATGGAAGATCAACAGCAAGGTTTAGTGTTTCCGGCCCGTGTCCGGCTCAATAGCGATACGCTAACCGTTGAGGGCAAACCGGTGCGGTTATCTGCCGGTATGGCTGTCAGCGTCGAGATTAAAACTGGCCGCCGACGCGTTATTGATTACTTACTCAGCCCCTTGCAGCAATATCAATCAGAAGCCATGAGGGAGCGTTGATATGATAAATTCAACCGTGACTCAGGCCATTCAGCCATTAGATGCACTGGCCCGCGCTGCGGCGTGTTTTGATCTGGCCGTCGAGGTATCGCACTTAGCCCACAAGGTCGGATTAGCGCCTCAAGATATCGATAATATTGCCGTCTGCCGCTGTGCGAGTTGGATTGGTTTACGGGCCAGAATCGTCAATCAGCCCTTGTCGCGGTTAGGCCATTTGGCGCTGCCTATTTTATTCAATAATGGCGCGCAGTGGTATGTGCTGCTGGCCCTTAATGCACAAGGAGCCCGCATTTATTCTTCTGCCGAGGGCCAGCAGAAACAGATAAGCCAGCAGGCACTCGCCAGTTTGTGGTGTGGTGAGGCGATATTATTGGCGAAAGCCGAACCACAGGGGCAAAAACAAACACCTTTTGGGTTTGGCTGGTTTAGGCCGGTCATCACTAAATATCGCCATCAGTTGCGTAATATCATCTTGGTGTCACTGCTATTGCAGAGCATTTTGCTGGTGACGCCGATGCTATTTGAAACTGTTATCGATAAAGTTTTGGTGAGCCGAGGGATGGGGAGCTTGATGGTGCTGGGGATTGCCATGGTTGCGCTGGCCATTGTGGAGCCGTGCTATACCTTTTTGCGCGGCTGGTTGTTCTCACATTTATCCAGCCGAGTGGGCACTGAACTGAATACCGGGCTTTATCGCCATTTAATGGGGCTGCCACTGGGTTACTTTGCTTCGCAACAAACCGGACAAACCATTGCTAAAGTGCGGGAAATGGAGCAAATACGCCACTTTCTGACAGGTTCTGCTCTTACTATGTTGCTGGATTTAGTCTTTGTCAGCACCTTTATTGTGGTGATGTTTTGCTACAGTGTCCAACTGACATGGATAGTATTGTGTTCTCTGATTTGCTATTTGGTGTTCTGGTGGGCTGCCGGTGGGATGCTACGTCAGCGGGTGGAACGCCAATATGAAGCCAGTGCACAGAATTCGGCGTTTCTAACCGAAGCCATCAGCGGGTTGGAAACCATCAAAACATCAGCCACTGAGCCTCAGTTTAATCGGCGCTGGCGGCACTCATTGGCCGGTTATGTGCGAGCCTCATTTGCCTGTGCCAGAGCGGCCAATGTTGCTGAGCAAGGTATCGCGCTCATCAATAAAGTGACGGCGGCGATTTTGCTGTGGAGTGGCGTGACGCTGGTATTGGCTGGGGAACTCAGCCCAGGGCAGTTTATCGCGTTTATACTGTTCTCGGGCTATGTCACTCAGCCTATCTTACGTTTGGCGCAGATATGGCAAGATTTCCAGCATACGCAAGTGGCGCTAAAACGCATTGGCACCATTTTGGATTCCCCCACCGAGCCGGGCAGCGCTGGGCTGCTATCTAAAGATCATAGGCTAGGGAGTTTGGCTTTTAAACAGGTGCGTTTTCGTTATCGGGCAGATACTGCTGAAGTGATACAAAACCTAAATTTAGAGATTGCAGGGGGGGAATTTATCGGCATTACCGGGCCATCCGGCTGTGGAAAATCGACATTAACCAAGCTACTCCAACGATTATACACTCCGCAACACGGGCAAATTCTGGTCGATGGGCAGGATTTGGCTATTACTGATGCCACCACATTACGTTGCCTGATGAGTGTGGTGTTACAAGAAAGCATACTGTTCTCTGGTTCGATACGCGACAATATATGCCAGTGTCACCCAACGGCGGATGATACACAGGTTGAGCATATTGCCCGGCTGGCTGGTGCACATGATTTTATTACGGCATTGCCACAGGGCTATCAAACGCAAGTGGGTGAGCGGGGCACACTGTTATCAGGTGGGCAACGGCAGCGAATCGCCTTGGCAAGGGCATTGATGGCAAACCCCAAAATACTGATTCTTGATGAAGCCACTAGTGCATTGGATTATGAGTCAGAGGCCGCGATCATGCGCCAGTTACCCGAAATCACCCGCAATCGTACTGTCATTTGCATCGCGCATCGGCTAAATACGTTGCGCCAATGTCATCGTATTTTTGTATTAAAAGAGGGGCAAATATTGGAGCAAGGTAGCCATCAAGAGTTACTGAATCAGTCCGGTACTTATGCACGTTTGTGGCGATTGCAGACCGAGTAAGTGTACGGATGCTGTAAACACTCCATAGAAATTAAATATTCGCTAAACAGAGATTAGACAAGCCGTGTAATTAGAAACTACTGTATATATAATCAGCTTATTGGATGTTATGGAACTTGTCGTTTCAAAAGGAGAGTTATGATTACTCGGCTTGCTATCTCTGGCTACCGTTCTTTACGTGATGTGGTGCTGGAATTGGGGCAGTTGAATGTGATTACCGGTGCTAACGGCAGCGGAAAATCTAGCCTCTATCGTGCGCTACGATTGCTGTCAGATATTGGCCAAGGGCAGGTTATCCAGTCACTGGCGGCAGAGGGGGGGTTACAATCTACTCTCTGGGCTGGGCCGGAGTCATTCTCTCGGGCAATGAAACAAGGAGAACAGCCGATTCAAGGCGTGGTTCGTAATAATCCTGTTAGCCTAAAACTCGGGTTTTCAGGGGCAGATTACGGCTATGCCATCGACTTAGGGCTTCCTGTTGCTCGCGGTGGCTTTGCTGTCAGTAATGCTGGGGTTGAAGGCTCCTTTTTTACTCGTGACCCTGAAATTAAGGTTGAAAGCTTATGGTGTGGCGATGCTCTACACCACAGTAATATTTTTGCTGAACGTCGTGGCCCGAGAGTTAAAATTCGTGATGACAACGGTGTTTGGCGCGAGGCATATCATGGGCTGGCAGCCTATGACAGCATGATGACGCATAGTACCGACCCCCGTGATGCCCCGGAGATTTTGGTCATGCGTGAGCGAATGCGGGCATGGCGTTTTTATGACAACCTGCGTACAGATCGCCATGCACCGGCACGTCAGGCACAAATTGGAACTTACACACCGGTGCTTGCTAGCGACGGATCTGATTTGGCCGCAGCGCTGCAAACTATCAGAGAGATAGGGGACATCGAGGCGCTAAACCATACCATTGCCGATGCATTTCCCGGCACCACTCTGAACATCCAATCGAACTTTGAGCTGTTGCTGGCACAGCACGGCTTGTTAAGGCCCCTTAAAGTGGCCGAGCTATCTGATGGCACATTGCGTTATTTATTGCTGGTGGCGGCATTGCTCTCTCCACGTCCGCCAGAAATGATGATTCTCAATGAACCAGAAATTAGCTTACATGTTGATTTACTCAAACCTTTAGCCCGCCTGATTGCTCAGGCAGCACAACACACCCAGGTGATTGTTGTTTCCCATGCCGCAGAATTGGTGGCCGCGCTTGAGCAGGAAAAGAACTGCCACCATATATTGTTACATAAAGAACTAAGTGAAACGACGGTACAACAAGAAACTAACCCAGATTGGCAATGGCCATCACGTTAGAGATATATAGTTAAAAAAATAAGTTTAAAAAATAATGAGTTAAAAATATAAGGGGCGGTTAGGCCCCAGAGTTACCGATAAAGTTTGCCGATCAATAAACGCTAAATGCGCAGTGGTTAACTTAACGATTTAGATGGTAATAGACTTCATTCCAGCGAATTTCATTTTTGAAGGCTGGCAAAGTGGTGTCGTTATCAATAAGCAGGAACTCAATGCCATGCATTTCGGCATACAAGCGCAACTCATCTACGCCGATAGCTTGCGAGAACACAGTATGGTGCGCGCCACCGGCGATAATCCAAGCTTCGGCGGCTGTTGCTAGTGAAGGCTGAGCTTGCCAAATAGCACGGGCTACCGGCAGTTTGGGCAACGGATGGGGTTGCTCAATGGTGTCGACTACATTAACCAATAAACGGAAGCGGTTACCCATATCGATCAAACTGGCATTCAGTGCCGTGCTAGCGGGAGTCGAGAAGATCAACCGAGCGGGATCAGCTTTACCACCAATACCTAAATATTGTACATCTAACAGCGGTTTTTCTTCTTTGGCGATCGACGGGCAGACTTCCAGCATATGGGAGCCAACCACTAAATCATTACCCGGCTGGAAGTTATAAGTGTAATCCTCCATAAAGGACGTACCACCTCGCTGGCCAGTTCCCATCACTTTCATAATGCGCAATAACGCGGCGGTTTTCCAATCGCCTTCGGCACCAAAACCATAGCCTTGTTGCATCAGGCGTTGAACAGCCAGACCCGGTAACTGCTTCAATCCATAAAGATTTTCAAAGTTAGTGGTAAAAGCTTTAAAGCTACCTTGTTCCAGAAAACGCTTCATACCTAACTCAATACGAGCAGCATCTAGTATATTTTCGCGTTTATTGCCATTCAATTTCACGGCGTCTGTCAGCCGGTAAGTCGCTTCATATTCTTCAACCAAGGTATCAATATCACCTTTGCTGACGGCATCTACCACTGTAACCAAATCACCAATACCATAGGCATTAACCGAATAGCCAAACTGAATTTGTGCCGCGACCTTATCTCCTTCGGTAACCGCCACTTCGCGCATATTATCGCCAAAACGGGCGACTTTCAGTTGTTGGCTTTCCTGTTTAGCTGCCGCGACGCGCATCCACTGGCTGATACGCTGATGTGCTGCTTTATCTTGCCAGTGGCCGGCGATAACACTGTGTTGCTGGCGCATCCGTGCACCGATAAAACCAAACTCCCGGCCACCATGGGCGGTTTGGTTCAAGTTCATAAAGTCCATATCCATGGTTTCCCATGGGATTTGAGCATTAAACTGAGTGTGGAATTGTAGCAACGGCTTACTTAGAATACTCAGTCCACCAATCCACATTTTGGCGGGAGAAAAAGTATGTAGCCAGACCATAACACCGACACAGGTGGTATTGTAGTTGGCTTCACGACACAAAGTAGTGATTTCATCTGGCGTAGTTACCAGCGGTTTCAGCACCAGTTTTATCGGTAAACCGGCTTCATTATTCAGGCTGTTAACGACATGATGGGCATTATCCATAACTTGTTGCAGGGTTTTAGGGCCATACAAATTTTGGCTACCGACCACAAACCATACTTCTGATTGCTTGAATACGTCCATCGAATACTCCATTTAATCAATTTTCATACAGCATACAGTGATAAATCGTCCTGATCATCAAGGTCATAGTGTCGTTTTGGTGACGGGTATGTAGTGTGGCTCGGCCGACAAACACCATTGCTGATAGCGTTGATAAAGCTGCTGATAGCGGGCCACTTGGGTCTCATTGGGTGTCAGGGTGCGCTCAATTTTGCACGCCATATGGCGCTGTGCGGTTGGGACATCAGCAAAAACACCCGCGGCAACAGCCGCAAAAATAGCCGCACCCAATGCACAGCATTGATCCGATGCCACAATTTGGAGCGGCCTATTCATGACATCAGCACAAACCTGCATGATAACCGGCGATTTACGTGCAATACCGCCTAAGGCCAGTATGTTTTCAACCGGAATATCCTGCTGTTCGAAGCATTCCATTATCGCGCGAGCACCAAATGCAGTAGCAGCGATAAAACCGCCAAACAGTGTGGGGGCATCAGTCCCCAAGTTCAGATCAGTGATAACCCCTTTTAGCCGCTGATTAGCATTTGGGGTGCGGCGACCATTAAACCAATCCAACACCACTGGCAGGTTCTCCAATGAAGGGTTTTTAGCCCATTCTGTCGTCAGTGAGGCCAGTAAAGTAGATTCAATCAATTTTAACTGTGGCTGTAATTCTGGCTGTGCCAGCGCGGCTTGATGCAATGGCCAGCTTAATAACCGGCTGAACCAGGCATACATATCGCCGAATGCAGACTGGCCCGCTTCCATACCTATCCAACCGGGCACTACGCTACCTTCCACTTGACCACAAATCCCTGCAATTGCCCGCTCACCGACTAACTTTTTGTCGGCAATCAAAATATCGCAAGTGGAAGTTCCAATGACTTTCACCAAAGTATAAGGTTGAGCACCTGCACCGACGGCACCCATATGGCAATCGAATGCACCACCAGAAATAACCACAGTCGTGGGTAATCCTAAGCGCTCGGCCCATTCAGCCGTAATCTTGCCCACCGGGCGTTCAGCCGTGTAGGTATCGGTGAACATTGGATAATCGATATGGTCGACTAAACGGCTATCGAGTGCGGCCAAAAATTCGCGAGGGGGTAATCCTCCCCAAGATGGATGCCACAAACTTTTATGCCCGGCGCCGCACCGCCCCCGCTGAATATCCTTAGGGGCAGTGGTGCCAGAGAGTAGTGCTGGGATCCAGTCGCACAGCTCAACCCATGACACTGCCGCGTCACGGACGGCTTGATCCGCACGCGTAACATGCAGAATTTTTGCCCAAAACCACTCAGATGAATACACACCGCCGATATAACGCGCATAATCATCAAATTCACCACTGCTGCATAAACGGTTGATTTCCTCGGCTTCTTCTATAGCCGTGTGGTCTTTCCATAACACAAACATAGCATTGGGATTTTTAGCAAAATCAGGGCGTAACGCCAATACCTGACCGTGTTCATCAATCGGTGCAGGAGTTGAGCCGGTCGTATCCACGCCAATGCCGATAATATGCTGACGTTGTTCTGCTGATAGACGGCTAACTAACTGAAAAATAGCCTGTTCCATAGCTTCGATATAATCGAGAGGATGATGACGGAACTGGTTTTGTGCCGCGTTGCTGTAAAGCCCTTTTTGCCAGCGAGGATAGTAAACAACCTCAGTATCAATCTCGGTGCCATGTTGACAATCCACCGCCAATACCCGGACAGAATCGCTGCCAAAATCCAACCCGAGCGCGATAGGGCTGTCTATCGATATAACTTCGCCTGTCATGGTGGTTGCTCCTAACTCATTGCTGAAAAAAGATTCATTGGCAATTGCCCATTGATTGCTAACAAAGATAGGAGTGAGTGGCAGGCAAAGGTGAGGAGCCAATCGCTGGAAGTATGCACTTTTCTGCTTCGTATAGTGTTTTTGTGATGCCAGTCAACAACAAGCAGCCGCCGGGCTAATTTTGTTCGTCTGGCCGCCCGGTATCACCAAAGTTCCATGCTGCATTCGGAATCATTATGGAACCAGGTTCGAGGAATTTTTGCGGAACATAATGGTTATATCCCTTTTTATGGCAGAATTTTTTAAAATCGTAGAATGAATAACAATGCGCTTTAAGGTAAATTTTTCTCCGATAACTTTCGACCTGTTGCTCAGAGTGTGCCAGCTTCTGGGCGATAGTTTTATTACTTGCGTTTTGAAGTACATAAAACACGACATCAAACTCTTCATCAGTAAAAAAATCATCTGGCTTTTCAACTAAGAATGTAAGAGGTAACGCTTGATTAACATATTGCTCAGCGGTGAGTAAATCCAGTTTTTTTCCATGGAAAATAACACCCAGGCATTCTTTTTCTCTATTTAAAAGTGGGAATTTATCAAATATATAAGGTTGAAGTTTTTGTTCGCGGCCAAAGCAATGTATCTCAATTGAAGAAACTCGTTTTTTAGTTATCGCCGCTAGCTGCTCTTGTGCTCTGAATTGGGATGAAAACTTTGCAAAAGAGGGGTGGGGCAGTTCACTCTGTGACAAACCTTTAATACGAAATTTTGGTGGCAAATTTAATAGTTTAAGGAATGGAGTGTTAGCATATAAATAGCGTGAATCAAGGTCTTTGAAACCCCAGACTTCATTACTGCTCTCCCACAAAAAAATGAATTGCGGCGGAACTTCGTCAGGAAGGTGAAAGTATTTGTTATTTTTGCACATATAATTTCCATATTAAATGTTGAGTAAGATTATATTATAAAATGAAATTGATTAGCCATTGTGGATTAAGCGGAACTTGCTTTTTAATCCTTGTTGAGTTATTTATCTTATAACAAAACATCCATTTAAGACAATGGTTCACGGAATAACCATAAACATATTTTCATTAATAAAGTCGAGTTCATTTTTATAAATGAGGCCAAATTAATTCACATTAACAAAACTAATTTTAGGTAGAGGGAATCACCGGTAACCGGTGGAGTCGCACTTGGCTGACGCTGTTACTCGGTATTGTAGGGACTCTCCTATCAATAGCAGGGATTTTAGATAAGTTTACTGATTTTCTCACGCTACTCGGTGTTGTCTTTCCGCCAATATCAGGTGTCATGCTGGTGGACTACTATGTGTTACGCAGCAGCCGCCAATTGCTTGATGCCACTAGCCAGGCACAGACATTGCCTGAATCAACGTCATTAATTGGCTGGAAGGCTATTGCGGCTTGTATCGTGGGCACTATCGGCAGTATGAATATTGAACTTGGTATTCCGTCATTCAATTCATTAATCATTGCCAGTGTTATTTATTGGATAATGGGTAGCATAAAGAAAAAATAATATTTTAAATGATAATGTTGCGGCATCTTACCATAGAAAATTGATTCTTTTAAAAGGAGCTAATAATGATAGATAAAATTAATCGCCCAAAAATAATGGGTTCTAAAGGCCTTAATGAAGAGACTTTTGGTTCGCTCGTATCATTTATGGAGAATAATGAAGAGCCTTGGGGCGTAAAAGATTGCGAATCGCGCTTTATGTATGTCAATAAAGCCACCCTTAAACTTAGCCAATTACCGCTTAATTTTGATATTGAAGGCCGATTAGACAGCGAGTGTCCTGCCCAGTGGGCAGAATTTGCGTCAGATTTACAAAAACAAGACCGGGAGGTTGAAACAGATAAGCAACGTGTGGCGATGATTCAGACCTGTTTATGGGGGCAAGAGCATACGCTTTGCGAAAAACTCCCTCTTTTTGATAATGAAAAAAAATGTATCGGCACTATTTATCATGTAACAAAGTTCAATTTTATTTCTTTATATGACTTATTTAATCAGGAGATTCCTCCTGTATTGGTAATGAAACCACCTACAAATGATTTTAATCAAAAAGAACTTGAAGTGATTTTTTTCTTATTACAATCCCTTAACGCTAAAGAGATAGCGCAAAAACTCAATCTTTCTTACCGCACAATAGAAAATAAATTGCAATTGATATACAGCAAGGCAAAAGTAAACTCGCTAAGCACCTTTAAAGAATACTGCAAAGCAGAAGGTTTGAATCGTTATATTCCTGAACGGTTTATTAAATCGGGTTGTACATTTATTTAGATCTTATGAAAAGGTGGCTAATGGGAGGGCATAAAAAAGTGAGAAGCAATACCACGGCCAATCCATAAGGCTGACACCAGAAACTGTGGGCTAAATAGACAGTATCAGTGGATGGGTGACAGAATAATCCATAAAAAACCACTCTGGCTCACAATTTTGTCATCACTATCGGGCAGCGCAAAAATTGGTCCGATAAACTGAGAGAAGCGCATAAAATCAGAAAGAGACGGCAAGGAGACTCAATGTATCATCGAATGGCTCAGGAACCGCAACCTAACCCCTTGCTGCCAGGTTATACCTTTAATGCTTATCTGGTGGCAGGATTAACGCCTATTCTGGCCGATGGGCCGCTCGATTTTTTTATCGACCGACCCGGCGGTATGAAAGGTTACATTCTGAACCTGACGATTAAGGGGCAGGGCCAAATTTTTGACGGAGAAAACACGTTTTACAGTAATCCCGGTGACTTGCTGTTATTTCCGCCTAAGGTTGCTCATAATTATGGCCGCTCACCTAGCAGTGATTGTTGGTATCATCGTTGGGTCTATTTCCGGCCTCGGGCCTATTGGGCTGATTGGCTAGAGTGGCACAGTAAAGCCCATGAAGTAGGGCGTTTATCCTTACCGAATAATACCAACAATAATTTACTGCTGGAGTTTGATCGGCTGTTTGCCAATATAGAAGAAACCCAAAAGTCTGGGCGGCGTTTTGGCGAAGAGCTAGGGATGAACTTACTGGAGCGGCTGTTATTGCGTTCAATGGAAGAAGACCCCCTCAGCCCGCAACGCATTATGGACCCACGCGTTATCGAAGCATGTCAATTTATCACTGGCAATCTGGCTGGTGAGTTGCGCATTGATGAAGTGGCGCGGCATGTGTGTTTGTCGCCGTCACGGCTGGCACATCTGTTTCGCGATCAGGTGGGTATCAATATCTTGCGTTGGCGCGAAGACCAACGGGTTATCCGAGCTAAATTATTGCTGCAAACCACGCAAGAACCTATTGCCGCCATTGGCCGTGTCGTGGGCTATGATGACCAGCTGTATTTCTCCCGGGTCTTCCGTAAGCGTGTTGGCGTCAGCCCCAGTGATTTCAGGCGTCGTAGCATTGAAACCAACTACCCACAACGTAGCTTGCGCGCCCCTGAATGGCGTAATGATTCAGCGGAAATGACGCGGATTTAACCCGCCAGTCATGTTCAGCAAGAAATTACCTCTTGTCGCGGCAATCATCATGGTGTCAAATCTATTGCTCGAGTGATATCAAATAGCGGGCATGCCCGTCATACTCCAAGCTGCATCTGTGTTGGCTGCTTTCGTTCCCCCAGTCACTTACTTGAGTAAGCTCCTGGGGATTTACTCAATTGCCGCCTTCCTGCAACTTGCATTATTTAGGGCATATATCGGGCAAGAGGAAATACATGATGGCCGAAAAAATAAAAGTGGGTTTACTGGGTTATGGCTACGCCAGTAAAACGTTTCATGCGCCGCTAATTATGGGGACTTCGGGGCTGGAACTGGCGGGCGTTTCTAGTAGTGATGCCAGTAAAGTTCATGCTGACTGGCCGTCGATGACTGTTGTTTCTGACCCGCAAGCGTTATTTGATGACCCTGCCATTGATCTCATCGTCATTCCAACCCCTAATGATACCCACTTTCCTTTGGCTCAAAAGGCGCTGGCAGCGGGTAAGCATGTGGTGGTTGATAAGCCGTTTACTGTGACACTGTCACAAGCAAATGCTCTGAAGCAACAAGCTGATGACGCCGGTCTTTTGTTGTCTGTGTTCCACAATCGCCGCTGGGACAGTGATTTCCTGACATTAAAAACCTTACTGGCGGAAGGCTCGCTGGGCAAAGTGGTCTATTTTGAATCTCACTTTGACCGCTATCGCCCGGAGATCCGCCAGCGTTGGCGTGAACAAGCCGGTGCTGGCAGTGGCATTTGGTACGATTTGGGGCCACATTTATTGGATCAAGCGCTGCAATTGTTTGGTTTGCCAGACCAGCTGAATGTTGATTTAGGGATGTTGCGCCCAGGAGCGCAATCCGTTGACTATTTCCATGCCATTCTCAGCTATCCGGGGCAACGCGTGGTCTTGCACGGCACGGTGGTCGCGGCCGCAGAAACCGCGCGTTATATCGTCCACGGTATGCAGGGCAGCTATATTAAATTTGGTTTAGACCCACAGGAAGACCGGCTGAAGGCGGGCGAGCGTTTACCACAGGCTGACTGGGGCTATGATATGCGCGATGGTATCGTGACACTGTCACATGACGGTGTGCTGGCCGAGAAACCTTTGCTGACATTACCGGGTAATTATCCTGCTTACTATGCCGGGATCCGCGATGCCATTTGGGGTACAGCAGCCAATCCGGTGCCAGCTTCTGAGGCGATTAAGGTGATGGAGTTGATTGAGCTGGGTATCGCTTCTGATCAACAGAAAAGAGCGCTGCCGGTTGTCACTGCAAACTGAGTTATGCTTCCTAAATAGGATTATTTTATAAAAAACCATACCCAAAGATATTGGAGTTGCGGCTAACACCACGGCAGCTTCAAGAGCGAGGGGGTATAGAAGGAATACTAAGGCATGTCCTGGCTACAACGCTTACGGATAGATAAATTTTTATTGGTATTGATACTGGTCGTTATCATTGCTTCAATCTTCCCCTGTGAGGGCGAAGTTAAGGTGTGGTTCGAGCACTTGACGACGGCGGCTATCGCATTATTGTTCTTTATGCACGGGGCCAAACTTTCCCGCGCCGCGATAGTCTCCGGTATGGGGCATTGGAAGCTGCACTTGGTGGTATTTCTCAGTACCTTTGCTCTGTTCCCGTTACTGGGATTGGGCATGAATGTATTGGTTCCGGGGGTATTAACACCAACATTGTATTTGGGTTTCCTTTATCTGTGTGCATTACCAGCGACAGTTCAATCCGCCATCGCCTATACCTCGGTGGCGGGCGGGAATGTGGCGGCCGCCATATGTAGCGCATCGGCCTCCAGTATCCTCGGCGTGTTTTTATCACCGATTCTGGTGGGCATGCTGATGCAAACACAAGGGGGCGATACTGATACTTTGCATGCTATCGGTTCTATCGTCATGCAATTGATGGTGCCATTTATTGTCGGCCATTTATCCCGTCCACTGATTGCCAAATGGGTTGAACGTCATAAAAAGCTGGTTAATATTACTGACCGGTCATCAATTTTATTGGTGGTTTATGTGGCTTTCAGTGAGGCAGTGGTTGAGGGGATTTGGCACCAAATCGACGGCTGGTCTTTGTTGGCAATATTAGTTTGTTCAATGGTGTTACTGACATTAGTATTGGTTATCAATACGCTGGCTGCACGTTGGCTGGGTTTCAACACGGCCGATGAGATTACCATTGTGTTCTGCGGCTCGAAGAAAAGCCTGGCAAATGGGATCCCGATGGCTAATGTACTTTTTCCTGCCTCGGTGGTGGGGGTTATGGTATTGCCGCTGATGATATTCCATCAGGTTCAATTGATGGTTTGTGCGGTATTGGCACAACATTACGCCAAACGGGTTGCTAAAGAAAATGCGGCCAAAGAGCTGGCGAGCGCCCAACCGCTTTTGGCTGAGAATACTGAAACCAAGTCATAGCGAGTTATCAATAAGAAACGCCCGTATTTCATTGAAACACGGGCGTTTTTGTTAGTATTCTTTCAGTCACTTAAGCGCGGATTTTATCGCGCAGCGCCTGTTTTTCTTGTTCGCTAATAAAGGCCATTGTCAGCCCATTTTCCTGAGCCTGACGAATTTCTTGTGGTGTTAGGCCCGCAGCTGGCGCGGCAACATGATATTCATTAGCAATTTCAATGCCTTGCACTGCAGGGTCATCGGTGTTTATTGATGCTAACACCCCATGGCGTAAGAAGATGGCCAAGGGGTGAGCCGCCAGTGAGGCAACCGTGCTGGTCTGAATATTGGAAGTCAGACAGGACTCAATGCCAATGCTGTGCTCAGCTAAATAATCCATCAGCTTAATATCTTCCACGGCCTTAACACCGTGACCGATACGTTCTGCGCCTAACTCACGGATAGCTTGCCAGATACTTTCAGGGCCTGCAGCTTCACCGGCATGGACAGTAATCCGCAAACCGGCATCCCGTGCGCGATTAAAATGGCTGCGGAATAGGCCGCCAGGGAAACCCAGCTCATCACCCGCCAGATCCAGCGCAGTAATACCGTCACGATGCGCCAGTAAACCATCAAGTTCTTGCAAACAGGCTTGCTCACCAAAAGTGCGGCTAAGGATCCCGATGAGACGAATATCAATATCAAAATCACGGCAACCCGATTGGATGCCATCAATAACAGCTTCGACCACACCGGCGACGGGTAACTGGTGTTTCATCGCCATATAAAATGGGGAGAAACGCAGCTCGGCATAATGCAATCCTGCATTGGCGGCATCTTCGACGTTTTCATACGCCACACGGCGGCAGGCATCAAGAGAACCCAACACCGCGACACCCCAATCCAGTTTTTGCAGGAAGCTAACCAAATCAGGTTCAGTCTGAGTGATTTGAACATGTGGACGCAGGGTTTCTAATTCATCAGCAGGTAACGACAGATTAAACTGGCGGCCCAAATCCAAAATAGTTTGCGCACGAATATTGCCGTCAAGATGGCGATGAATGTCAGTCAAGGGAAGGCGGAGGTCAATCATAGGTGCACTCACTCTTTTAAATGGATTTTGTCGGTAAAGTGCAGAACATTATAAAAACAAACCAGTGAAAATAGCTAACTTGTTGCATGAAAAGGTGACTTAAATCTCACTTTGGCACCTTTTAGAGATAAAAAGGTGCCGATAAAAACCGAGCGGAAATGCTATTTCCCCTGTAAAAACTGGATGCCGCTAATCAATTTATCCATCCCAGCTTCAACTTTGCTGCGCGAACAACCGACATTGAGACGTAGGAAGCCGCGACCCTCTTCGCCGTAGGTGAAACCAGGCATAATGGCGACTTTTTCTTTTTCAATCAGCACGTTCTGTAATTGATGATCGTCAATATTTAATGGGCGTAAGTCAATCCACGCTAAGTAAGTTGCCTGTGGTGGCTGCCAGTTTAAAGCAGGCAATGCTTCATGCAACCGCTGCGCAACATAAGCTAAATTGGCTTGCAGATAACGGCGTAATTCATCCAACCAAGGTTCTGCCTGCCGGTAAGCGGCGATATGCGCGACGATCGCCAGTACCGCCGGAGAAGAGAGGCCATCGCGGCCTTTTAGCATTTGGTTGTAGCTATCACGGGTTTCAGTGTCACTGATAAAACCGTAAGCACCGGTTAACGCGGGGATATTAAATGTCTTAGAGCCGGAGGTCAGTAAAGCCCACGGGGTTTGCCCCACCTGACTCCAGGGGGTATGTACTTGATTATCCCAAGTCATGTCCATGTGGATTTCATCACTGATAACCTTGACCTGATGGCGCTCACACAGCTCCGCCATGAGTGTAAGTTCTTCCGCTGTCCAGACTTTCCCTGTGGGGTTATGCGGGCTGCACAGCAACAATATTTTAGTTTGCGGGCGGGCTAGTAATGCTTCCAAATGCGCCATATCACATTGCCACTGATTATCAATTTTTTGCAGTGGGCAACTGAGTAATTGGCGTTGATTGCCGAGGATCACTTTATAAAAAGCATCATAAGCGGGAGTGTGGGTGACGACAAAATCACCGGGCGCTGACCAGCAGCGGATCAACTGGGCCACCATATAGATAACCGACGGGCCATAGACCGCCATTGAGGTATCAATCGAGCAATGAAAACGCTGTTGATACCAATGACGAATTGCCCCGAGAAAATCTTCATGTTGCCAGCGGCTATACCCCAGCACACCGTGCCCGATGCGCTGATTAAGTGCTTGTAAAATAACTGGCGCTGTGGGGAAGTCCATATCCGAGATAGTGAATGGCAGCAAGTCCGCAGCACCAAAACGGTCAGCAATATAGTCCCATTGGGTACACCAAGTACCGTGACGATCGACAGGGGTGGAGAAATCAAACATCAGCATCTCGCTTATCAAATATACCCTTCGCCCTTGACGCCGCAGGGGGTTAGCTGCACTCACTTACCCGAATCACTGACTTGTGTAAGCTCATCGGGATGAGTTTGCTGGCTGCCTACCTGCGACTCCAATGACTTTGGGTATAGTTTCTATGTAATTAATATTGAGGCAACGCTATTTAGCGAATTACCATCCTAAGATGTTGCGAATTGTTCACCGCCTATCAGTGAGTCTAATTCATCTTTCACTGATTGCACTTGTGGGCCAATAACAACTTGAAGGTTATGGTCATTGAGCTGAATCACACCAATAGCGCGGTTAGCTTTCAGCGCCTCTTTATCTACCAAATTCATATCTTTAACTGACATCCGCAAGCGGGTGATGCAATTATCCAATGAGACAATGTTATCAGCGCCACCCAGAGCAGCCAAAATAGCAGGGGAGTTATAGCCAGACTTCCCGGTGATCGCACCACTGGCGGCTTTTTCTGCATGACTGCTGGCGGCGGTCTCATTCTCACGGCCCGGTGTTTTGATATTGAAGTGCTGAATAGCAAAACGGAAAATGCAGTAGTAAGCGACAAACCAAATCCCAGCAACCACTGGCACCCAATACCATTTGGTTGCCGTGCCGTGCAAGATGCCAAATACCACGAAATCAATGAGATTGCCGTCTGTATTTCCGATGGTCACACCCAACAACGCCATGACAGTAAAGCCCAGCCCGGTCAGAATGGCGTGAATCAGATACAGGAATGGGGCCACAAACAGGAACAGGAATTCGATCGGTTCTGTGGTGCCGCCGATGACACACGCAACTACCCCTGAAATCAGCAACCCTTTAATTTTATGACGATTTTCAAGTTTTGCACAGTGATACATCGCCAGTGCAGCGCCCGGTAAACCGCCCAAGAAAGCGGGCATTTTGCCTTGCGACAAGAAGCGCGTGGCACTTTCAGAGAAACCGGTGGTGGTTGGACAAGATAATTGCGCCTGGAAGATGGTTAAAGCCCCGCTAACACTGTGGCCACATACATCCATGGTGCCACCCGCTTCGGTGAAGCGAATCAGTGCAACTAAGATATGGTGTAAGCCGAAAGGTAGTAATAAGCGCTCACCGCTGCCGAAGATCATTGGCCCGAACATACCCGCGCCGTTAATCAATCGGCCCAACCCATTAATACCTGCTGCGAACCAAGGCCAGATCAATGGGACCAACAAGCCGACTAACCCAAGTACCACGGTGGTGACAATCGGCACAAAACGGGTGCCACCAAAGAAAGCTAATGCATCAGGCAAGCGAATGGTATTGAAGCGCTCATGCAGTAAGTAAACAATGATCCCCACGATCACCGCACCCAAAATACCGGTATCAATGGACTGAATACCTAAAATATTCTGGATGTTATGGGTTTTCAATACCAATGGGTCTGTGGTGGGTAACACACCGCTGGTGGTGAGGTAAAAGTTGGTGGCCAGATTCAGTACAGCGAAACCGACGAAGCCAGAGAAAGCCGCAACGCCTTTGTTTTCGCGAGCCATCCCTAATGGAATTGCAATGGCGAACATCACGGGCAAGAAGCTAAAGGCAAATGAACCAACCTTACTCATCCAGGTAAACAATAGCTGGAAAGCAGGGTGACCAATAAACGGTAAGAGAGTGATGACATCTTTACTACTAAGCGAACTGCCGATACCCAGCATGATCCCGCAGAAGGAGAGCAAGGCGACCGGTAACATGAAGGTTTTCCCTAAACTCTGGAAAAACTCCCACAGCGTAATTTTTTGTTTTTTTGCCGCTGACATAGTGGCTCCTGTACTGATACACCTGATGTTAAAAAACGCCGTTTAGACAATATTGATAGATAACGATTGATTGATGGATAACGGCGACTATTTCGTCCCCCTGTCTGGAGGTAAAACAAGATAAAACGTTTAACCCAGATAATATGAGTGATATGTCACAATTACTGATCCTATTTTTGTATACCCTCGCATTTGAAGCTGCAGGGTTGTTAGCTGCGCTCATTACTCGGCCCGTCCATGGGCCTCGCCTCTGCGAGGCCGCTGCAAGCAGCGTTCAAATCGGTTCCAGACTGATTTGTCACCCGAATCACTTACTGGTCGTTGACCCTAAAGTCAATAGATTCATCGGGATTTGCTTGCTGGCCGCCTACCTGCAACTCCAAATTCTTTGGGTATGCCGGGGTCATCATCAGATTAAACGTTTAACTTGGCTTATTTATCAGCAGTTATGACAACAAAAAAAATAACCATCATCGATGTGGCTAAATTGGCGGGTGTGTCCGTGGCGACCGTCTCATTAGCTATCAGTGGTAAAGGACGTATCTCGCCAGCAACCGCTGATCGGGTCAATCAGGCCATTGAACAATTAGGCTATGTGCGTAACCGTCAGGCGGCACAATTACGCGGCGGAGCGTCTGGCGTGATTGGTTTGATTGTGCGCGATATCAGTGATCCCTTTTATGCAGAAATGACCGCTGGGCTCAGTGAGGCAATTGAGGCGGAAGGCAAGTTGTTATTCCTGACGCAAAGTGGCCGTGAAGGCAAGGGTTTACTGCGGTGTTTTGATACGCTGATTGATCAAGGCGTCGATGGTTTGGTGCTGGGCGGTGGTGCTAAACGCGAGATGGGGCTGCAAGAAAAGGCCGCAGAGCATGATATTCCACTGATTTGTGCTGCTCGATCAAATGTGTTGGACGGGGTGGATGTGGTTCGGCCCGATAATATGCAAGCGGCTAAAATGGCAACTGAATTCCTTATTGGCCGTGGTCATCGGCAAATTGCCTATCTTGGCGGGCATTCGCACTCATTGACGCGGGCCGAGCGGCTAGGGGGTTTTTGTGCCACATTAGTACAATACGGATTACCTTTTCGGTCGGAATGGGTGGTTGAATGTGATAGTCAGCAGCAGGCTGCGGCAGATGCCGCCGAGGGGTTATTACGTCATCACCCCAATGTCAGTGCCATAGTTTGCCATCAAGCATCAGTCGCTCTAGGGGCATACTTTGGTATTTTGCGCACCGGCCGGACGATTGGCAGTGCGGGAGTAGATACTTATCTCGATCAGCAAGTGGCATTAATTGGTTTTGGTGATGTCCCAGAAGCAGAACTCACGGAACCGCCACTAACCTTCATCACCAGCTCTGCCCGAGAGATTGGCTACAGCGCCGGGCAGAGGTTACTTCAGCGTATCGCCGGTGTCGATTTACAACTACAAAACGTCATATTACCGCCGGTATTGATTCGCCGCGGTTCGGCTTGATTTGGGTTGATATTACTCTTTTTCTTGAGGGGTATTCTGATTAGCCCCACGCACTTTCCACGGCATCCGTTGATGCCAGGGTTGTGGAACCGGCTGCACAATGGCACTGAGTGCTCGTGCATAGTCCATCACTAATCCCGGTGTCCAGGCCATCATCAATGCCCGTTTACGAACTTGGGCTGCTATCCACAATTCAGGCATGAAAAACACTCTAAAGGTCGTTAACCAGTTTTTGCTACGTGGCGACAGTACACCATCAAGCGCGGCTTCCAGCGCATAGGCGACACTGCTTGAGCAATTGCGGTAAGTCAGGTTATAAGACTCTTCTCTGCGATAACTTTGCCAAAAATTAGACAGGGCTTCAATATTATAATCCCTGAAGCTAATCCTCCGGTCGGAATCGCACCAGTTTGCTGATTCCACAGCATAGCTTGGTTGGAACATCCCTTTGACATCGTTGTCGCGAGTTGCCTTGAGCAAGCGGAAAAACTCTGAAGGGGAGCGATCAAGATCTTCAGCGGGATATAAGCTGATGTAGACATCCGGAGGGGCTTCAAGTGCCGCATGGCCTGTTGAGATTACCCCGGTTTCATCTACTGCCGCAATATAACGGTTAATGACAGGACGTGGTACTGGGCGATTGTTTGCGGAGCCTTCCGGTGTCCAGATATGAACAATGAGAGCGGGGAGTAACGAAAGATCAGTATTCTCAGCTATGATCGCCTCCGTTTTTTCCTGATTTTCTTTAGCACTTTCATATATCAATATATCTGTAGGTTGCATCAATTGGAATACGGATGTTGCACGCTTCATCTGGCTGGTACGCCGGGCCATTTTTAGGCAACTGTACCCGCTGTCGATCATCAAAAAACCGAGGAAAAATGAGATGGTAGCTTGGGAGTGAATAAACAGGAAGAATGCAAAAATAATCTGTACCAGACCATAGAATGCCGCCGTTCGCCAGTGCGGGAAACGTACAACCCAGGCTGAAACGCCAACAAACAAACCGATGATAAAATAAGCAAACCCAAAAATGATCGAGAGCAGCAGATTACTGTAGGTTTGATTAAGGATAATGATCACGGCGCTGAAGAAAAATATCCCGCCTTTAAAATACAGGACTGCTTTTTGGGACCCGACCCCACTTGAGGCCACACTTAATGTTATTAGGCTTTCTAATATAAGAAAAAAACCGAAAGTTTTTAGCGGGAAATAAAGCTGGCCATCAAGCCCGTCGATAAAAATAAGGCTTCCAGCAATCCCCCATAGAAAGCCGATGAACCACAGGTATTTTGACTTTGTTCGAACGAAATCTGCGCCAAAAAGTAATAATGCGATCTGGATCATCTTGACTATCCTGTCTCAGTTGGCTTTAAAAAGGGGCACAGAGTTCGTAATATGCCAATTTCCAATGATCATGCGTGGCTCATGGTGGTTGAACAAAATACTTTCACTGTCAGTGATGGTTACCCAATTGCCTTTTTGGTCATTAAATCGGAAGTCGAGTCGGGGTAAGTTCTGTTGCTCGCCGCAGCTTCCCCAATGCTCTAGCACTTTATTTCTGTCATCAGGGTGAATCTGCTCAATTAATTTATTCATCGTGGACATAATAGCGGAGTCAATGTTGGCCAACTCGCCAGAAAGGTGGCCCCACTCAATCTCACCGGTGTTTAGATTGAGTTGGTAAACGGCATGTTGTACCCCATCGGTTTCGTCAAAATGAGGCATACTTCGCGTAAGAACACGCAGGAAAACCATGAGCAGCGCCGTTGCTGTCAGATAGCATTGGACTAAAAGCAAAGGCTCCCCGTGGTGCAACCCATTGATGAAAAATGGCCCATAGCCTTTCCCAGTGAAGTAAATGACAATAGTCGCCAATGTCAGTAGGGCAATAGAGCCGCCATGATTTCCCCATAAGATAGATAACATGACAGCCAGGATGATCGGCAGACAGGCAAAGGTGAAAATGAGCATATCGTTATGGAGGTGTAATATATTGCTACTAAATTCTTTTAGTGAATTATTGAAGATTAATAAAGTCAATAAACACAGCATAAGCCAGATGATAGAACCTAAAAGCTTATTCTTGACCGGCGAAATTTGGGTACGAAATCGAGTGTTGAAGAACCCCATGATGACCGTGGTAGCGAAGAATATCCCGGTAACATCAGCAACAAACCCGATCCAGAAAATCTCCTGAAATGTCCCTTTATTAAACAGAACAAAACCGATTGAGACAAACAGTGCATCTAACAGGCTGACAATAATGGTAGAAAAGGTCCACATGAGAACGACATGCAGATCATCTCTTGGACGGGAATAGTGGCGTACTATCCAGGCGATAAGCATGGTTGATGGCATGGAGAGAAACGCATAACATATTGATAATATATAGTTTTCTTGTAGGGAGTTATCAAGAGCAAGATTGATAATAACAAAACAGCCCAGTAACACAGGCCATTGACGCCAACGTGCACATAAAAAAGCCGCCGTGGCGACCCCAGCTGGAAACCAGACAATCGAAATATGTGAGGCTGGATCGTCAAATTTTAGAGAAATTACGCCAGAAAGGTAATAAATCAACGTCCAGATCACTATGGGGATAACTTTTTGCGTAAGGTTTGACGACGGTTTCATCGTTATCTTTCTCTGTTTGTCATGATATACACAATTATGCTGTCAGCAAAAAAGCAGCAGCAATGTAGCAATGTGTTGAACGGAGCCTGTCTATAATTCTGTGTAACTGCCAGCGTATTAGCGTATTGGTCATTTTCAGAAGCGATTGACATATTACAGCGATAACTCAGGGGCAGTTAAATCATTTCTTTCCTGTCATATATACGTTCGATTAAGCGATACTCTGATTTTGAAATCACAATTTGTCAAAAATAGTCACATGACCTGTTATTTAAATTATGGCACGTAAGAGGATTATTTTAATGATAATTATTGCGGCAGGGGTTCGCTTGTGTATGAAAATTCTTTATCCAGCCAGTCGGTCAAATTGACCAAAACCTTATTATCCGCGAAAACCTAACCTTGATGGATAAAAAAACGGGGCCATCAGGCCCCGTTCGCAATTTCAATTTTATGACTGAATTCTATTACTGAGAATCGTTCAACAACTTATTGTGCTGGAACTGCGGGTGCAGGTTCTACTGGCATACCTTCAGACTCGGGGCCGGTATCTTCTTCAGCAGGTGCACCACCGAACATACCAAACAGGCCAACGAATTCTTGCAGCGACATTTTCTGACCATTCAAATCAACCTGGTTATCGGCAAAATGGAAACTGCTGCTGATAACATCATCTTTGGTGGTGGTCAGTTTAAACATCTGGCCCATAGCAGCAATGCCTTGAACCTGTTGTTGTGCCATTTTTTGGGCTTCTTCTGGGCTGTAGCCCTGTAGACGCGCGGTTTGGGTTGTCAGTTCGGTTGCCATTGCCATCGGAATGGTCAACGTCGCGTCGATTTTTTTCACTGACTGCGCGAGAAGCGGTTCATCAGTTGCTTTCGCTTGTGTTGGATCAGTCAGAGCAACATTCAGAGTAAAGGTGCTTTCCCCTTTGGCATTTTTCCAGCTCAGTGGTGCAATGCTAATTGTCGGATTACCTTTCAGCAGAGCAGGGAGGTTAGCCAGTAATATTTCGGCCATTTGTTGCTGATAAGCTTCCGGATCCAGATTTTCACCCGCCTGAACAGCTTTCAAGGCTTGTTGATTATAGGCGCTGGAGAATAGTTTCAAGCTTTGACCGTCCAGATGGTCGAAACTGAAGGCCAATTTACCGGCACCAAAGTCATTATCCTGAATTTTTAGCGCGTCTAATGTATAGGTCAACTTACCGTTCAAATCTTTATCGGTTTCGCCTAATTGAGTATTCAGGTTAAAACCAACCAGTGTCGCGGTGTCTTTGCCATCGATATTTAAACCGATCTGCTTGATGCTCAGTTGTTGGTCACCAATGCTGAGATCAAACTTGCCTACATTGGTGTCACTTTTAATGACCAAACCTTGCAGACTAAATTGCTCAAGTTGATCCCAATGATTTTTGCTCGCAAAAACAAGACTGTCACTAGAACCACTCATTTTCACCTTGCGCAGATCTCGCGACACATCAGCATCAATTTTAGCACCAGCGAATTTCATGCTGGTGGTGTTTTGCTGATAATCAATCGGAATGAAAGTAATGGCAGAAGAGGTATCGCCGCTGTATGAAATGCGGGAGTCTGCAGTAAAGGGCGATTGGCCTTTGGTGACTTCAAACAGTTTTTTCAATGCTGGCGTATTGGCAAGCTCGGTGTGTACCGAGGCCATGCTTGGGATCAGATTGAATTTTTTTAACTGCGCTAATGGGAATGGGCCGTGATCGATAGTTTCGATAAATGCCACTTCGTCGCCATCTTTTAAGGCTTTTTCGCCGGAAACAGTGCTATCAGATTGTAAAATATAGCGAACTTGGCTACTGAACAGACCGCGCTGATAATCTTTATAGGCGAATTTTACGCCAGCTTGAGGTAGCAAAGTTCTGATCTGGTCGTTTGCGTTGTTAACCAATTCGCCCATTCGTTGTTCAATCAATTTGCCGGTATACCATGAGGCCCCAGTCCATGCAGCGCCAAGTACCACAATGACGCTGACAGCCACTAACGATTTTTTCATTGTTCTGTTCATCCTTTTCTAATACACCAAATTCACTATGTTGAACGCGGTAATGAGTGACTAATTAAATAACACCGTAAGAAAACAACATATCCCAAACTAATATAGGCCTAGATTAAACATTCACAAATATTATTGCGACGATAAAGACTTATTGCGATGGTGAAATTTAACCACCGCAGCATCAAAAGACCAGCAATAGACAACAAAATGAGTGAGTTCGTTCACCCTCCGTTGTAAACACGGGCAATTGACCCCACTCCGAGGACACTCACTGGCGATTCATTCGCCGGAACAAAACAAGATTCTCCCGGTTGCAGCGTAATGACTTGCTGTTGTTTCTTCAATATCGCTTGGCCTTGAACGCAAAATACGATCGCGGCACTGTTCTGCGCCAACATTTGCGGCTCTGGCGTTAAGGTATGCAGCGAAAAGGCAAAATCCTCAACCGGGATTGGGAACACTAATTCGTGACCGTGCTGTTGCGGTGTTGTCAGCAGAGTAGACGCGGGTTTCGGGATAAATTGCAGATTAGCCATTAACTCGGGAATATCAATAAATTTAGGTGTCAGCCCGGCGCGTAATACATTATCCGAGTTCGCCATCACCTCCAGCGCCACACCGTCCAGATAGGCATGCGGTGTTTCGGCATACAGGAACATGGCTTCACCGGGTTGCAGTGTCACCACATTTAACAACAAGGGCGAGAACAAACCACTGTCATCAGGGTAGAAACGCGAAATACTGCGGATAGTATCCCATGGCTCACCTAATTGGTTATTCAAGGCCGCTTTCAAAATTCCCAGCGCGCGAGTTTTCTCTTCGCCAGCCATACTCAGCAAATGGGCAAATAATGTTGCTAAATGTTCAGTGTCAGGTTCGCGGAGAAACGCGGCGATATCCGGATGAGCGGCGGCTATCGGCTGGAGTAATTTTTCGATGTCATCCAACATGCGGAAACCATTCATGGCCTGGAAAGGAGTCAGGGCATAAACCAACTCTGGCTTATGGTTGGCATCTTTATAATTGCGTTCGGCATCATCCAGTGGAATACCAGCTTGATTCTCTTTAGCAAAGCCAATTTCAGCCGCAGCCTTACTTGGGTGTACCTGAATGGATAATGGCTGAGCAGCACACAGCACTTTGAACAGGAAAGGTAATTCGCCGAAACGTTGGAAAACATCATGGCCTAGATTGGCATCTGGATCTTGCTCAATAACTTCACGCAATGAATGCCATTGCCCTTCGGCATCAGCCACTTCAGAACTGCTTTTGGGATGAGCACCCATCCATAATTCAGCCATGGGCTGATTTTGCGGGTTCGCCATGCCGTAAAGTTTAGTCAGTGCATCAGTGCTGCCCCAGGCGTAGTTTTGTACTGCATTCTTCATTTTTTGCATGTTGATTATCTGCCATCGAGTTTGGCGAAACTTATCGCCCGGATAAAAACATTATCCTGATAAAAAATTGCCCCTTAGT
Source organism: Yersinia sp. Marseille-Q5920 (assembly GCF_946902935.1). Classification (NCBI taxonomy): domain Bacteria; kingdom Pseudomonadati; phylum Pseudomonadota; class Gammaproteobacteria; order Enterobacterales; family Yersiniaceae; genus Yersinia; species Yersinia sp. Marseille-Q5920. The sequence goes on along the minus strand of NZ_CAMPQA010000002.1, from coordinate 236,007 downwards.
AAACAATGGGGATGTAGGGGTTGCAAGTGGTAATGCAATTCACCACGGCGCTGAAACGACTAAAATGGTGAAAATGCGAATCACTCGCATAAATAAGGTGATAAATATGCCATGCTATACCCGTCAGACCTCAACTTTTTGTTCTATATGCTAAGGAGACAGTGATGGTGACCACCCGCAGTGAAAACGATTCAATGGGGCCTATCGATGTGCCGGCAAGTCAATTATGGGGCGCACAAACCCAGCGTTCACTGGAACATTTCCGTATTTCGCAAGAGAAAATGCCGACCGAACTGATTCATGCGCTGGCGCTGACCAAACGGGCGGCGGCACAGGTCAATATGGCGTTGGGCTTGTTACCCGCTAATCGAGCTAAAGCTATCATGGCGGCGGCTGACGAAGTGTTGAATGGCGACCATGCTGGCGAGTTTCCGCTTTCTATTTGGCAAACAGGATCCGGCACCCAAACTAATATGAACATGAATGAGGTGCTGGCTAATCGTGCGAGTGAATTGTTAGGGGGGGAGCGGGGTAATCATCGTTTGGTTCATCCTAATGATGATGTTAATAAAAGCCAAAGTTCAAATGATGTATTCCCAACCGCAATGCATGTCGCTGCCGTTATTGGGTTAAGAGAACATTTATTGCCAGAGTTAAAAGTATTGCAGGGGACTTTGGCTAAGAAAGCTGAAGCTTATCGCGATATTGTGAAAATTGGCCGGACGCATTTGCAAGACGCTACGCCATTAACGTTGGGGCAGGAGATTTCGGGCTGGGTGGCAATGCTGGATCACAGCGTACACCATATTGAAGCCACTATTCCTCACCTTTGCGAGTTGGCGCTAGGTGGCACCGCCGTCGGAACCGGCTTGAATACCCATCCCGAATATGCGGTGCGTGTCGCCAATGAGATAGCCGCATTGGTTCAGCAACCCTTTATCACCGCGCCGAATAAATTTGAAGCACTTGCCACCTGTGATGCATTAGTTCATGGCCATGGTGCATTGAAAGGTTTAGCAGCATCGCTGATGAAAATTGCCAACGATGTGCGATGGCTGTCCTCCGGCCCTCGCTGTGGTATTGGTGAGATTTCTATTCCTGAGAATGAGCCGGGCAGTTCTATCATGCCGGGTAAAGTAAATCCGACCCAATGTGAAGCCATGACTATGTTATGCGCGCAAGTGATGGGTAACGATGTTGCCATCAATATTGGCGGGGCGTCCGGTAACTTTGAATTAAACGTCTTCCGCCCGTTAGTGATTCATAATTTCCTGCAATCTATTCGCCTGTTGGCTGATGGTATACGCGGTTTTAATGAGCATTGTGCGGTGGGTATTGAACCTAATCGTGACCGAATTACTCAGTTGCTCAATGAATCGTTAATGTTAGTTACTGCGCTGAATACTCATATTGGCTATGACAAAGCGGCTGAGATTGCCAAGAAAGCTCATAAAGAGGGGCTGACACTCAAAGCCGCTGCGCTGAAACTTGGCTATGTTACTGATGAGCAGTTTGATGAATGGGTCAAACCAGAAAATATGGTTGGAAGCATGAAATAGTCGTTTGTGTCTTTCCTGTCACGCCGGGATCTCTTTCCGGCGTGACAGGGAGAGCCCAACGACATTATATTATTAGGATATGTAATAAGTGTGATAATTAAAACAATGTCAGGTAATAGGTTAAAAATAAAAAATCATCTTATTTAGGTAGTGTTTTTTTCCATTTTTAACTTAGAATGTTATTTGCTTCTCTTTGCGTGATATATTTCCACAATGTATTTTAAAATGATCGATTATTTGTTTTCGTGAATAATGTCATTGATTAGTTTTTTACGTGAGCCATCAGGTGGCGATAGTTAGGGTGGTTTTCATTTGTTAAAGTGATATTTTAACTCAGCAGGAGTTTATTTTATGGAAGATAAAAAAAGAAAAAGTAGTCAGCCCGATATATCTAGTTTAACCGTTGATTCACTCAGCAGAATATCGCTTATTGCTATCATGGAGAAAGCCAGCATTCCTTGGGCGATAAAAGATAATAAATCTAAATTCGTTTATTTAAATGAATCTTGTCTTGATTTGTTTGATCTTCAGCCGGGATTTGATTTTGAAGGGCGTTTAGATGAAGAGATGCCATGCCAATGGTCTGAGTATAGTGACGACTTCAAGGCTCACGATAGAAAGGCAGAGCAAAGCAGAGAGGGGGCGGAGATCATTGTGACTTCACCTTTTGGGCGGGAAAAAGTTCTTTCACCGTGGTACTTCCCTAAATTTCCTATCTATAACGCCAATGGGGATGTGCTAGGAACTGTTTTTTTTGGTAAAAAGTTTAACTTCATTTCTGTCTGTGATTTTTTTAAAAGTTTAAAACCCGCCGTTATTACACTGACTCCTCCGGTAGATGACTTTTCAGAAAAAGAACTTGATATCATCTTTTATGCCATTCAAAAAATGACAGCCAAAGAAATAGCAAAGAAATTATTCCTATCAAATAGAACTATTGAAAATAGGCTTAGATTTATTTATGAGAAAGCGGGATGTCACTCTTTAAAAGATTTGATTGAATATTGTCACGCGTCAGGGTTGAATAACTATGTCCCTAAGAAAATTCTCCGCGAAGGGGTTAATTTCTTCTGGTGATTGAGCTGCAATAATAACCCCGAGAGAAGCATAACGTTTAGGTTTTATATACAGCACAATAATTTACCTATATTTTATTTCTCTATTTCAACATGTAAATGCAACCTTGGCACCAACAAACGCAAAGGTTTGGCTTCGGGTTTATATTTATGCTTAATCTGAGTGACATTGTAATCGGTTAACTCCCCTAATTTAGGCAATTCAATCTCTGATTGAACCTGGCAAAATGCAATCAATGGCATAGGGCAGGGATGTTGTACTTGTTTCTGCTGTTCCTGATACCAGATTCGCGCAATAGGTTGCACTTTTACCGGCCGTTTGATTTTTAAGTGCGCCTTTTCTGGCAGTTGCTTAACATCATTAATTTCTTTATTAATCAAATCAGCCCATTGCTCGCGGGTAAATGGTGGAACAGCACGGCCTGCATTCAAGCTTTTGTTTAGTTGAGTCAGAATTTCTTCGCGTGTTACATTCTTAATAATGTGTTTGTTGGCCCAGCCAAAACGCACTGAACTGGGATTTATTAGCGGAGTAATGGTGCGGTAAGTATTTAATGTTATCAACCCATGCAAGTGGGTGTGAACAAACTCGAAACGCTGTTCACTCGGTAAGCCTGATTCAACGGTAATGATATGTTCCAGCTCTATTTTTAACTGATTAATGTATTGGATGCTCTGTTGGCAAGCTGCTAATTGGCTATCGGTCACTGAAAAACAGAGTACCCCAGGGAGCCGGAGGGCGGCTTTGCTGCTGACATTCTGGCTTTGATGGTGAATAAACAACCGCTGATAATGTTGTAAAGCCAGTTCTCGTGCTTGAGTACCAACTGTTACGCTCACGGGAATATGATTTATTGGTTGATGCTCAGTCCCTTTCTCTATTTCGGGCAAGGAAAACACCCTAGCGGCAAGTAAAGGTAAATCCTCAAGCTGCTGGTGGAGGTCCTGTAGTCCGATTTCCAATGAGGTAAAGCGGTTATTTAGTCGATCTATCAAATCATATTTATTCATCATCTTTTCTAAAAAATGCCATTTTAGTTACAACATACATCTGTTATATCAGTAAAAAGACACCTATGAAAGCCCTGAGTTATCTATTAATAAACTGATATATGCAGCATGGAACAACATTATCGGCATCATCAGGTGGGTGGGGCTGACTGTGGCAGATATTATTATGAGAAAGCCATCGCCGGCCTTCCTCTCTATGCTTGAGTCATTTACAAAAGGATTGTGTCGTGAGCGCGGTAATAAATAATATTTCATTGCCGAATCTCGCTAAACACTGTCGATTACTTTTATCCATTTAATCCTGGGAATAAAAAAAGGCTAAATGGCAAATGAATGCCGTTAGCCTTTAGTCAAAAATCAGGATGTTAAGATAGCGCTTTAGCTTTTAGCTGCTGGTATTCGCTTTCATTAATAGTCCCTTCATCTAATAATTTTTTAGCATCAGCGATCTGTTCTGCCGGTGATTTACCCGCAACGTGCCGGATATACTCATTAGTATCAGAAACTGATTTCTGCACCGAGGCCCGATAGCGTTGCGCCATGCCTTTGCCACGGGTAATAAGATACACAAGAGAGGTGAGTAACGGGATGAAGAGCAAGAACAAGATCCAAATTGCTTTATAAAAGCCACCAAGTTCATGATCCCTGAATAGGTCGGAAATGACCTGAAACAAAATCAGCAAGTATGCGATGAAAAAGAAAATTGAAAATGTTGTCGCCAGTATGTCCCAAAGCGTAAGAAAGTGAGTTGTCATATTTTCTCCTGACATTAAATAAATTAAGGAAACGTCTCGTCATAAAATCCCTTAATACATTAGAGACTTAATTTATATTCCAAGCAACAGTCACCTAAAATCGTTAGGTTCGTTCTAATCATAGGTACATAGCAGAGAGGACGTCAAATTGTAATGTGACATCACATCGACTTTATTTGATTTTAGATTAAATTCTGGCGGCTTCGGGCAATTTTCGTAATCTCTGACCGACATACAACGCGAGCAACAAAAGAGTGGCGATAAATGAAACAACGCCAGTCCAACCTAAATTAAGCCAGAAAACACCGCCTAATGTTCCTGCAACACTCGAACCTGCATAATAGCAAAATAGATAAAGTGAAGAGGCTTGTGCTTTAGCACGACGGGCACGGCGACCAATCCAACTGCTGGCCACAGAATGTGCGGCAAAAAAACCAGCGGTAAATATCATCATCCCGATAAAGATTATTATCACAGGGGAGAAACCGGTGATGATAACCCCAATCAACATCATGCTTATTGACGCCATTAACACCGGCCCCCGACCATAACGGCTAGTCAAAGCACCGGCTTTGGGTGAGCTATAAGAGCCGGTAAGATAAACTATCGATAATAAACCCACGATGGCCTGACTGAGATAATAGGGCTGCGCCAACAAACGATAACCAATGTAATTAAATAAAGTCACAAAGCTGCCCATAATTAAAAAACCTTCGGCGAACAGCAAAGGTAAGCCCGAATCACGCCAATGTAGCTTGAAATTGATCACCAGTGTTCGGGGCCGTAGCGGGGTTGCCCGGAAGTGTTTAGAAGCTGGAAGAATACGCCAGAACAGACAAGCGGCGGCCAAAGCAAATAAACCAATTACCGCCAATGCAATGCGCCAGGAAAAGAAATCACTCAATACCCCAGTGACCAAGCGGCCGCTCATCCCGCCAATAGAGTTTCCGCTGATATACAGCCCCATAGAGAGAGCAACAAAACTGGGGTGGATCTCCTCACTGAGGTAGGTCATGGCCACAGCAGCAACCCCACTAAGGGATAAGCCAATCAATGCCCGCATCAACAAAATTCCATGCCAGCTGGTCATAAAAGAACAAATTAATGTGCAGATAGCCGCCAGCATCAGCGCGACCACCATCACCGATTTACGGCCAATTGCATCTGATAATGGGCCGGTAAACATCAACCCCAAGGCCAGCATTCCAGTCGCAGATGAAAGCGATAAACTGCTGCTTGCCGGAGAGATAGAAAAATCCTGCGATAACAGCGGCAGGATGGGTTGTATACAATAGAGTAGGGCAAAGGTGGCTAAACCAGCGGAAAAAAAAGCCAGTGTGACGCGCATAAACTCTGGCGTACCGCGTTGAATATAAGGGCGTTTTCGCGCCGCAATTAAGCGGGTGGTAGCATCATTTACTGGATGGGATGGCACTGCGGTATCCGTCGTCGGAGCGCGCAAAGAGGGAGTCACGGTATTTCCTTATCAATAATACAGGTGCTGCGAGAGCAAGGGGCCAGCTAATAACAAAATCATAGGAATAGCGGAGTTTTTTGTCTAATATATTAATCATTAGTAATAATACTTTAAAAGTATCAATGGGGTTGAATGAGTATTGAACTCAGGCACTTACGTTATTTCATTGCGGTGGCAGAAGAGTTGCACTTCGGACGAGCTGCAGAGCGCTTGCGTATTTCTCAACCACCATTGAGTCAACAAATTCAAATTCTGGAAGAACAAATTGGGGCGCGGTTGTTTGCCCGCAATAACCGCAATGTCAGTCTGACTCAAGCTGGCGAACTGTTTTTAAAAGAAGCTTATCAAATTCTGGCGCAGGTAAATTCGGCATCTGAGAAAGCTGCGCGGCTGCATCGCGGAGAATCCGGGGAACTGACCATCGGTTTTACCTCATCCGCCCCTTTTATTAGCACAGTGTCCAAAAATTTGCGGGCTTTTCGTCAATTACATCCGCAAGTCCATATTAAAATGCGTGAAATCAATAGCAAACAGCAAATTGAACCATTATTGGACGGGCGACTTGATCTTGGCGTAATGCGCAACACTCGCTTGCCAGATGCATTGCAATACCGTCTGCTGTTACGTGAACCCTTAGTCGCGGTGGTGCACGAAGAAAGTCCGTTAGCCGCTTTGCCCCTAGGCCGTGTTAAATTTAGCGCCTTGGCTGAACAGCCTTTTGTGTTCTTTTCGCGGGAGGTTGGTACCGCACTTTACGATGAGATTCTTGCATTGTTAGCCCGCGCCGGTATCACGCCTTATATTACGCAAGAAGTCGGGGAGGCGATGACGATTGTCGGTCTGGTTTCCTCAGGTTTAGGTGTTTCTATCTTGCCCGCGTCATTTACACGGGTAAAAGTGGATGGGGTGAAATATTTACCCTTGGCGGAAGCCAGTGCCACTACCGAGGTGTGGTTGGTTAATCATAAAAATCGGCCAGTGACCGCGCCAGCAGAAGCATTGATTCGCCTGATGATGGCGGATCTTCCCGATGCGGCAAAGCATAAAGACGTTTAGTCTGCCGAGAGTCAATAATGGTGGCGGCTGTTTTTTAAGCTTATTTCGTGTGAATAACCAGCACGGAGTCAAAGGGTATGGGTGATTATGTGCAGTAAATCACATAACTAATCAAATAGTTGACGCCATATGCTAAAAGCCCCAACATAGCCCATAATCTTTATTTAGAAGCGCGAAAAATACTCGGTGACAGAGAAGGAGCCGGTTTAGTGATAACGGATGGACCGCCTGGGCATATTGATCAAATCAAGCAAACCAATGCAGGGGCTGTTTATCGGCTGATTGATTTGTTCGGCCCGATATCCCGTATTGAACTGTCTAAAAGGGCGCAACTGGCCCCCGCCAGTATCACCAAGATTGTGCGGGAATTGGTTGAAGCGCATCTGGTGAAAGAGACCGAATATCAAGATGTGGGCAGCCGTGGGCGGCCAGCAATTGGTTTGGTGCTCGATACCGAGGCTTGGCACTACGTCTCTGGGCGAATCAGCCGAGGTTTTATTACTCTCGCATTGCGCGATCTCAGCAGTAAACTGGTCGTCGAAGACCAGATTCCATTACCGGATAGTCATCCAGAACCTTTACTTAACCGTATTCTCAGCGAAGTCGAACAGTTCTTTATCCGGCATCAGGAAAAACTTGAAAGGCTGACTGCCATCGCCATTACCATGCCGGGCATCATTGATGCGCCAGCAGGTATTGTGCATAAAATGCCGTTTTATGACGTCAATGAGATGCTACTTGGCCCGGCGTTAGAAGAGTTAACTGGGTTACCGGTTTATCTGCAACATGATATTTGCGCTTGGACGATGGCTGAAGCTCTGTATGGGGCTTCGCGCGGCTGCCAGAATGTTATTCAAGTCGTGATTGATCATAATGTTGGCGCTGGGGTGATTACTGCTGGCCGAGTATTACATGCGGGTAGCCGTAGTGTTATTGAAATTGGTCATACTCAAGTTGACCCTTATGGCAAACGCTGTTATTGCGGTAATCATGGTTGCCTGGAAACCGTTGCCAGTATTGAAAATATGCTGGAAATTGCTCAGCAACGATTAAATGGCTCAATGAGTTCTTTATTACATGGCTCACCACTGACCGTTGAATCTTTATGTGATGCGGCTTTAACTGGTGATCAATTAGCTAAAGATATTATTTTGGGTGTTGGCCATAGCGTCGGGCGAATTATTGCCATTATGGTCAATTTATTTAATCCAGAAAAAATTCTGGTTGGTTCACCATTAAATAAAGCGGCCTCTATTCTCCATCCCGCCATTGCATCTTGTATCCGCCAGCAAGCGCTTCTAGCTTACAGTGAGAATATTCTTGTTGAACCGACCGCATTTTTTAATCAGGGAACCATGCCCGGAGCGGCACTGGTAAAAGAAGCATTATATAATGGCTCATTGTTGGTGAAATTACTCCAAGGATAGGGCGTCACTAATAATTAAGAGTTAATTATTAGTGAGTATATGGGCCATATTCCCAGTATTATTGGGCGCTATCCGTTAAAAATATCACCCAGTTCAGCAAAACATTGCGCTAACGCAAGCTGTCTGTTGTCGGCATCGCCTAGACTTTTATCTATGTTATCAATTTCGCTAATATTAGGCGGAAAGACTTGAGTCGACGTGGCCAGATTGCGGAGTATTGTTATGTTAACGCGTGTTTTTGTGACGGGTACCGACACAGCTGTTGGTAAAACCGTAGTGTCACGGGCCTTACTTCAGGCCTTAAGCCAAAATGGCAGAACAGCTGTGGGCTATAAGCCGGTAGCGACAGAGAGTCAAGAAACTCCGGATGGATTGCGTAACCAGGATGCACTGATTTTACAAGCTTCATCTTCAATTGAAGTGGATTATCAGGAAGTTAACCCATACCCACTGGCTGGGGATGTTATCCATGCTTGTTCGGGCACCCTCATTAACTACAACAAAATGACGGAAGGATTGCGGCAATTAGCCACCAAAGCCGACACTGTTGTCGTCGAAGGTTGTGGCGGCTGGAAAGTGATGATGAATGATCAGCGCTTTTATTCTGATTGGGTGGTGCAAGAGCAGTTACCGGTTATTTTAGTCGTCGGAATTAAATTAGGCTGTATTAATCATGCTTTATTAACAGCTCAAGCTATTATCAATGATGGCTTACCCTTATTAGGGTGGGTTGCTAACCGTATTAATCCCGGACTTGCCCATTATGCTGAAACAATCGCAATGTTACGCGAGCGTTTACCTGCACCACAATTAGGGCAATTACCTTATCTGCCGCACCCAGAACAAAAACCTCTGGCCAAGTATTTAGATCTAACCGCAATGGTTAAGTAATATATTTATATCCGCCATATTTCAAGTTGCATGTGCGTTGGCCGCCTTTCTGCGACTCGAATTATTTAGGGGCTATGACGGTTACTTGTTGATAGTGTTATAAGTGAAATAGTGTTATTGGTAAAATTAATAATCGTCTCTAATTGACGTCTTTATCGACGCATTTTAGCGTGAATGATAGACAGAAATAGGGCGTAACCAACGGGCTATTGTTGTCGAAATAACACAGGATAATAGTAGCCCTGGAAGCAGGGTGTATTCACCGGTCATTTCACACACCATCAGCGCGGCCATGATAGGCGCGTGCGTGGTGGCAGCCAGCAATGTCGCCATTCCTGTTAATGCCATTAATAGCGCAATATTGTCACCAAACATATTGCCACCAAACCATGGCCACCAGGCAAACATTTGCCCACATAACATACCTAGCGCCGCACCAACAAACAGAGTGGGGGTAAATACCCCGCCGGGAGCCCCCGAGCCGCTACTGGCCAATACCGCCAATAACTTACAAATTAGTATGCCGCCAATTAATAAAATCCCCGGAGGCGTGGTTAATAATGATTGCACCACACTGTAACCATTGCCCCAGACTTCCGAGAAAATTAGCGATAATAACCCTACAATTATCCCGCCCAGTGCTAATTGTAGTGGCGGTGATAAATTCAACGACCGAAAAGCATGTCCGCTGGCGGTCATCGCTTTGAGAAATAGAGGCCCACAAAAACCGGCTAATAATCCTAATAGTGCCATTAGGAGATACTGTATCGGCCAGGGGGATGGCAGTGCTTGTACTTGATACAGTGTTTCCTGACCGCCGTGTAACAAATTGCTGGTGAGCAATGCACTGACGGCCGCAATAACCACTGGCCCGAGAGAAGCCAGCATTAGAGTACCGAACAGAATCTCTGCAATAAATAAGCTACCAGCCAGTGGTGCATGATAGGCGCTGGCCATACCGGCGGCGGCACCACAAGCAACCCATAATTTCCATTCTTTGGGTTTGGCATAGCGCTGTGCGAAAACAGAAGCAAACAATGCCGCCAAAAGCACCATCGCGCCTTCACGGCCAATAGCACTGCCGCTAGAAACCACCAATAATGAGGCCAGGGACTTGATTAAACTGGCGGAAACATCTAATCGACCATCTCCAATTTCAATGGCTTCCATATAATCGGTAGGGGCGCTGGGCTTTTGATGTCGATAACGCTGATAGACCCATAATAATGATCCTGCGGCCAGCCCACCTAGAGCCGGTGTTACTGCACGCCGCCAGCCATTAATAGAAGAAGCCGCCGCGACCAGGCTGCCATCCGTCCGAGCAAATAATACCCACTCAAGACCCAACATTGCCTGATGAAATAACCAAACAATCACCGCAGACATGATGCCCAGCATGATGGCAATTATCAGTCGGCGCAGCATTGCGCGGTAGTAATACCAATGAGCGGGCCGTTTCATAGCAAAAAACTGACTGACATATCGCGGTTGGCCCCATATTTTTATCATAAAGAGGTAGGTATACAGATAGATTGTTACTGGTCATCACGCTAATGACCAGTAAATTTTAGGGTAGGGCCAAATTAATAATATCCTACGCCAATACTGCTTTTTGTATAGATGACTCCCGAAGTAATATTTTCTTGATACTACTCAGTAAAATTCCACATTAATATAAATAATAAGTATATATTGGTGTTTTCAAACGCAGCTTTATTCTCAGGGAAGGACAAGTACCATGAAGGAAACTATAAGCGTTCGCAGCCAGATATTATGGTTGCTGGTGTTATCACTTTATCCGGTTGCATCAGCGGCTCTTCTTTACTTTATCATCCCGAAAAATACAGGATATGGTGGCTTGGGTTATGACATGTTGGCAGTCTTTTATTTCATATTCTGCTTAATCGTCAATATTATCTTTATCTGCCAGACATCAAAGAAACGACCACACCTGAATAAAGAATCCTGGATATATATGTTTCCTGTCCTGTCCCCCGTGTTATGTGGGTTCTGGCTGGTTCCGGTTTGATGAAGAGTTGATAAGCATAAACGGAAAGGGTGCACCGAAAAGTGCACCCTAAAATCAAAACGTTATTCGCCGTCAGTGATACGGGTATAAACAATCTTCTGGGTATCATTTTCACAATGCCCAACAACTTGTCCACCCGCTTGTTGTACCTGATCGTTAGGAACGATATCCAATTTAAAACCAGATTCAGGCACGCCATTACTGATAATCTTTTGCGTGATATCGGCTTTGACACTTTCACAAGATGCCAAAGCAGCCAATGGTGCTAAAGATAATAACAATACGCTGATAATAAACGTTTTTTTCATCATAAAATCCTTATGTGGATGAATAGCTTGCCTAACCTAAGGATAGCCTTGGTTCACATAACCTCAAGTTAATCTGAGCCAATCTCGTCTATTAGGGATTAATCTTACGACCGGACAAACGATCCAGACAGCGTTGGGTGTTAGGTTCCCAATAAGCATTGAGATTTTCGCTGCTTTCGCAATTATCTTTCGCATCTTCAGCACGGTCGTCTTTATCGAAATTCTTTTCTACCCGGTTATTCACTTTGTTACGCAGGCGCTGGGTTTCATCCCATTGTTGTTGGCTTTGGCGTGCTTGTTCTTTTGACATTGGGTCATTGTTCCCGCCAACGGAAACACAGGTGCTACCTTGAGTACAAGTGGCCGATTGCGCCAACGCAGGCGTTTGCCACATCAGCGGTAAAGCCAACACGGCTAAGGGGAGGAAAGCGCGCATCAGGCGTGGCAGGCTACTTATGTTCATCGTCTTAAGTCCTTTATGAGTCGGTGATATTAATTCATCAGGCCATTATCAGCAGATAAAAAAATTATACCATCGCTCGCAGCATCTAGACTAGTCAGTGATAAGCTTGTTGATAATAGGTATACCCGTCATGCTTCAAGCTACATGTGCGGTGAAGCTCAGCGGGGTTCCCTCATTTGCCGCTTTCCTGCAACTCGCATTATTTAGGGCTACTATTAATTCCCACAACTGTTTTGACGTAACTCATTGTCAACATTAAAAGAGATCTAAATGTGATAAAAACTACGTTACTGTTTTTTGTAACCGCATTGGCTGAGATTATTGGCTGTTTCTTACCTTATTTGTGGTTACGAAAAGGCGGAACTATTTGGCTATTATTGCCAGCGGCAGCCAGTTTGGCCTTATTCGTTTGGCTATTAACCCTGCATCCCACGGCCAGTGGGCGAATCTATGCCGCATACGGCGGCGTTTATGTCGCGACAGCATTAATTTGGCTACGTGTTGTTGATGGTGTGAAGCTCTCAGTATTCGATTGGGTCGGCGCGGCAGTAGCGCTGGCGGGCATGCTAATTATTGTTGCTGGCTGGCGGGTAAATTAAGAGTGGGGCGGTCAACGCCCCAAACACGATATTATCTATCGATATTACTTATCGGCTAACCTTCGCGGTGAATACTTAATCCAGCAAAAGATTGGCTCACCGGCATCATTTCCAGTGTGTTGATATTCACGCGAGCAGGTAATGTGGCCACCCAATATACCGCTTCAGCAACATCTTCAGGTATCAATGGATTGGCCCCATCGTAGGTTTTATTGACTTTATCCCCGTCGCCTTTAAAACGAACTGCCGAGAATTCAGTGCCACCGACCATTCCTGGCTCAATATCCGTTACGCGGATATGGGTGCCATGCAGATCGGCGCGCAGCCCCAGACTAAACTGCTTAACAAAAGCTTTGGTCGCACCATACACATTGCCGCCGGCATAAGGCCAGTTAGCCGCGGTAGAACCGATATTAATAATATGCCCCATATCGCGCGCCACCATTGCAGGAAGCAAAGCTCGGGTCATATTCACCAAACCTTTGGTATTGGTGTCAATCATTGTGTCCCAATCTTCAACATTGGCTTTGTGAGCGGGTTCCAGCCCCAATGCCAAACCGGCATTATTCACCAGCACATCAATGTTTTTCAGCTCTGTCGGGAGTTCATCAATAACATGTTGAATAGCCGCGCGATTACGGACATCTAACCGCACAATATGCAGCGGTTCACCTAATTCGGCCTTTAATTCTTCCAACCGCTCCTGACGCCGCCCCGTTGCAATAACCTGATGACCGTGACTGATAAACTTGCGAGTGATAGCTTCACCAAACCCGGAGGTCGCGCCTGTGACGAAAACGATCATGTGCATTCCTTATTTTTCGGTGCCAATAATATAATTGATATGATTAACATACTCTTAAGTACAGCTGGACGCTATTGCCGTTTGGACGGCCTCTTACGCACTTCATCACCCGCATCACGGCTAAGTGTTAATATATCCACAATTGATAGTAATGCGACTACACCAATAACCACAAATGCTATCTGGAAATTTTCCAACGGGGATGGCCACTGCATTCAATAACCCATTGATCAGCAAGGTAGAGCGGAAACGGAATCGATATAAGATAGCGGAGGTAAAAGGCTTCATGGCCAAGTTACCAGCAAAAACAGCTAAAAGGCCCAGTGGGAGCGAAGCTACAAAATGCGACATTTGTCTTAGTTGGAGCTAACTGTAGTGACGTAACGAACCATGCCCTGGAGCAGTTGTGCAAACCGATGTGATTCATAATTACCGTCACTTGGCACCATCCAAATGCTACTAAACTCCAGTTGGATCGTTGGTACGCCATGTGCCGCGCCGAACTTTGTAATAGTTTCGTTTTTGGAGGCGGCAAAATAGTTGTTTGAATAATTGGAAATACCCTCATTTCGTAATGAGGTTATGAGTTTAGTCACCAGTTCGTCTTTACCCAGCAGCGATTTACGTGACGTTGTCACTAAAATAAACCCCATTATTTCTGCTAGTGACTTGTATGATGATGGGATACAGACATATGGTTGACCGAAGTCAATTAAAGAAAGTAAAGGTGGGATAGGGCGTACTAAGTGAATGCTTATAGGCTAATACTTAGTGCCCCCCTCGATCAGTGCTTCAGTGCTTATTTATTGATCTGCTTACCCTGTTCATCAACAACCCGTTCACCATCTTCTTTGGTAAACGCAGCGCGTTGCACATCAGTCAAAATATCCAGAACCCTCTCAGAAGGTCGGCATAAACGGGTACCCAGAGGGGTAACAACAATTGGCCGGTTAATCAGAATAGGGTGCTGCAACATGAAATTAATCAATTGTTCGTCGCTAAAGGCATCTTCTGCCAAGCCCAATTGTTCATAAGGTTCGACATTCTTGCGCAACAACGCCCGAACCCTGATGCCCATATCTGTAATCAACTTCATCAACTCTTCACGGGTTGGCGGTGTTTCCAGATACAGTATAACTTTAGGTTCAGTGCCACTGTTGCGAATCAATGCCAACGTGTTACGGGACGTCCCACATGCGGGATTATGATAAATAATGACATTGCTCATCGGGATGATCTCTTGTCGAGGCTCCAGTACATTATTGCGCCTGGAGCTATGTGTTAAACAATAGCTAATGTACGACGGATAACCGCAAGGCTAATGCCATCAGTGTGACAAACAGCACAGGGACGGTCATTACAATGCCGACCCGGAAGTAATATCCCCAGGTAATCGTCATATTCTTCTGCGACAAAACATGCAGCCATAGCAACGTCGCCAGACTGCCAATTGGAGTAATCTTAGGCCCCAAGTCGCTACCTATTACGTTGGCATAAATCATCGCTTCTTTGATAACACCCGTTGCTGCGCTGCCATCAATCGACAAGGCCCCGACCAGAACGGTCGGCATATTGTTCATAACGGAAGAGAGGAAAGCCGCCAGAAACCCTGTTCCTAAAGTTGATATCAACAATCCCTGTTCAGCCAGTTGATTTAGCAGGGCAGAAAGGTAGTGAGTCAGTCCTGCATTGCGTAAACCGTAAACCACCAGGTACATACCCAGTGAGAAAATCACAATCTGCCAGGGCGCACCACGCAGTACTTTGCCGGTATTTATGGCATGGCCTTTCTTCGCGACAGCAAGCAAAATCAGTGCGCCAACGGCGGCGACCAAACTGACTGGTATACCGAGTGGTTCGAGGCCAAAGAAACCGACTAACAACAAGACCAGCACCAGCCAGCCGGTTCTAAAGGTACTGACATCTCGGATAGCTTTTTTCGGTTCTTTTAACAGGGAAACATCGTAAACAGCGGGAATGTCTTTGCGGAAAAACAGGTGCAACATGACTAGCGTTGTAGCGATGGCGGCGAGGTTAACAGGCACCATGACTGCGGCATACTCAGTGAAGCCGATGTTAAAGTAATCAGCCGAGACGATATTCACCAGATTCGAGACAATCAGCGGCAGACTGGCCGTATCTGCAATAAATCCCGCAGCCATGACAAAAGCTAAAGTGGCCCCCTGGTTGAAACCCAGCGCCAGCAGCATCGCAATAACAATCGGGGTCAGGATAAGAGCCGCACCATCATTGGCAAACAATGCCGCTACCATCGCACCCAGCAAGATAATCCAGGTAAAGAGCAATCGGCCACGGCCGTTGCCCCAGCGGGCAACATGCAATGCAGCCCATTCAAAGAAACCGGACTCATCCAACAGCAGACTGATGATAATCACGGCGATAAAAGTGGCGGTCGCATTCCAGACAATCTGCCAGACTACTGGGATATCGTCCAGGTGAACGACACCGGTCAGTAATGCCAGACCAGCGCCCAACATTGCGCTCCAGCCAATCCCGAGTCCTCTGGGTTGCCAGATAACCAGAACGAGAGTGAGCAAAAAAATTGCACCAGCCAGTAACATCATGAACTCCATTCATATCTAATTTTATGCATATATACTCTCAATTTCAGCATGAGGACGAAGACGCGCCACTGAGTTTATTTCGTATTTTTTCTCGCTCGCAATTCCACGCTGAATCAATAATGATCGCAGCCCATGCAGGTATTTGGGGCGACAGCCGGTAATGCACCCATTTTCCTTCACGGCGATCGACGACCAACTCAGACTCACGTAACAGAGCCATATGACGGGAAATTTTGGGCTGAGACTCTGTTGTTGCTGTACAGATGTCACAGACACACATCTCGCCGGACTCCCTGAGGAGCATCACGATAGTCGAGCGGGTTTCATCAGCGAGTAGTTTAAAAAGCTGAACAGGCTGTAGCATGTTTAACCTCAAGGAAAGACAATAATACATATGATATTTCATATATGAATTGTTTTAAAGCATAGTTTATAAAACGGAGATTTTTTATAACAAACTGACGGACTATGGAGTTTCCAGAGTTATCCGTTGGAAGAAAGATCAAGATAAAGACTCAAGCAATGGGGAAAAACCGGCGTTATCGCATCAGCCCAATCCTGACCACAAAACCCCAGATTCTGCCTATCCTCATCTTGGTGCGCATAATGTATATTATGTTAAATTGAATATTTATGTGCGCTAAGGGTTTCTTCTAGTCCCACCTGTAATCCATTCAGTCGAGTCATATTTCTGTTAACCATAATTCTTTAGCTATATACTTCAGCCAGAATAACAAAAGCTACAAATTAAAACCCCTTCCCTCATTCTTGTCCGATGACGCTACGTGAAATCTGTATAACTGACAGCATGATTGCCCGTCAGATTTTGCTAAACGACAGACACAAAAAGTCCGCGCTTATTCGTGCCGGTTGTTTACATCAGATAATGCAGGTTTCTGTGAATGTCGCTCTGCTGCTCTGGTGATTCTCATCAGCACCTTACCGGGGGCAACATCTGGCGATAACATCCTCATAAGAGATTTTGAGTTGCGACCTACGTCGGCAGAAATTGCCGGACAACCCTATGTGACCCTAATTAGTATCATTATTATTGAACTGCATCTAGCAAAATCATTCCACTTATAAATATACGAGTTAAACTTCATAATGAATTGGTAATTTACTTATTAAAAATAACTACTATTGCAAAGAATACTTAGGCAGGTAAATTAATTTATAAAAGGATTAATAAATTGAACCATCTTGATGTGGCAAGTTTTCAGGAGTAAGATTTAAATGGTTAGAGTCAATCGTCGAGTTTTTATTTTAGTAAAGAAAAAATCGAGAGGCTAAGTTAATCATGGATGAAAAAAATAAGCCACTGAATGCCAATAAATTAATTGTAGAATCCCTAAATTCATTGCCACTGATTTCTATTATGGAATACAGTAATGAACCTTGGGTTATAAGAGACTGCGAATCCCGTTATGTGTATGTAAATCAAGCTGGTCTGGACTTTTTAAGTTTACCCGCTGACTTTGATATTGAGGGGAGATTAGATAACGAATGCCCTGCGGATTGGGCAGAATTTGCTGAGCAATATCAAGCCAATGACAGAAAAGCGGAAAAAAGCGGAAAGCGAGTAGCCATTATTTCAACCAATTATTATGGGCGAGACAAAATATTAGAACCCTATTATTTACCCAGGTTTCCTATTTACAATAAAGTTGGTGAATGTATAGGAACATTAACAAATGCCAGTAAATTAAATTTTATTTCTCTTTCCCAATATATAGGCCGCCGTACCCCCTCAGTATTGACACTGACCCCGCCCACTGACCTTTTCAGCGAGAAAGAACTTGAGATAATTTTTTTCATATTACAGCCAATGACTTCTAAAATGGTTGCTAAAAGGCTGTCTTTATCGCATAGGACAATAGAAAATAAATTAAGATTGATATATGAAAAGTCCGGTGTTAGATCCATAAATATGTTTAGAGAATATTGTGGTCACTTAGGTTTAGATTTATATATCCCACCTAAGTTTGTAAAACCTTGCGTTCAGGGTTAACCCCATACTCCAATAAATAATATCAAGTAAGAAGAGCAGAACTTACATAGCGGTATTGGAAAATAGCCGCTCCCTGCCCTTTTACTCCGCCATATTTTGCCACGAATGCGGTTATCGCTCATCGCATGATTTTACTTTAGACCCATTATCAAGCTGCCTAATCGCCGGGGTAAGGCCGGTTGCGACGGTGGCTATCACCACAGCAACTGCGGAAGCCAATAAAACAGCGGAATTACCGTAATGCATACTCAGTGGGCCTGCCGCAAGTTCCCCAATGGGGATCGCCACGAATGACCCCATAGCATCATAGGCATAAACACGAGCGAGTTTATTGGGGGGAATATGCGTTTGTAGCGCATTCGCCCAAACCACACCGAATTGACCAAAACCAATCCCAGCAATAAAAAATCCTGTCATCAGAATGAATGTTGAAGAAACCATACTGAGGAGAATAATCGGGATAGCGCAAAACGAAACCAGAATCACACCAATAAACAAGTCGCGTCGAGGACGCCAGCGCAGAGCAATAAATGAGCCGATAATCAGGCCAACACTTTCTGCTGCCACTATCATGCCCCAACTTGCCCGACCAAATGAATTATCGGCAATGATCGGGCCAAGGATCATCACGACACCGCTGAAAGCGGCATTAATAACCGTGAACTGAGCGACAATAGACCACACCCACGCACGAGCAATAAATTCTTTCCACCCATCGCGCAGATCCTGCAAGATGTTGGTATTTGATGCTAAAGATGGTGCTGAGTTGGTTCGAACAAAAAAATAGAGTGGTGCGGAGGCAGCAAATCCTAAAGCATCAACAGCTAAACCCCATCCTGGCCCAACAGCACTGGTCAGAATGCCGCCTAATGAAGCTCCAATCACTGTTCCTGCATAGATACCCACTTGAATAAAAGCATTGGCCGCCCTGAGGTTATAGGCGGGTACAGTTTGTGGAACCATAGCCGAAGAAGCAGGTAGCGCGATACCCGCCGCTGCGCCATTAATAGTTCCAAGTACAGCCAACCCCATGATGGTTGCTGTTCCATCAAGCACTAACCAGGCAACAACGCCTTGGGATAAGGCGGCAATGGTAGATGAAGAGAGCAACACCATGCTGCGGGAATAGCGATCGGCGAGTACCCCACCAATCAATAAGAAAGCCACATTGAAAATAGAGCGCGCTGCAACCACCAAACCTAAGTCGGTGGCGGAACCGCCAATATCCAGCACAGCAAAAGCCAAGGCGATAGGCGCAATGCCATTGCCTAATACCGTGAGAAGTCGGGCGAAAAATAAGTTTCTAAACGGCGCATAGTGAAATACATGGCGGGAAGATGAGCCTGCGGTATTGGCATTCACTCATTTTTCTCCGCGCTGATGTCGCTATTTTCTCGATTTTTGAAGGGGTTTTTAGTCGCCGCGCTAGCAGGTTCTTGTGGTTTATTCATTTTGGCAACTTGTTGTGGCGGTGCATGGTCGTTAACGTGTCAATGGATCTTACGTTTTTTAAAACGCTATTTCAATATTTTGCGATGCGGCCACCCTATTCTACTTTTAATCAGGTTGATTTGATTAACTCCAAATTAGCTCATTTTAACTTTTTGAATTTAAACAACAATAAGCCAACGATCGCGCTACGCGAATTCTGTATTTTTTGCAGTACCGTAATGATGCAGAATCCACGTAGTCGTGTTGAGAAATTGTCTCTCCCTACCCTGCAGATTCACTTTGATTTTGCCGTCGACGCGTTGAATGTGATTTATAGCACATGCCCACTTAACTATCTTACTATCCGGACGGGATCACTCCTCATTCATCTGGAACAATGCGAAGCCGTTGTTTAATATGTAGGTATCCTGTCTACGCTATCAGCAAATTATATATTTATGAAAAAACTTATTAAACGGCTGGAGATCATTAAAAGCGGTATTGAGCTTGAAGATGACGACATTATTCGGCATCAACTCCCTTATCTTAAAAGTGAGACTCAGGATGCTGTGCTTGTTTTTATCGTCATGGCGATCGAACAGGGAAAATTCATCCATGCTCTGGAAGCTATTTCAGCATGGTTGGGCAGTAAGCAAGGTGTCACGCAGTGGCAAGATATCGAATTATCAGCTTGCAAACTTGAGCTGAAAGCGCTGGAGGAACAGTTAAGCGATTTGATTGATAAACGCAATGAACGTATTCAGTTGCTAGATGATTTTAATGACCTTTACCTGGTGCGCCTCGGCCCATTAATGAAGCAAATCCTCAATTTACGCAAACAGTTGGCGGAAAGTACCTTGCGTAAAGCCGAGGCGGAAGCCCGTCGCAGAGAGCGCGATTATCGCAACTGCCAACAGTATATTTCTCAAGCTATAGATGAGCTTGCTTCGCTAAAACAGCGCTGGCTGTCACTCTCCACCATCTCGAATGAAACTATTGAGATTCGAAACCGGATTCAGCAACAAGCTGAGTTGATTACCGCATTGCTGGCGGAGATCAAAGGATTGGAAAACAGTTTTTGCACCCGCAATACTGAGTCAACACGCAAAGCCCGTGAAGAAGCCAAAGAGAAATACGAAAGTTATCAGGAAAAACAAACCGATGCCGAGCAGCGGCTCAATAACGATAAGAAACTCTCTTCTGAACAACGTCAGGAACTCAAGCGGTTATGGCGGCAAGCTAGCCGGCTGTGCCATCCAGATTTAGTGGCGGATGAGTTTAAAGAGAAAGCCCATCAACTGATGGTTCAGCTTAATCAAGCTCGCCAAAAAGGGGATTTTCCGACAATTCATGCTTTGCTGGAGAGTTTAAAGCAAGGGCTTGAGCCACTGATGGCCAGTGACCTTATTGATGACCTTGAACGGCTTCGCCGAAAAATTAATGATGTCAGGAAGCAGATTGACGTGATATTGCACGAGCTGAACACTCTTGAGGAAGAAGAATCATGGCGACTGGCCACTTCTTTACCCGATAAAGATAAATGGTTCAGAGAGCAAGAGAATGTATTATCCACGACGCTTAATCTTCTTGAAAGACAGGTTAAAGAAGCATCAAAAGTGCGGTATGAAGCCGGATATTGAAGAGTAAAAGCCCGCGCTACACGGGCTTTTCAAGAATATAGCTTCTTACCAGAAGTATTTGCAATCCTAAGAAAGTACTTCTCAAATACCAGCATAGAGAGAGTTAGCAATAGGACACAGTAGTTCCGGTTCATGTTTGGCATAACCCCGCTGTAATAACCAATACCACTGACCTTCAGAGGCTGGGGCCAATCCAGTATCTACATAACCTGCCAGGTGTAAAACGGGGAGTAAAGATGGCAGTACATCATTGATACTTATGCTCAGATGAATCAATCTATTGAGTGGCAAATAGGCGATTTCTCTGACACTATCCAGTGACGCGTCCGTCAGAATCACATCGACTCGATTACCTTGGGCAGAAATTTGTAATGGAAAGGCATTATTGCGAGTAGGCGCTTGCGGTGTTGTACCAAATAAGCCAATCAGAGAATTAAGCCAGCCAATGTGACCGAATACTGTCAGACAATGTGGTAGAGGGCGAGGTTGTAATGGCAGCACCCCCAAAATGATGCTTTCCCGAGTATTATGACCAAAAGGCGAGTCAACGTAGTCTAGCAGTAATCCAATTGAGTGAAATCCGAGTGTGTGAGCTAACTGTTGAGTTCGGGGGTGGCTTGACACCATTTTAATGCTCAGAGTGGTCAATGCCCGATGATAAGCATAATTAAACAGATGCTTACTTAGGCGGGTTGCGACGCCTCTTCCCCTGACTGAAGGATGAACAACAACAAACGCTAATTCAGCACTTTTCGAATCCATACCAAACCATAAAATGGCATGGCCGACAATTTTCTCTTCCCAAATGGCAACTGCCGAACACCACTTTCCTTGGTCATTGTGGTAGC
Organism: Yersinia sp. Marseille-Q5920; assembly: GCF_946902935.1. NCBI lineage: Bacteria > Pseudomonadati > Pseudomonadota > Gammaproteobacteria > Enterobacterales > Yersiniaceae > Yersinia > Yersinia sp. Marseille-Q5920. Next base: position 214,036 of record NZ_CAMPQA010000002.1, on the reverse strand, counting down.
GAATCATTGATGGCATATAAATATCGGGATAGACATAGTGTTCGCCATATACCGTTCTGAATAATGTACAAATACCTTCCGCGTCTTCCTCCAGAAAATCACGGATATTAATGATATTTTGCTGTGTCATTCCGAGCTTCCCACCTGAGCCTGATAGTTTCGACAGTCAATTACACGCTGTAGTTTTCCAGTACGGGGATGTAGCTTAAGATCAGTTTGCCTACACCACTGAACAGATACGACCAACTGACCGTGTTGCATCAAGCTGGCAATTGATGCGTCTTTTTTCTGAAGATGACGAATCAGCACCTCGGAATTATCGCTGTTCCCTGGGAAAGCAATACATATCGTGAGATTATCACAGCCACCAAACTGTTCGATCAGTAACTGCCAGTAACAGTTACCGAGCTGCTCACTAATTAGTGTATTGATTTCATCAGGGAAAAGTGATGCATAACCCACTCGCAGGCGGTGCCCAAAGCTACTTCGTCCTTGCAGGATGAACTTACGGTTTTTGCTACCTTGCGGCTCCACCCAAGCTGCAATATCGCCTACCGGATAGCGAATCATAGGCATAAGAGTACGAGTCAGGTTAGTGATAACCAGCATACCGGAACTATGGGTATCACAAATGGGTTCTTTCGTGGCTTCGTTAATGATCTCGACGATGGTCTCAGGCTCAAAGCAGCGATGTTCACCCAGATGACAATCGGGAGTGCTTGCACCAATTAGACCCGCATCAACGCTGGCGCAACCAATTGAAGCTATGCGGGCGTTAGGTAAAACACGGCGGAATAACTGTAACTGTTCGGCGAACAGACTTTCACCTCCGTACAAAATGGTGGTGACCCCTGGCAATAGTATTCCCTGCATATCCAGTTCAGTAATATAACGTAATAGATGTGCAGGCATACCAACCAACGCATTGATTTTGTGTCGGTTTATCTGTTCGGTCAAGGCTTCCGGGTCGGCGGCACTGGCACCAGTAAATGGATACTCGCAAACAGGGGTGTTCATATGTGACAGCACACCATGAATAAACAGGAAACTGGCATACAAATCACCGGCAAAAAATAGGTTAGCAACGCGATCTCCCGATTGGAGTTGGCTGGAGACGCCACGGCCAAAAGTGGTGATAAAAGCGCGCCATTCATCTTGGGTGTACACCGAAAGCTTGCTACCACCTGTCGTCCCGCCAGTTTTGAAGACTTGTGCGCCTCTGACCGGCCCTGTCAGTACTGGCCAATCTTCCAATGCACAGCTATTTTTCCAATACTGAACGGGGTCAATGAGAGGCAAGTCTTGTAATTGCCAGCCCGTCATCGGCACATCACGATAAAGTTGTGCGTAAAAGGGTGAATGATTACGCGCGAAAGTCACTAGTTGCTCAGGGCTCAGTATAATTTTCTGATTAAGTGTGTCGGTAAGGTGCATTGTCGTAGCATTCGTTTGGTTGGTGTTGGATTTTGTCATAATCAAGTTTTTCTCTTCATTCATTCTGCCTATGGATAAATTCATCGGTTTTATTCTTAACGCCGCTTGTCTATCACTAAGGGGTTTTTTCCACTGTGGGGATGTTGTTCAAATTGCGCGAGTGGTCGGCTACAGACGTCTAGCTTAAGAAGATCCCCGTCCAGAGCAGTGATTAAGTCTGCATCCGTACAGATTTTTCTACGCACACTGTCGGCATCACCGTCAACCAACAGGCGAATAAGTTCGCATCCACAAGAGGAGTATTCGAGAATAAACTGCACAGGGACATTAGCTAATTTGGCCAACTGTTGAGGTTGAATGAACAGAGTACCGATGCGAATCAGGTCGCCGTGACGCCCCAGCAGTTCGAAGCGTGGGCTGGTAACACCACAAGCACATTCCCCCTCGATCCAGCGGCCTATATCACCTATTTCGTAGCGAATGATCTTTTGTCCTTCGCGGGTTATTGATGTAAACAACATACGCCCAGACTCACCTGGCGCTACAGGTTCATCGTGATCCAAATCAACTATTTCCAGCCATTGGATATCAGTCATTAGATGAAATATGCCTTTTGGACTGGAAGTGCAGGCATGCCCAAGAGGGCCAGCATCAACTGAACCGTAGAGAGCCGAACAAATAGTATTGATACCGAAGCCTGTGAGAAACGTATGCTGGGTTGATCCCATATGCTCTCCGGCCAACATTAGCTTTTTGATCCCGCCGTATGCACGTAGCGTTTCATCTTCGCTCAGGAAGAGCTGATAAATGGTGCCGGGCATGCCGATCAGTGTGTCAATTTGTTGATTCACTATAAGTTGGGCAATGTCGCTATAGTTGCCATCATGAGGCCCCCCCATGGGATATTGGGGGACTTCCAACTGATTTAGAACAGTGAAGAAACTCAACAAACCACCATACAGATTACCGCCATACATTAGGTTGAGAACCCTGTCGCTTGCGGGATTCAGCCCGGCAGCGAACAAGCCGTCTGCGGCAGCTTGCATTTGGCTGTGGTAATCGCGGTAGGTAAACCCGGAAAGCTTTGGTGTACCGCTACTACCTCCACTGCGAAAGAAAAGCTGAGCACAGGGTTGCATGGCGCTGTTCTGAAAATCGGTCTTGTCCATAATAGGGTGGTCTTGAAATATAGCGGGAGCCGGTTGATTAAGATTAAGAGTGGCTTGTCGTGGCAGCATATTCGTCGCGAGTGTCACTGATACTCGACGGGCCAGTCGGGTAAGAGCATAGACACCATCATGTGGCTCCCCGGCATAGCTCTCGTGCATCTTTTGTAATGAGGTAATGCGGTCAACACCCGCAGCCAACATTAAGTGACTTAGTGTTGTAATATGCCCAGTAGAAACTGCGAGACCACAGGTTTGTAAACGAGTACGCCAAGGGTGTAGTGCCTGAAGTAGCATTTGTTGCGGTAAAGGACGCAGCAAAACTGTGCGAAATAGCGGTGAAGGCTCGATGGCAGAAACATGCTTCCAGATAATACGCCAATTATCACCAGCCCAGATTTTGCCTGGTATATCAGCAAATACTTCATCCATGCGAGTAAAGGCTAGACAGGTAGTGATGTCTGCGGCTTCTTGTTGATTTGGTATCAACGGAGACCATTGTTTCTGACGGTGCAGCATAGCCTGTGCCAGTTGATTGCCAACATTTCGCAAGATATTGGCATCATCGCTATCGACAAAAACAATTTGTGGGCTAGAACATGCTTGCTGATCAAAACGGCAGATTTCATCGGCCAATGCCTCGAAGATATGAGCATCAAGGATATTATGTTCCAGATAGGCAAAACTGATCTTATGGCCCCACTCTATCCAGCGGCATCCTGCGGGTAATTGTTTGCGGATGGCTTCAAGTGCTGTATCGCCTCCCCAGGCAGATACACCATCGGCATACGTCAATAATTGTGGCAGCTCGTCTATCTTGGCTGGCAATACTGCAACGAAATTAGCGAGCTCGCCGGAGTCATCACAATTAAGAAACGCTTGCAGTAGCTGGATATTAATACCTTGTTCACTGGAGCTTGGGCGCAGCCAATTGATATTGCCTACGAGTAGACTTTCCAGAATAGCGAAAAACGGCAGTAACGGAGCATTGCTGGGTGTAATATGTACGACAACACCGAGTGGCCTCCAACTTTCAAAATGTGGTTCGCAGAAATTGATGCGGCGTAACGAAAAAGGGTTGCTACCTAGTTCACGTTCGATTTTACAGCACAGGGCATCAGGATGACAAAAAGCGATAATTTCCTGCCGTACCCCTTCATCCAGATCCGGTAGCAACGCATTATCATTTAATCGCTTAATAAAGTGTTCGGCACACTTAATGACTGTTTCGGGTTTGCATGGTCGGGATAGATGGATAGCCAGACGATGCGTCAGCATAGAAATGGCTTGTTCAAGTGTAAGCGATTTATAGATTTGGCTTTGTATGAGATACATACTCAAAACTCCTGAATTAGTTCAGATGCCGCGAGAGCACAACTGCGGGATTTGTGGGCACTTGCGCGGCCAAATAGCTCGAACCAGTCGGTTTGAATACCACAACCACAGGCTTCAGCGCGGTGTAGCACCGCAAGGTCACTCATGACCACACTATGAGCAGGGCTGGAAGTTATATAGGGCGATATAAACTGGATAAAACCAAGCTGCCCATAATCTTGCACGTCAAAAGTTGTGGTATCACGAACATATGCTTTGGCGTAAACCGGCACATGGAAATGATGGTTTGGGCATTCAACGTAGGGTACGCAATGTTCAACTGAACCATAACCATCACGGCAACGAGTTTCAGGAATACCTAGCTGCTCACTTAACCGGGCGTACAATCTGGTTTTAGGAATCTCCTTATCAGCATGTGTTTTCCACCCACCGCCAAAGAAGGCTAATGAGTCGGGTGATAGCCTCAGTTCAGGTAGGCCCATTTCACGCATGCGTTCTAGCGCAAACCACATAAAAGCAGGGAATCCCAATATGCGTACCGGCTCACCTTCTTCAGCAAATTCTTGCAAAGCACGAATGACGCCGAAAGAATCAAATTCGTGACTTTTTCCTGTTTGGCGTAGAGCATAAACGACGCGTTTAACTGGCGCATATTTGCAGATAAATTGGTCGGTATAGGCGGTGCCGAGGGTGATGGCACCCGTAGGCTCGTAGCTCAAAAGCAAGTAATTACAGGGGGTGTCGAGGGTTTCCCAGCCATAATAGCGGAAGATATGGTCAACCATATTTTGAGCCGCATCCATACTACGTTTGTCATAGCACATTCGGCTTTTTTGGCCTGTAGTGCCAGATGATGTTAGTTCCAAAGCGCCTTCGCCTGACTTGCTTAACAACAAATGTCGCTTGAAATAATTAGCAAAAATAGGGGGCAGTTGTGACCAGTCTTGAGGGGCTGCTATCTCATTGGGATCAAAACCGTTGTGGGATAGCCATCGGGCATAATTTGGGGTATGAACAAGGTGGTACGCCACTATTTCGCGCATGGCAGTATCAAATAGTCGATCTGCATCAACGCCGGATAAATAGGGTTGTTCGAGTCCACATAGCATATTTACACTGGTGAGATTTATCACATCAATCTTCCTTGATAATTGAATGAAAAAGTTTGTTGTCAGCAGATCAGCCAATCAGATTTTCCCGACTCGGGCTACAAAGGTATAAAATGGGTAGTGCGGCGGCAAAAGCCGAGAAGGTAGCTCCTATAATATAAGCTTCAAGACTATTGCCAGCACCAAGAGTCGTAAGGAGGATGCTACCAAGGCCAAAAATAGCGACCGATATCATTCCAAGCATTGCGGAGACAGTACCTTTGCCGCTATCACTTGAAAATAGTGTGATTCTATATAGGGTGGCATTGCAGATGCCGAGGCCGAAAGCATAAATCGATAGCCCGGTAATAAGCGCAATGACATGATCGGTAATAAGAATCGTGACTAATGCGAAAGCCAATCCGCACAAAACTGGAAGTAATGCCATACGCAGCAATTGTTCAATTGAGAAGTGTTTAATTGTATAATTCAGGGCAAAATTGCCTGCGATTAATGCACCAAATACGGGAAATTGCCACAGTGCATATTCGGTCATGCTCATACCAAGGTTGTGTACAAGCAGCAGTGGAGACAGCGCTATCCAGGCGAATATAGGTAGGCCAATTAGACCAAGAGCTATGCTGCCCGACATAAAGCGCCGATTGTACAACAGGTCGAGATAGGCTTTGATGATGCTGCCAACCTGTAGCGGCTGCAGGGGCAGCTTACTTCCGTCCTTGCGAATCACTCCAATGGTTTCAGGCATTAACCAGAATAATCCCATCCAAACTAATGCGGCGAGTACGGCAATTAAGATAAACAGCATGCGCCATGTCATAAACGACAGAAGTGCACTTCCTATTAGCGGACCAAGCAAAGGAGAAAGAAGTGCTATGTTTGAGAAAATGGCCATTAAACGCACGGCATCCGATTCTGCAAAACATTCTTGAAGTGCAGGGTAACTAACCACGATAACAAATCCTAACCCAATGCCCTGAATGAAACGCAAGGCGATAAACAGGCGGATATCATTAACCCAATAAGTAGCTAAACACGCCATGGTAAACATCATGCAACCAAATAGCAGTAAAGGGCGGCGGCCAACGCGGTCAGAAAGGGGGCCAATAAGCCATTGGAAAGCAACTCCACCCAGCAGATAGGCATTGAGAGATAGAGGAACGTAGCTATTTTCAGCCTGCAAATCAGAGACGACGTTCAGCATGCCTGGCATGATAACATCGCTACCCACATAGGTGAGGAGTTCGAACAAAGAAAGCAGTAGGCAAAATAATAATGCACGATAGGGCGAAATAGGGAGTAATGAATTAGGCATTAACTATCCAGAAAATTGTATATTAAGTCGCCACAAACTATATGCTATTTTATAATTTCACTGTCCTTATAAATAATGAAAAAAATTTTTTATATTAGCTTGGTGGGAGTGAAGCTGCGATTTGACGAGCCCTGCCCTGAAAATTGTGTAAATACCTATATTCCTATGAGGGGAACAGTACTTAGCGTAGGTTTTCGCCCGTTGGCCCTCATACCCCTAAATCAGTCGGCGTATTCGCAGGGGTCGCCACCGTCGATTTCACCGGCAGAATAGTATGCCCGGCGAGGGCTGCGGGTACCTCGACAGCCTGCGCCCATAAAGAGGTACTGAACGCGATACTACTGGCCAGCAGTGCCAAGCGGAATTTACTCATATGCATGTTAAGTCCCCTAATTGTTTTTATTGCCCAAAGGTAAAAAGCAATTTCACTATAGGGAGCGGGAATGACAGAAATATTATCCCTGTTATTCTTTATGATTGAGGCATAATCACTATGAGTATTATTAATTTCGTATTCATTCGCAAAAAGGTCATCCATGATGAAAGATAACGAATATCAGCCACCGAAAGTCTGGACAGAAAACAACGCCAGCGGCGGTGTGTGGTCGAAAATCAACCGCCCGACGGCGGGTGCCAGATATGAAGCTAGCCTACCTATTGGTAAACACCCATTGCAGCTGTATTCCATGGGGACGCCGAATGGTCAGAAGGTCACCATTCTGCTGGAGGAGTTGTTGGCTTTGGGCGAAAAAGGTGCGGAATATGATGCTCATCTGATTCGTATCGGCGAGGGTGATCAGTTCTCAAGTGGTTTTGTTGCCGTCAATCCAAATTCAAAGATCCCAGCCTTGATGGACCATTCAACCACCCCGCCGATCAGGGTATTTGAATCTGGTGCTATTTTGCTTTATTTAGCAGATAAATTCGGCCATTTCCTGCCAAAATCGCCTGCGGCAAGAACCGAAGCGCTCAATTGGCTGTTTTGGTTACAGGGCGCAGCCCCCTATTTAGGCGGCGGTTTCGGTCATTTTTATCACTATGCACCGGTAAAAATCGAATACGCCATCGACCGTTTCACCATGGAAGCCAAACGTCAGCTCGATTTGCTCAATACACAGCTCGCGACTCATGAATATATCGCCGGTGATGAGTATTCTATTGCGGATATTGCTATCTGGCCGTGGTATGGCAATTTGGTGTTGGGTTTGCAATATGAGGCGGGTGAATTCCTGGATGTGAAATCCTATCCCCACCTAATACGTTGGACTGAAACTATTGCCAAGCGCCCTGCGGTACAGCGCGGCCGTATCGTCAATAAAACCTGGGGTGCAGCAGAAGAACAGTTAGCTGAACGTCATGATGCTTCCGATTTTGACCACTTATAACTGACTTTTCTTAATCAATAACATCGCCCTAACGCCCTATTCTCACCGGGTTTTAGGGCGGTTATTTAGCCAGATCGTTTGATGCCCAGCCGCTTAGCAAGACGGTGCAGGTTGCCGGTGTCAAGCTCAAGAGCGCGAGCACAAGCCGACCAATTCATCCCCTTTTCTTTTAGCACCTTAGTTATTAATTGCCGCTGAAAATCACGGGTGGCAGATTGTAAATTTTGCGGGGCTATATTTTTATCATCGCTAAATATCTCGTGTGAAATACTCGGCGCTGCTGACGCGACAATATTAAATAAGTTAGGATATAAAAAGTATGACTCTGCCGGATGTTGTGAGGCGCGAGCTAATACCGCCGCGCGGTAAATAGCATGTTCCAGCTCACGGACATTCCCCGGCCAACGGTAATTTTCAAGCATAGGCAATGTCGCTGGCGGAATACCTAATTGCTTGATGGCTAATTTCTTTCTTATTCGCTCAACAAAAAATCCCGCCAGTAGAATGATATCCCCTTTTCTTTCTCTCAGTGGCGGAACATGTAACGGGAATACACTGAGCCGGTGGAACAAATCAACGCGAAAACGCCCTTCGATGACAGCTTGTTTCAGGTCACAGTTAGTGGCTGCAATAATACGCACATTGACCCGCTTGGTGCTGTCATCACCCACTCTTTGTAAGTCACCATATTGGATAACACGCAGCAATTTGGCCTGAAGCACCAAAGAAAGTTCACCAATTTCGTCCAGAAAAAGGGTTCCATTATCAGCAATTTCAAATTTGCCGGTTCTGTCATGTATCGCACCGGTAAAAGCGCCCTTAACATGACCAAACAATTCACTCTCGGCCACATTTTCCGGTAATGCCGCACAGTTTAAATAGATAAGCGCGTTGGTCGCTCTGGGGGATAAATGGTGAATTGCCTTGGCAACCAGTTCTTTCCCTACCCCGGTTTCGCCGGTGATCAACACATTCAATTCTGATCCGGCAACGACTTCGATTTCATGCTTAAGTTGCAGTATCAACGGCGAAAGGCCAATCATCTCATCTTCTGAATGTTGAACTATCTGCTTGTGGATATTTAAAGAGCTGACTGTGGGCACAGCTTGTTTTTCTAAAACATCCACTAACAGCGCATTATTCAGTGCTGAGGAGGCCAATACTCCAATCAGTTTCAGCTCTTCATCACTAAATCTGTCAAATTGAGCAGGATTCATACTGTCGAAAGTCAACGCACCGATAAGTTCTTGATCAGCAAATAAAGGTAAACCAATGCAGGCATGAACTTTAAGTTCATCATGGCCAGGGATCAAGCCGTCGTAAGGGTCAGGAAGGTGGCTGTCCGTGGGGAAACGCACCACATTACCGGCGCGAGCAATAGCTTCTAGCCGAGGATGAGATGACAGCGAAAAACGTCTTCCCAACACATCGGGTGATAGGCCATCAATCGCTAGTGGGCGAAACAATTGATGTTCATAACGCAACAGCGCCGAAGCATCACATTGTAATAATTGCCTTAAGCTGCTGATTAATTTTTGAAAACGGTCCTGCCCAGATAAACCGCTTTGTAGCTCAATGGCTATTTGAGCGAGCGATTGAATGGATAAACTCATGTATTGTCATTCCGACACTGTATTGGTCTTTATGACAATAATCCGATAGTGTCCAAATGACAAACTTTAAATTTTAAATCAATAAAATCAATTGGATAAATACTGGCATGCTCTTTGCTATTTATAGTGAGGTTCTTCATTCACTTTAGTAAGGAACGGTTCATGGCCATTCAGGTTAAAAATAATATTAAATGGGTTGGGCAGCGTGATTGGGAAGTGCGTGATTTTCATGGTACCGAATATAAAACCCTTAAAGGCACGAGCTACAACAGCTATTTGATCCGCGAAGGAAAAAACGTGCTGATTGATACCGTCGACCAGAAATTTGGCCGCGATTTTGTGGCTAACTTAGAGCGGGAAATCGATCTGCATGCGCTTGATTACATTATTATTAACCATGCAGAAGAAGACCACGCCGGTGCATTAACCGAGTTAATGGCGCGTATCCCCCACATTCCGATTTATTGCACCACAAATGCTATCGATTCTATTAATGGGCATCATCATCATCCTGAATGGAATTTCATCACGGTCAAAACGGGTGACACACTGGATATCGGTAATGGTAAACAACTGATTTTTGTTGAAACACCTATGTTGCACTGGCCTGACAGCATGATGACTTACATCACTGGCGATGCAGTGCTGTTTAGTAATGATGCTTTTGGCCAGCACTATTGTGACGAGCATTTGTTCAATGATGAAGTGGACCAAATTGAACTGTATGAGCAATGCGCCCGCTATTATGCCAATATTTTGACGCCTTTCAGCCGGTTAGTCACACCCAAGATCAATGAAATCCTTGGCTTCAACCTGCCGGTATCCATGATTGCCACCTCTCATGGTGTGGTGTGGCGGGATAATCCCACCCAAATTGTCGCCAAATACCTGGAGTGGGCAGCTGATTATCAAGAAGACCGTATCACCATTTTCTATGACACCATGTCAAACAACACCCGGATGATGGCCGACGCTATTGCTCAGGGGATTCATGAAACCGACCCCGCTGTTGCTGTGAAAATCTACAATATTGCTCGCCATGATAAGAATGAAATACTGACACAGGTATTCCGCTCTAAAGGTGTGTTAGTCGGCTCCTCAACCATGAACAATGTGATGATGCCCAAAATTGCCGGCATGCTTGAAGAACTGGCCGGACTGCGATTCCGTAATAAAAAAGCGGCGGCTTTTGGCAGTTTTGGTTGGACGGGCGGCGCGGTTGACCGGATTCAAACTCGTCTGATGGATGCCGGATTTGATATTTCGCTCTCACTAAAAATGAAATGGCGACCGGACAATGATGGGTTGGACGAATGCCGCGAACATGGGCGCAAGATTGCCCGCGAATGGGCCTTACATCCGTTGAATAACAGCACATTGCTTGATGTCGAAACTCCATCCATTAATACAGAAAGTCGTTCCATTAATACAGAAAGTACATCTGCTGCACCTCTGGATCTGGGTATTTCAATGCAATGCAGTGTGTGCCAGTGGATATATGACCCCGCACTGGGTGAGCCGCTTCAAGATGTTAAACCGGGAACCTGCTGGGATGATGTGCCGGATTTCTTCCTCTGCCCAGAATGTGGGTTGGGCAAATCTGTTTTTGATCCACTCTAAAGGAGGCGGCCATGGTAGAGAATATTGTGATTGTCGGTTCAGGATTTGCTGCTCGCCAGGTGGTAAAAAACATCCGCAAACTCGACTCACAGATAGCAATCAATATGATCGCCGCTGATAGTGGCGTTGATTATAACAAACCGGATTTGAGTCATGTCTTTAGTCGTCAGCAAAGTGCTGACGACCTGACTCGCATGTCCGCTGAACAATTTGCGCAAGAGAATAACCTGACCTTGCACACCAAGACTCGAGTCACTGCCATTCAGCGACAGGAAAAGCAAATTTTATGTGGCCATCAGGTATTTCAATATCACAAGCTGGTATTGGCAACCGGGGCTACGGCAATGCTGCCACCAATCGCGGGTAATGAGTTGATATGCACATTTAACAGCCAAAATGAGTACCGATTGCATCAAGAGTTACTCCAAAAAGCCCGCCGTATCTTGGTATTAGGCGGCGGTTTAATCGGCGCGGAGCTGGCGATGGATTTACACCGCGCGGGTAAACGCGTCATTTTGGTGGATAAAGCCCACAGTTTGCTGGCCTCGGTCTTGCCAGTGGAAATTAGCAGCCGCTTGCAGCATAGCTTCAGTCAGATGGGCATTACCCTCGCCTTTAATAATCAGCTGAACAGCATTGAAAAAGTGGCGGATGGATTACGCGTCGTACTCCATTCCGGCCATAGCTATAGTGTTGATGCTGTTATTGCGGCAATGGGATTACAGCCGGAAACCGCTGTCGCGGCGGCGGCCGGGCTTGATATAGGACGTGGTATCAAGGTTAACCAACAGTTGCAAACCACGGATCCTAATATCTTTGCTATAGGCGATTGTGCTGAGATTGATGGGAAAGTGATGCCTTTTTTGCAGCCCATATTGATGGGTGCCATGACTCTGGCGAAAAATCTATTAGGCGGCGCACATTGCCTTACGCTGCCAGCGATGCTGGTTAAAGTCAAAACACCAGATTTGCCGTTATATTTCGCGGGTGAAACCCACCGACGTGACCTTAACTGGGAAATAAATCTCACGCCACAAGGAATAACTGCGCGCGCAACAGACAGCCAGCATCAGTTACGCGCTTTTGTGGTCAGTGAAGAGCAGACCCAACACGCATTTTCACTGCTACGTGAGTTAAGTCTTTAACCTTTAGGATGCTAACCCCCCACCGCCTGCGTAGGGGGTTTTTCCGGCAATTTTCATCACTTCAGCGCCCAACGTCACAAAGGGGGCGCGCCTGCTGGCATAGATAATCCCGCCCGCTTTGGCCCGCACCGCTTTGACTGTATCCGTTATTGGGTCAATGATTTCAGCGACCACTTCATCCTTAGCCACCCATTCACCCGGCTGACGCAATAACAACAGCAAGCCACTGGCTGGGGCATTGACTATCTCTCCCGCAGAGAACGGCAACATGACCACTTCACGCTGTGGGATCTCTGGCTGTTCGCCGACAATCGCACCACGATGTTGTAAATATTGATAAATACGTTCGGCATCAGCACTGGCCAGCGGATGACTGACATCTTGTTGCCCGCGCAACTCCACTGTCACGGCCATACAGGCTGGAGCAAGCTCAGGATAATGTGCTGCGAGACGGTGCCACGGCAAGCCACAAGCCTCATCAAAGGAACCGCCGCCGCTATCTTGTGAAAGTAGCACAGTGTCGATATGCAAAAAACGCGCGAGAATACCCACTGACTCTCGCCAAGCCGGATCTGCGTACAGATGCAAAATAGCATGGTCGTCGCAGTGCAAGTCCAGCACCAGATCGGCATCGCAGGCCAGCATCAGCAAGTGTTGGCGCAAGGCATCCACTTCACTCCGTGCCGGTAAATCTTGCAATGCCGCTACCATGGCACGGCGAATTGGTTGCCGCAAATTCTCTTTTTCGCTTAATACGCCTGCGCCCAATTGCTGATGGACTAACTGAGCCAGATTGGGAAAATCACGATTAAAATTGCGTCCACTGACCAAATCAAAGCGGCCTATTCCACTGTTTAGCAGCACTTGCGCCATACCAACCGGGTTAGCGATTGGCACAATAATTATTTCACTCTGAATTTCTCCGCGCCGTTCCGCCTGACTCAGTAATCTTTTAAGATAATGTAATACCAGCATTCCGGGCAGTTCATCGGCATGTAGGCCAGCCTGTAAGTAGATTTTCTCGCCCACACCCGACTGGCCGAAATGAAAACTGGTTAATTGACGCTGCCCACTCAGGGCATGTTCAGGTAACTTATGGTTATTGATTTTCATTGGACGTCCTATCTGTGGAAAAGAAACCCCGGCTTGACCGAATTGACAAAAAAATCCTTGAAATCCTCAGCCAGGATGGTCGTATCTCTTATCAGAAGCTATCCGAGCAGGTCAATTTGACCGCCCGCCCCTGTCTGGAGCGGGTTCGGCTGCTGGAACGCGCCGGTATTATCCGTGGCTACAGCGCGATTATTGAGCTGCCGGAACCTGAGCATGCCTTTGTTATCCAAGCACAAATTGCCTTGGCCGACCACGGACACTCACAGGCGGCTTTCGAGCAAGAAGTGCGTAAAACGCCCGAAGTGCTGGATTGCTGGTTGGTCGGCGGTAGCTTTGATTTTTTGGTGCGCATTGGGTGCCGCAACATGGAGCATTACCGACTATTGGCCGACACTTGGCTAACCAGCAAAAAATTCCGCGTCGATAAAATCGTCACCATCACTGAGTTACAAGCTATCAAACGCGCTTAACACGGTTAAAAATGCTTAAAGCTGGTTTGCCCGCCGAATTCAATCATGGCGGGCAAAGGCTAGCCAGCGCCGTTCCGCGCGCGAAAACAAGAAAATCAAGATAAAGGTACACAGCAAATAAAGCGCCGCCGCCATTAAAAACGGAATAAATGGCGAATAAGTGGTGGCATAGAAAGCCCGTGCCACGCCAGTGATATCGAGCAAGGTGACGGTGCTGGCCAGAGAGGTGGCATGCAGCAAGAACACCATTTCGTTATTCAACGCCGGAATACCACGGCGTAATGTCGCCGGTAACACTAATCGGCGAATGATTTGCCACTGACTCATACCGAACGCTTCGCCAGCCACCCACTCCTGACGCGGAAAAGTCACCATCATGCCGGCCAATAATTCCGCGACATAAGCACTGGTATTGAGCACCAAGGCCAGTGTGGCGCAGAAAGTGGCATCCCGAAATAGCAGCCAGAAAGGTTGGTCGTCCTGCCAACCCAACTGCACAATATCAAACTGCGACAGACCATAGTAGATAAGCATGAGTTGCAGATAGAGCGGCGTGCTACGAAAGAAGTAAGTCACACTGCGGATAAGCCAAGCCAGCGGGCGTGGGCCAAATGCTTGCCCGACCGCCATCACTAGCGCCAGTAATAAGCCAGGAAACACCGAGAGTAAAAACAGTTTGGCCGTCATCGCCAGACCCGTGGTATCAGAGCCGTCGCTGTAGAGAAATGTCGGGACTGCTTCCAATATGGTTTGCAGATTCATCAGCGCGCCCTCGCCGCAGTTGAAGTCGACAGCGCATAACGCCGCGCCAACAGACTAAAGCCCCAACTGGACAACGCAGTAATGGCCATGTAAATCATCGCCACCAGGAAGTAAAACAGGAAAGGTTTTTGTGTCGCGCGCCCTGCCTGCTCGGCCAGCCACACCATATCTTCCAATCCCAGAATGGATATCAAGGCCGAAGCTTTCATCAGACCGAGCCAGTTATTATTGATGCCGGGAATGGCAAAACTGAGCATTTGCGGCAGCATAATGCGCCGGAACACCTGACCGGGGCGCATGCCGTAAGCCATTGCGGCTTCCAACTGACCACGATCGACTGTTTGAAAAGCACCACGGAAGGTTTCTGTATAATACGCACCAAATACAATGCCAATCGCCAGCACACCGGAAATAAAAGTATTGAAGCGAACCGGCCCCAAGCCCAACAGACCAAGAAAACCATTCACCAGCATTTCGCCACCAAAAAATAGCAGCAGCATAATCACTAGTTCAGGAATACCGCGTACTAAGGTGGTGTAGCCGGTGGAAATCCAACGTAACCAACGCGGGCCAAAAAGTTTGATAACCGCATTGATCAAGCCGAGTACCAGTGCGACAGCCAGTGATAGCAGCATCACACACAGTGATAACCCCGCCCCTTGCGCCAGTAACGGCAAATAGTCTGCGACCATTATCGACCTCCCGAGGCTAACCAACAGCAACCGGGCATGTGTGTTATTGCCCGGAGCTCACAACAGTCACGGCAAAAAATTACTCGCCGTAAATATCGAAACTAAAATACTTTTTCTGAATGGCATCATAGGTGCCATCAGCACGAATCGCCTTTATGGCCCCATTCAGCGCATCACGCAAGGCCGGATTATCTTTACCTACCGCGATGCCGACATCAGAGGAGATGGTTTCGTCTTGAATAACTGGCCCAGCAAAAGCAAATTTCTGCCCGCGTGGAGTGTCGATAAAGCTGCTGGCAGCCTGAATATTATCTTGTAACGAGGCGTTGATCCGCCCTGACAGCAGATCGAGATAGACATTGTCCTGATTGGCGTAAGAGACAATCTTCACCCCTTGCCCGCCCCAATGTTTTTTCGCGTAAGTTTCATGGATAGAGCCGGTCTGAACCCCGACGGTTTTCCCTTTCAAGCTGGCAACATCAGGTAACAATGGGCTGCCTTTGCGCGCGACTAATTGTGCTGCACTACGGTAATAGCGATCAGTGAAATCGACTTCTTTTTTGCGTTCATCGGTAATACTTAGCGAGGCAATAATGGCATCAAATTTGCGCGCATTGAGGGCCGCAATCATGCTTTCAAAGGGCTGTTTGACGAAAACACATTTGGCATGCAAGTTGTCACACAATGCATTGGCGATATCAATATCAAAACCGGTGATCTCACCGCTGGGGGCCAAAACGTCAAAGGGAGGATAGCCGCCGTCCACCCCAAAACTGATCGTTTCTATCGTCTGAGCCGCCACCGGCGCGGAAAGTATCAAGCCAGTCAGTAATGCCACGATGGTTTTTTTCATGGTAATGAACCCCAATATTGACAAATGGTTAGAAACGAAGCGAAAGACAGGTTAAGCCGCCATCCATTTTTTTAAATTCACTGGTATCGAGTTGCACAATGGGCATCCCCAGTTTTTCAATTTGCGCCAAGGTATAAGGATACCCTCGCGGTGTAATCAGCGTATCATTGATCCATAAGGTATTACCGGCGTAAGACTCCGCTTCGGGGATAACAATCGTATTGAAGTCGGCAAAAGCAGGATGGTGCTGATAATCTTCGGTCAGCAATAAGGTATTGCGGCCCACGTAGTTAACAATGGATTTCAGGTGCAACCCGGCACTCACTTCAATGGCGGTCACGCGATAGCCATAACGCCCTACTGCCGCAGTAAATTCGCTAATGCCCGCTTCATCGGTGCGGGATGTCAGCCCGATAAAAAACTGTTTATCCACCAATAACACATCACCGCCATCAAGGTGCCCGCGAGGACTCATGCGAAAAACCGGGCGGTCGGTAAACAGTGGCTCGATGGTGTCCACTTCGCCCTGGCGACTCGGCGCTCCGGGGTGAGTTATCACCGCCAGTTCCGGCATGACGACTGCGGTATCTTCGACAAAGTGGGCATCTGGAAAAGCCGATGCTGCCGGTAAGATGGTCACTTTCAGGCCAAGTCGCAGCAAAGTATCCACATAAGCCAGAAATTGTTGGCCGGTGGCGGCAACATCCGGCGCACCCAATTGGGAGGTTGTCTGGCCGCTACCACAGGTATCAGCAGGGAGTCTGGCAATAGCTTGAGTAAAGTACATAAGCGATTCTCTTAATTGGGAGCGAAACTATTGATCTGATTATTAAACAGATACTGTCACCAATCAGGTTGAATCAGCCCGTTACGACTATACATTTACGCTGTTTATAATTTTCCACACGACTTATTCCGCTGTCAGCAAAATGAAACCACCGTTTCCCATACGCTTTAGTTATATACTGAATGATATGATACAAGCTGAGGTTAATGACAAAGTTGCTGATACTTATCTAACCAAGGGCGTCAAATGAAAAAATTAACTCTCGTGATGCTCACCTTATTACTGGTGGCCTGTGCCAATACCGGCCATGTTGGTGTGAGTGGCGGTTCGAGCGGCATATCCAGTATCAGTATTGGTACCGGAGTTCGCAGGTAGACGGGGTTCCCGCCCCTTGTTGTTACATTACTGCGTTTATATACTGAATGTGGCCGTGAATTAAAGGCAAAAACTGACCTGTTTCTGTATTTAAATCAATTGAATAGCGAGCAAAATATCAACGAATACCTTGCTCGCTATTGCACGGGATATTAACGGAACGGCGGCTCGTTAAAGGTGCGCAACTTGCGTGAATGCAGTTGGTCGCCCTCCGCGCGCAGCAAATCTATTGCCCGAATACCAATCTGCAAATGTTCGGAAATAGCGCCCTCATAAAAATGATTCGCTTGCCCCGGCAGTTTGATTTCGCCATGCAAAGGTTTGTCTGAGACACACAGTAATGTGCCATAAGGCACTCTGAACCGATAACCTTGTGCCGCGATCGTGGCACTTTCCATATCAACGGCTACCGCCCGACTGAGATTAAAACGCAAGGCAGAGGCAGAAAAACGCAGTTCCCAGTTGCGATCGTCGGAAGTGACCACGGTTCCGGTACGCAGCCGTTGTTTGACTTCAACGCCCGGCATGCCACTCACCGCTTTGGTGGCGTCATATAATGCCCGTTGAACCTCAGCGATGCTTGGAATTGGAATATCCGGTGGCAACACCGCGTCCAGCACATGGTCGTCGCGCAAATAAGCATGCGCCAAGACATAATCGCCAATCGCCTGACTTTCACGTAAACCGCCGCAATGCCCGATCATCAGCCACGCGTGTGGCCGCATCACTGCCAGATGGTCGCAAATGGTTTTGGCATTGGATGGGCCAACGCCAATATTCACCAAGGTGATGCCATGCCCACTTTCTGCGATTAAGTGATAGGCGGGCATTTGATATTTTTTCCACGCCAGATCGGAGGTTGTCTTCTCCGGATCGGCATTTTCGACAGTTATGTAGCTCCCCCCGGCGCAGGATAAGGCTTTATAGGGGCTGGCGGGATCAAGGATTTGCTCACAAGCCCAACTGACAAACTCATCAACATAGCGGCTGTAATTGGTAAACAGAATATAGGGCTGAATATGTTCTGCCGGTGTGCCGGTGTAGTGTTTGAGCCGCGCCAGGGAGAAGTCAGTGCGCAGCGCATCAAAATGCGATAACGGGAAATCAGCGCCGGCAATATCAATACCGTCAGTGATGGCATCGCCGATTTTAGCCAGATCCGTGGTTGGGAAGTGCTGAGCTAGCCCTGCCGTCATCGAGCGGTCGAGAATAAGGTCGGAGCCATCAATAACAAAGGGATAAGGCATTTCTTGTTGTGACGCTGTCACTTCGAATACTGCACCATACTCAGCTTCCAGTAATGTGAGTTGCTCAGTCAGGTACTCCCTGAATAAGGCTGGCCGAGTGATAGTGGTGCTGTATTGGCCAGTGCGTGAGAAGCGCCCATAAGCCCGAGTACGCTGATGTGAGCGGAATCGGCCATCCCAACTGACACTGAGTTGCGGATACGAAAATAAGCCTTTCGCCCGGTCACCCACATCTGGCAAAGCTCCATCACGAATATATGCGCTGATAGCATCACGCAATGCGCTCAGCGCCGCCTCGTATAACGTCTCCAGTCTCTCTATCGCCTCAATGGCCGAGAGATGAGTTGTAACTTGTGATTGATTCAAGGTATCTCCTTTCAATACGCGTAAAGGCGGTGTTTAGCTTACTCAATAAAGCTGGGCAGAAATAGAAATATGAGGATTAAAATGGTTAATTGAAATTATAAGCGGTGCCCACGGTGGACTTATTATCGCGAGCCGCGACCTCGTCGGGTCAGCGCTTTTCTTATAAACAACGACCCATTTTGCCACTTATTCCTGCGTTTGATTCCCCTCACCCACCTTAAAATAGTTACTGTCGCAGATAACACTTTATTTTCTGCTTTGAAAAGGTCTCTTTTGCGTGGCGAAATCATTTTTACGCAGTGGTAGTTTGGACGATATTCTGGCGTTGGGCGAAAACGGACAACCCGTTTATGCTTCTGCGTTTCAGATTAGAGAGGCATTACGCCTTAAAAAACAGCAAAATATTGCTGATTGCCTGGCGATTCCTCAGCTCAATGAGCGAGGGGATCGCATTGATTGGTATGCCCCTATTGAAGGTAAAGTCACCTCATGGGTTGCGGCCAGCACCACTGAGCGAAAATCCGCCATAAAGCAATTGTCAGCCTTTATGTCTAGCATCAATGATTTATGCCAGCATGCACAACAATCAGATAAAGCCGCCCACCGATTATTAGGGGTGTTGTTAGCGAAAACTATGCAATTCCCTGATCAGAATCATGTTTATCTGGTGGCGGGCAAGCCGGTGTTGACCTTCTGGGGCTTTGTCAGCCGGGGTCAGAAAACACGGACGGATCCTCTCGATTGCTTACGGCAAACAGCTGAAGCCATTGAGCCAACTATTATCCCCCTAAGTGCTGCGCCCTCTGCGCCGATAACGCCACCGGTTGCCGCTGCCGAATTACCCCCGCCACCCGATATTGCTCCCGTGATACAGCCGGCTGTAGCCGTAGAACCCACATTGCTATCTACACCAGAGAAAAAACTGCCCCGCTGGTTGCGATTCAGTTGGATATTGCCAGTGCTGGCCTTAATCATTGCATTAATTGTGCAATTTAGTGGCGGTATGCCAGAGAGCGTTTCGGCAGCGCCAGTGGTGTCTAAGGATAAAATTGTTGCAGATATAACGGCTGAGGAGAAGAGCGCACCAGAGGTCAGTGCCCCTGCCATCACGATTATCCAGCCCGCCCCTGAGCCGCAACTCCCGCTGAATAATGCCACCATTATTCCCTCTCAACCGGTGGTAGCGGAGTCTGTGGAAGTGCCGGAATTAACGGCGGCGCAGAGCAAACGCGCACTGATACTGCCTTTCGAGGCGGTCAAAGTGGGGTCAACGGCATTTCTTAATGGCAATTGGCGCGTCAGCCCCGATATTAAAGCGGCCCAAACCGGTAAAGCGCCCAGCTTGAGATATCAGATTAAAAATGGCAAAGGCACGGTAAGAATTACCCACGGTGATAATGTCACCTGCCAGGCTAATATTACCGCCGGGTTAATGAAATCGGGCAATCTGGTGATCAACAGCCGCTATAGGGCGCAGTGTAGTGATGGTTCAAAATATCAAATTCCTGAGATCGTCTGTAAGCAAGGCATTACCGGCGTTGCTGATTGCAAAGGCCGCTATGATGCCAATACCACACTTCCAATGACGATGAAGCGCGAGACTAAATAATATTATGCTGGCAACGATCACTGACTATAAACAGAAAATTTCGCTGATTCAGAATAGTGGTATCCAGTTTTTGGACTTCGCCTTAAAACCTGAATGTAATAGCGAACTGCCGAATAAATTTGTGCGTAAAAGTGCTAATGGCCCGCTACTGCGCCTGAATTATCATGAGCATAATGGCAAATATTCGCTGATGGTGCCGGGCGCGGCCCCTGAAATTGTTAAACCCGAGTTTAGTTTCTCGCTAGAACAATCATTGAAATTGCTGAATAAAATTTGGCTCCCCCTGCCTTTCATGCGCTTTAATCCGCCGCGCACTTTCGTCAGTGGGCCGGATAATTGGGCCAGAGTACAAATTTTAGTGTTGGATAGCCCGGATCAGGATGGCAATACATTACGGATCACCATGGCCTTTGACACCAAAGTTTACCCTGAAGGCCACGCCAACGAATATTTGGCACCCAACGAAAACGATATTAAAACAGGATTGAGTTTTGCGCTGGCTTACCATAATGAAGAATTAGCCGAATTCCTTGATTTAACCTGGGTTGATGGTTGGTTGCGGGAAGTCTTTATTCAGCAAGCCTCTGAGCAGGAAGAACGTACCGCTCGCCATATTAGTGCCTCATTGCGCGAGTTTGAATATCAAGCCCACTACCTTAACTTATTGGAATTACTGGGTAGTCAGGTCGGTGTGCCAGAAATTAAAATCAATACCAGTACCCTGCAAGAACCCGCCGTGAGCGTCGACCTTATTCTTGATGTCGGCAATTCACATACCTGCGGTATTTTAGTGGAAGAAAGTAGCGATGAAAGTCATGGTTTGAAACAAACCTATGAATTACAAATCCGTGATTTGAGTGAGCCTCACCATCTGTATAACGAATTGTTTGAAAGCCGAGTTGAATTTTCACCAGCGAAATTTGGCAAGCAGAACTTTTCAGTAGAAAGTGGCCGTGATGATGCCTTTATTTGGCCGTCGATTACCCGTGTTGGCAGCGAAGCCAGCCGCATGGCGCTACACCGCTTGGGCACTGAGGGTTCTACCGGTATTTCCAGCCCACGCCGCTACCTGTGGGATGAAGAGACCTATACCCCAGGTTGGCGATTTAATGAAACCCCCATTGCACAAATATCATCTACACAAGCATCATCCACGCAAATACATGAGCCGCTGGCGACCGCATTGCCGCTGATTAATTTGGTTAATGATGACGGCCAGCCCCTGTATAGCATGCCGATGGATGATCGGCTGCCGGTATTCTCGCCACATTATAGCCGCAGTTCATTGATGACTTTTATGTTATCGGAATTGCTAACACAGGCGTTGATGCACATTAATAGCGCCGCCCAACGTTTGAAAATGACCCATGCCAACGCCCCACGGCAGTTACGGGCCATTATTCTGACGTTGCCGTCAGCCATGCCCAAACCTGAGCGAGAAATTTTCCGCCGCCGGATGAATGAAGCTATTGCTCTGGTCTGGAAATCAATGGGTTGGCATCCGGCAGATGATAACTTTGTCTCCGAGCAAGACCGCGCCAAAAGCCAAGTCCCGGTACCGACTGTCCAGATGGAGTGGGATGAAGCCACCTGTGGCCAGATGGTTTATCTGTATAACGAAACCCAGGTTAACTTCGGTGGCCGGACTGCGGCCTTTTTTGCCAGTATGGCGCGGCCAGACAAGCAACTTGAAGCCGGAGAAACTGCAGGAAAAACCTTACGCATCGCCTCAATTGATATTGGTGGCGGCACCACCGATCTGGCCATCACACAATACTGGTTAGACGATGGCATAGGTAATAATGTTAAAATCAGCCCACGCCTGCTGTTCCGTGAAGGTTTCAAAGTCGCTGGCGACGATATTTTGCTGGATGTTATTCAACTGTATATTTTACCGGCACTTCAAGCTCGGCTTAAGAAAGCAGCGGTTATCAATACTGATGCCCTGATGGATAAATTGTTTGGCAATGATGGCCGGATGGATGGGCAATCGGCATTGCGCCAACAAGCTACGTTACAAATATTTATGCCAGTCGGGCGAGCAATTCTTGAAGCTTATGAAGGCTTTGATCCACTGGATACCAATGCAGAAATTGACGCCAGCTTTGGTGAGTTATTATCCCAGAACCCAACATCGAAAGTATTGGAATACATTAACAGTGAAGTTCAGCGTGAATTGCCCGCCGATGCCGGGGAATTTGATATCTTGCATGTGCCTCTGGTATTGAAATTAAGTAAATTGCATGGCGAGTTTTTGTCTAACCGGATGAGCATTACGCAAAACCTACGTTCGTTGTCCGAGGTGGTGTCGCTCTATTGTTGCGACGTGCTGCTATTGACTGGCCGCCCTTCGCGCTTCCCCGGTATTCAAGCTTTATTCCGCCATCTACAACCGCTACCGAATAATCGTATTCTTTCGCTGGATGGATACCATACCAGCGATTGGTATCCGTTTAACAAACAGGGCCGAATTGATAACCCGAAATCCACTGCTGCGGTGGGTGCAATGCTGTGTTTGCTGGCGCTCGATTTACGGCTGGCGGGTTTTTACTTTAAAGCAGGCGATTTCCAACCTTATTCGACCATCCGCTACCTTGGTATGCTGGGCAGTAACGATACCCTGACGGATGAAAATGTTTACTATCGTGATATCGACTTGGATAGTGCTGATTTTGCTCTGCCATCCGACACTCGTTTTCAGGTGAGAGGCTCATTGTGCCTTGGATTCCGCCAGCTTGATAATGACCGTTGGCCGCCATCCCCTCTCTATACTTTGTCAATTGTGGATCAAGAACTGGCCCGCAAAGTCGCCGGTGACAGCGTGTTGCATGTTAGATTGAAACTCACCAAAGGTGATAAGCCATTTATTGATAAAAAGGGTAGCCCAGAACGTTTTGAGATAGCTGACGCCGTACTGCAAGATGGCAGCCGTGTCCTGTTGCATCATCTGCGTCTCAAGCTAAACACACTCGCCAGCAATGGCTCAGCATCAACCCATTATTGGATTGATAGTGGGAGCGTATTTAAAAAATGAAATCATTAACCAACCAGCAGCTCAATAGCCAGCTTAAGCAGGTGACTCAAGGCATTGATCAGACGATTGATTGGATTAACAATACGCGCCAACACGCCATCCGTCTGGACATAGAAGCCTCTCAACTGGCGGTTAAACTGCGCCGCCACCGTAACAAAGCTCGCCATCTGTCTGAAATGGCGCTAACCCCTATGAGCATTGGCTTTTTCGGGCAATCCTCCGCCGGGAAGCAGCACCTAATTTCTGCATTGATTGCTGGTGAAAATGGCCAACTGGAAACGACTCTCGCGGGGAAGACCCTCAACTTTTGGCAACAAATTAAACCCGGATATCAGTCTAGTGGATTGGTGACCCGCTTTAGCCATCATGCAGTTATTAGTCATTCAACTGTCAATGATTCAGCTAATCATCAATCAATAAGTCATCATGAAAACCATCCAGTGCAGCTTTCGCTACTCAATGAAATGGATATTGCCAAAATAGTGGCAAGTGTGTTTTTGCGGGATAAACAGCAAGAAATGCGCATGTATTCACTGGATGAGCAACATATTAGCGATCATCTACAACAATTGGCGATGCGTAGACAACCGTTAGCTATCGCGGGTATTACCAGTGATGAAGTCATTAGTCTTTGGGATTATTTGATTCGCCATGACGCATTACGCCAGAAGACACTAGACACGCATTTCTGGCCCTTCGCGATTGAATTGGCACCTTATTTAAGTATTGATGATCGGGCTATTTTATTCTCATTGCTGTGGGCCGAGTCACCACCGCTGACGGATGCTTATCGTCATTTTGCCTATACCTTGCAGCACTTGGGAGGCACGTCACAATTATTGGCCCCACTCAGTGTGTTAGTGGACGATACATTGTTACCTGCCAACGGCATCATGAATGTCGCCGCACTCAACTACCTAAACACCCCAGCTGACACTCAAATTCAAGTTTTGCCACTGCAAGACTCGGTAGCAAAGAATATTGCAGCAAAGAATATTGTTGCAAGAGACCCCGTGACAGTGTCACTCGCGGAGCTAACGTTACTGTCAGTTGAATTACAGATCCCGCTACGCGTGTCGGCGGCCGACCATTTACTTAATTCAGATAAGGTGTTTGAATCCGTCGACTTATTGGAGTTCCCCGATTATAGCGACGTATTCGATGTCTCAACTCATGTTGAGCACACACTTTATCCGCTAGCCGCTGCGCTATCACAGGCTAAGAATACCTATCTGCTTGAGCGCTACACAGACAAACAACAAATAAACCTGTTACTGGTCTGTACTGCTGCGAGCAACCGTACCGAAGTAAAAGTGGTGGGTAAGGCGCTGGACTATTGGGTTAAACAGTCTCAGGGCGAAAATAAACACGTTCGTTCGCGTAGAAACCCAGGGCTTATCTGGGCGCTAACGCCTTTTGATCAACGCATTTCCTCGGCTGGCGCGAAAAACCATGACGAAGCAGTACAACGTTATGTCGGAAACCCCGGTGATAGCTGGGGCACTATGCTGGCATTGGATACCCGCGGTATTGAGCGCATGGTGACTTATCTGGCACAAGAAATTCGTCGTGACATTAAAGCCGAACGTATTACTGAGCAACTCCATGAACTCCAGCGAGAGCTGACAGAGAATTTGTTGGTAGGTTGGGCTCAACCTGCAACCAGCGAATTACAACAAAAGCAGTGTATCGCCGAAACATTGCTTAAAACACTACAAACCCGAACCGGCTTACACGGCGAGTTATTGGAGCGGTTATTGCCTTCGCGTGATGAGTTGCGCGCCCTCTATTTACAACAACCAAACCGTTTGCGACAACAAAACCGTGCTGTTGAGCTGGTCACCCCAACCGTCAGTCATCACGATCCGTTCAGTATTGGCATTGATATCGATTTATTCAGCGACCCACCTTTATCGCCTGAACTGCCAACGTCAGCAGCAACACCATCAAGTGGCGATTATGAAACAGAATATGCCAAAAATGTGCAACGTTACTGGATCAATCACCTGAGGCAGTTACCAGATAATGCCCCACTCATTGAGTTATTAGGCATCACCAAACCGACGATTGAGCTGCTGGTTACAGAGCTAATAACTACCAGTATCCGATTAGATATCACCGGACAATTAGTCAAAATACTGGCTGATAATGAGCAAGTTGGCTTACATCGTGATACTAAGGCTGACCGCCAAGTGTCTCGTGCCCTGACAGTATTAGGTGATTTCGTCGCTTGGCTTGGTTTTTTACACATTAATGAAGCCCTGCGGCCAGATAGCCGAATTAATAGAGGCTATAAGATTTTCGCTCAATCCCCTCAATCATCATCACCATTGGGTGCATCACAAAGGCTAACTAAATTGGCCCTCACACCGACTAATAATACTGCATTTTATATTTATGATTGGTTGGTCGGCTTAGGTGAAATGATTATTCATAATGAGGGTTACTCTGCCAGCAGTGAAATCAGTGATCATCATCGTGAGCAGTTGGCGGCTATCTTAATATTGGTCAAACAAAACCAACATTAATTAACCCATAGCGAGTAAAACTCATCGCTATAATAACCCCCTCCCATAATCAGCAGGAGGGGGCATCGTCATTAATGCGTTAAATACTCACTATCAAGACGCCGGAAAATACTTTTCCACTAAAGCATATAAAATGGCGGCTGTTTCAATGTCAATATTACCTTGGTAATTATTAGGCCTAAAGTGCAATTGAAATGCGCGTATCAGATGTTGATAACCATCATCATTGCTGGCAATAGAAACATCGTATCCATAAGTACTAAAGTGATTCAGTAAGTCAGTTTTAGCCGGTAATCCGTGTTGGGTAAATTGCTGAGTGAATTTTTCCTTAGTATCCGGATCATACCAAGCACCAATACCGTCATTATACAATTCTTGCCAAGGAAACTCTGGCCCTGGATCACTTTTGCGAGTGGGGGCAATATCAGAGTGAGCAACAACATTTACCGGCGATATATCAGGGTAGCGTTGTAAAATATTCGCCGCCAGTTGTTTTACGGCGGCAATTTGGTTTTCTGGATACGGAGGGAAGTTGAAAATGCCACCATGTTCAGTGGCTAAATTGACAATCTCAATGCCGATAGAGGTGTCATTGAGATTAGTGCGCCCTGCCCAACTACTGACCCCTGCATGCCAGGCTCGCGCATTTTCATCTACCAAGTTAAATATCCGTATATCATTAAACCCGGATTTTTTATAACTTTCATCGTTAAGGTCGGGCACTAAATAATGAACACTGACGTTATTACCTGTTAGGGATTTTATAGAGTTTTCAAAATTCTCAGCGGTGTAGTGCAAAACTAAGAATCGCACACGGGAATTAAATGATTTGATAGCGCGGAAATTATTATAGTCAATCATATACATATTAAACTCCTTGTAATTTGAATTTCAGTCAATATATATCAATTAATACAATTTTCTCTTTTCATCCATATGATGTTAATACCCACTTTATAGTGCTCTAAGGACGACGATCCCTGGTTTATCTTTAACATATTGAATAAAAGGTGAATCAACAACTTTCATATTACTTTTAAGTGAAGAGGCATTACGCAGCATTGGCCCATCAGGTGTCATGATAAAAATTCCCGTATGAGTCACATCCAATCCATTGATTTTTGTATAAATACCAATGTAATCGCCGGTTTTTAACTGGCTGACAACAGCGTCATTAATAAACTCAGCTGGAATATAAACAACATTGCGTTTAACCGTGCCCAATGTCGGAATAAACTCACCACCATCCTTTTTTTGATTCAAAAATTTAACCACGGTAACAGCATGTGAACTTATTTTTGCAGTAATATCTTGTGCGTTTAATGGTTGCTGATGAGACCAGTCAGTAAAGAAATGCTTTCGATTTTTATAGCTGATATCACTATCAATATAGCGAGTGGCAATAAGCTGCTGAATAAAATCTGCTGTATCTTTAGACTGACGCAGCGAGTTAACATAATCAAGATAAGTAAAACAATCTAGCCCTCTGAAATCAATCACTAACTCTTCAGGTTTTGTCGGTGAGCCAATAAGCATATTCGCCTTATAAGGCGTTCCCAGAAAATTAGCAGAGACTTTATTAATAATCTCTCCGGGTTGGTGGCTATCGGTTGTTTTTACTTGTGTTTCTATAATGGCAGTTATGCGATTAGCCGTGTAATTATCAATATCAACTCTTTCTTGAGGGTTATTTTTCGCGCCACAGCCCGCTAAAACTACTATTACAGCCAAAGATAATGATTTATACATAAGTCCCTTTTGCGTCTTATCCAGTTATTCCATACAAGCTAAGAATTGCCACCTTACTGTTTGATATTTAAACAACGCATCAACAAGATTCCATTCAATGAGGTTGATTAATCATGACAACCTGGTCGTCGGACTTTTTTGAACACTCCCCCGCAAGATTAATTACCATGAAAATAGGGGTAACTCTCTCTTTTTCAATTGATTAAATTATTCTCCTTTTAGTCTTGGTGGGCGTCAATTTGTGATCAATCTTAGATTTTTGCATTCTTTTCATCCCATGCTCTTGTGCCTTGTTACCAATCGTGTTTATCTTTTAAGGCTTATTACATTTACTGATGAGATACCCCGTGAACTATTCCGCTGCCAAGTTAGCTCTACTAAGCATCGACCTACTCAATACTGCGCATGTTGACGCAGTCGTGGTCGTGCGCGTGGTGGTGGTGGTCGGCAGCGCGCCGTAACGGGTACCGAATCCAGAAAGATTCCCAAACCCCGCCGGCGCCAGCCGAGCGGGGTTTCTTTTTAGCCCCACTCTGTTAGCTACCGGCCCTGATGAAGGATATACCATGCGTTATACAGGCGCCCAATTGATAGTTCGTTTGCTGGAACAGCAAGGCATTACCACTGTTGCGGGCATTCCAGGCGGAGCCGCGCTACCGCTGTATGATGCTCTGGGGCAAAGTCGTATTATTCGCCATGTGCTGGCGCGACATGAACAAGGTGCGGGTTTCATGGCTCAAGGCATGGCTCGAGCGACTGGACAAACTGCGGTTTGTTTGGCATCCAGTGGCCCGGGCGCAACTAATCTGGTCACAGCAATCGCTGATGCTAAGCTCGATTCCATTCCACTGGTGTGTATTACTGGGCAAGTTTCATCTTCAATGATTGGTACCGATGCATTTCAAGAGGTTGATACCTATGGAATGTCGATCCCTATTACCAAACATAATTATTTGGTTCGCGATATCAGTGAACTCACACGGGTGATCCCCGCCGCATTTCGCATCGCCCAGTCGGGCCGCCCTGGCCCGGTCTGGATTGATATTCCTAAAGATGTTCAGACAGCGGAAATCGAGCTTGATAGCCTGCCAGAACCGGGTGTTGCTGATGAACCAGGTCAAATTGATCCGGCGGCAATTGAACAAGTCGCTCAAATGATCAACCGCGCTGTACGGCCGGTACTCTATCTGGGGGGCGGAATAGTCAGTTCTGAAGCTCATCAGCAGGCAATACAGTTGGCCGAACATGCCGGTTTACCCACCACAATGACATTAATGGCATTGGGCACGATGCCAGTTGACCACCCATTATCTTTGGGCATGTTGGGTATGCACGCCGCGCGCTCAACCAATCTCATCATGCAACAAGCTGATTTATTGATTGTGTTAGGCGCACGATTTGATGATCGCGCTATCGGCAAAGCTGAACAGTTCTGCCCTGATGCCAGTATCATTCATATTGATATTGACCCAGCTGAACTGGGCAAAATTCGCCGCCCACATCTGGCAATGAATGCAGATATCAAGCAGGTATTGACCCACTTGCTGCCCTTAATTGACATGCAAACACGCGATGAATGGCGTTCTATGGTCAGTGATATACAGCGCGAATTTCCGTTCAATCAACCCAATAGCGGTAACCCATTGTGCCACTATGGGTTGATTCGTGCGGCCGCGGTTGCGCTTGATGACGAGACTATCATTACCACAGATGTTGGTCAGCATCAGATGTGGGTGGCGCAAGCATACCCTCTGCATCGCCCTCGACAGTGGTTAACCTCCGGTGGGCTGGGTACTATGGGGTTTGGGCTGCCCGCTGCAATTGGCGCCGCGCTGGCCAAGCCGCAAGCAAAAGTGGTGTGTTTTTCGGGTGATGGTAGCCTGATGATGAACATTCAAGAAATGGCAACAGCAGCAGAGCAACAGCTGAACGTTAAGATTATTTTGATGAACAACCAGTCATTAGGTTTAGTCCATCAACAGCAAGATTTGTTCTTCGGCAAACGAATTTTTGCCGCGGATTACCCTTATCGCACTAATTTTATTCATATTGCTGAAGGGTTTGGCTTCTCGACCTGTGATCTTAATACTGCCAGCGATCCTTATGCAGCTTTACATGAGGCTTTAAACCGCCCTGGCCCGGTACTGATTCACGCACTGATTGATGTGGATGAAAAAGTGTACCCAATGGTGCCTCCGGGCGCGGCAAATATTGATATGATTGGAGGTGAATAATATGACAGCTCAACCAATAACCCCGCAGCAAGTCATTTCTGCGCGCGTCACGTTACTGCTCACCGTGCGCAACCATCCTGGAGTCATGTCCCATATTTGTGGGTTATTTGCCCGCCGCGCATTTAACGTCGATGGAATATTATGTATGCCGCTGGCCGGTGGAGAAGAGAGCCGTATCTGGTTGCAGGTCTTAGATGATCAGCGCTTACAACAAATGATAAGCCAACTGGAAAAACTCGAAGATGTGCTTCAGGTTTGCCGCTTTGACTCTGAAATGCCGATTTTTGATCAGGTTGAAGACTTAGTCGCCAATCAACGATAACAGGTCACCCTCTTTCATCGACACTGTTGCGATTAAATGGCAGTGTCGGTAAAGAGCAATACGTGTCAATAGATTAATACTTATTATCCGATGAGTTGAATAATGTATGACGAAAATACAAGGGGCTGTTATCGAGACGATATCGTTAACAGCCCTTATTTCATGGAATATAACTCAATTACGCCAGCAGTAATTTTTGTAACTCAGCCAGTGAACTGACTTGATAACGCGGCGCAATATTTTCATCCGCCACAGCGCCATGAATATTAAGCCAGCAAGTATCAATACCTGCATTGATACCACCTTGAATATCCGAATGGAGGTTATCTCCCACCATCAAAATATCTTCTTTCGCCGGGTTATTCATTAAATTGAAAGCATGCTCAAATATCGCAACATCGGGCTTAGCCGCACCCACTTGCTCCGAAATAATCAGCGGAGAAAAGACATCTTTTAACCCGGTGCGTTCCAATCGGATGGTCTGCAATTCGGTGAAACCATTAGTAATGATGCCCATATTTACTTTGCCACTCAAAGCATCGACTAACTCGCGCGCGCCAGGTAACAATGCACAGATATCCGCCATGGCAATTAAAAAATCACTGTTCAGGCGGTTCGCTGTCACGCCGAGCTTCTCGGCCCACATTTCAAAACGGGTACTTTGTAATTCGGCCGCGGATATTTTTCCGTCTTGATAATCAACCCAGAGCGGTTTATTAACCAACTGATAATGGTCGAAATCTTGTGCAGAGAAATCTACATTAAAGCGGGAAAACATGAGCTTTAACCCTTGATAAGCATCAAAGTGAAATAGAGTTTCATCCGCATCGAACAGTATCCATTGGTATTTCATCACGATTATCTCTCTGACATTTGGCATTATTAGGCGCGCTATGGTAGCGAGTATTGAGGCCCAGCTCAAGTTACGCCACCCCCCTAACACATCCTTTTTCTTTCAAATAAGGAGTGCCGCTGATATATCACGGTTGATGGTAATAGTGACATCACCGGTGATTAACGGAGCATCAAACGCGGCTAATATTTTCCGGTTAATCTCAATCAAAGCGTCATCAAGTTTAACTTCCATATCCGCAGTGATATCCACTAATTTCTCACGATCCCAAGAATCACGTGAAATCAGTAATTTCAAGAATGTCGCAATGCTATCAGGTAAATGAGCGGTGATGGCTGCCAGAGATTGCGGATTAATATCTGCCGTAGTCGCTGCCGCGACACTGGCCGTGATAAACAAATCCTTCAATAATTTGGCTAATTCTTGGCTTTCTTTTTTCAGCAGGTTCACACGGTCGGTATCTGTCACCACTTCAACAGCCGCCGACGGTAAACTCAATGTCATTGGAGTTGCACGGCTATCCAAATCGGCATAAACCCATTTACTGTCCAGCGCAAAACGTTGGTATACCCGTTCAAGAAACTTCACTTCTTGAGGTGTAATTGTCCCTTCTACTTGCAGCAGGTGTGCGAGGAAACGCGCAATAACACGACGATTTTCCAACGAGAGTGGTTCCATATTATTCTTCAGAGCCAACAATGTGTTATTTTTTCGTATACCCGGTTGCAGGTAGGCTTTTAAGCGCATACGTTGGCCGGGGCTAAGAAAGCCCCATGCATCAATATGCCGGGTCAATATTATGGATTCAGGTTCGCCGATTCGGCCATCAAACATCACCGCAGCACAAGCCAATTCGACGGTAAGCATAGTGACACGATAGGCATCAAAGGTGGTCGACTCTGTAACCAGCGATTCAATAGGAAACAGTGCAACAGTGTCCTGCAATACCGGTGTGCGATTATCCGCTCTGACATCAGGTTCGATACCCACTTGCAAAGAAGCTAATGCGTAAGTTAATGCCATTACATGGCTGCGCGCCAGGCGCTCTGGTGGTTTGGTGCCACAGGCGGTACTGAGTTGAAGAAACAACTCACCCAAAGTGACCATTAGCAAACCATAACCCACTCGGGTTTTGATATTCTCTAATTCGGTTTTTAATGCCACAGACCATAACGCCACGGGCATTAATAACTGCCCTTCTAATGACATTTTTTTCTTCGGGTTGATGCTGGCAAAACGATTGTAAATATCAAGTTCCTGCTGACATATCTCAAAGATTGCTCGCAGTTTATCGCGATGAGATTTGCACACAGCAACATTGGGTAGATCAGTAATTTGCCGAAAGAATTCTTGCCCCATTAAGCCCGTAGATGCTGGACGATAGAATATTTGTAATTTTGTTTTATTAACGGGTAATAAAAATCCATCGCCATATTGTTCTTGGTAGCGCTGGCGGAACAATGTGGCAAAAATATCTGCACAATGTGCCATTGAGATATTTTGGTTAATCGCGGGGTCGGCTTCCCCCCACGCGAGCGCCCACTCAACCGGCAAGGGTTTCTGGTCAAGAGCTAATTGCCCCAATCCAACTAATAATGCCAGTGGCAGTTCAGTTGAAACTTCGCGGGTTGTCGGAGGGGCAGAAAGATAGAGTTTCTCATCTATATTTACCTTGGTGATATAAACTAATAAGTTCTGCGCATAATGATTGAATGCGTTATTTTTCCTGTAAATATTTAGCAAGCGATTAAGTTCAGATTCAAGAATGGGCAGTTCTTTTTTTGCTATCGGATCTATAGCAGCATCAATGAGTATTCTATGTTCTAGTCCATAGAAAAATAAGAAAACATAGCTAATATCTGCGTTGGGTGATTTACGGCCCTCTGATAACCATTGTAAATACCCTTTTCGCGCCTCTGGTGAGCAGGTCGAATAATCAGGTGCACTATCAATCAGAGGTAATGAAATATCTATTTCTTCTGGCGCAACATCCATTGATGGATTAATAAAGGCGGGTTCTGCACCAGTACGGTTACTTTTGTATTTATTACCAATGTAAACCATACCATCAGGTAAATTTATTCCTGCAACCACGGCCAGTTCACCAGGACGCAACCAGGATGCACGGGCTAGAGAACCCCGTGAGATGTCGGGTTGTTTTACTTTAGGTTCAGCGGAGGGCTTCTTGTTCAGCTCATCGGGTGTAGTAGTTTGTTCTGGTTCCAACTGTGACGGGGCCATTTGATAATTGCCCAGATCCGGTATCACCGCAATCTCTTGCCTATTAGGTTTACCCGGTCGGCCCGCATGCATCTTAGTCTTACGGATATTTTGCCAGACAAGATACAGGCATAAGATAGCCGCACTCAGTGCAATCCACGCCTCTCTCGGGATACCGGTGATCAGCCCCAAAACGACTATCAGTAGGATAACCCAGCCAGTACCGGTAGATTTTTTTTTCGTCACGATGATTTATATGCCCCTATCCTAAAATAATAATTTTTATTCTGCCTTTAATGGCAATTTTTAATAAAAAATTCTTTTTAACCAAAAAATGCAGCAAAAAACCATAGAGATAACCGATAAATTTAACTTAAGTCGAATTTATCGGTTAAATAATAAATCAATATTTTATGTTAATAACAGCTTGCCTGGCACAACAGCATGATAAAATTTTCAATAAATCAATTATGCCAGTTCATTATGCAATCAGCTAGTAAAGACTCTGCAACCGCAGGATAAACTCCCATGATTTCAGTTTGTCTCGTGTCTGGTTAGAATAAATTAAATAATAAGGTTAGGTGGCGGGTAATTTGTGTTCAGATAATGGAATTGAATGTTTCTGGTTTGTTTTTTAATCAAACCATCCACGTTTTCTCTATTGATAAACGCCATACTACAAATATCGGTTAAAAATACGATGGGCATATGACAGAAAAGAAAAATCCCAGCCATTACTGCACTGGGATCTGCTACCAATAGGCCGGTATTTATTTAAGGGCCATCGCATCGCGCATGGTAAAGAACAAATCTGTTTGGTCGGTTAGACCAACAACATTTGCCGCATGTGGGCCGTAAGCGGCGATGCGTAATTGTGTGCCAGTATGGCCTTGAGAATCATCTTCAGAGTTACCATAGCTGATAGCCATTACCGCGCCGTCTTTGGTGGTTAATGCCTGTGTCAAACCCGGAGCTTTAGCATCAGCTTCAATGATTTGGCTGGAATGGGCATGATCTGCGGTCACGATGACCAATGTATTGCCATCAGCGCGGGCAAATTCCAACGCTTTTTGAACCGCTTCGTCCAGATCGACAGTTTCACCAAACTGGCCACAAGGGTTAGCCGCGTGATCTTGTTTATCAATTGATGCCCCTTCAACTTGCAAGAAGAAGCCATTTTTATTGGTTTTCAGCAAATCGATGGCCTTTTCCGTCATCACGGCTAAGGTCGGTGTCCCTGTAGTTCGTTCGGCATTGTTTTCACAAACCACTGGCGGTTTATCTATATTACCGTGATAAGAGGCTTTTGGCCCCTGCCAGCGAACCGGCATATTGCCTGGGCTGAAGAGTCCCAACAGCGGTTTTTGTTGGTCGGCCTGTTTGATTGCATTCAGGTCATCAAGATTTTCGACAATCACATAGCCGCGAGCCAGAGCTTGGTCACGCAAAGATTTGTCTTTCCATTCACCCGCTTTAGCGAGTTGGCTGAATGATTTAGAACCGCCGCCCAATGTAACATCGGCGCGCCCTTCAATCATTTGCTCAGTAATGGAGCCACGGCCGCCATTCTCTAGCGCATTGGTGCTGCATTTTTCGCTAGTTTCTTCCGGGCCATAACATTTACGGCCGGTGACATGAGCAAATTGTGCCGCAGGAGTTGCATCTTGCAGTTCAGCCGTTGAAACATTGCCGGTGGCTTTACCTGCTTTTTTAGCCAGTTCCAATAGAGTGGCATGATCTTTCCCAAACACATCAACACCCAGTGCGCCATTATAGGTTTTCACACCTGACGACCATGCGGTAGCTGAAGCTGCTGAGTCAGTCACATAATCAGGTTTCTGCGTTTTTTTATCTAATGAATAGTGCGTGTACTGCCCGGTCAGCGGCAATGCATCAATTCCTTTAAAGAAACCGCCCGCGCCCATGGCATAGTTACGCGCCGAAGTAATCTCTGAGTCTCCCATCCCATCGCCAATCAGTAAAATGACATTTTTTACTGTTTTGCTAGACAACGAATCACGAAGAGCCTGAGTTTGATCTTCTGTCAAACGGCGAGCGCCACCAAACTGGGTGATATCACCGTGGGCGCTGCGGTCATATAAACCGGTGGTGACCGCGACAGCATTGGGTGCGAACAGAGAGCTGCTCAGCATCAGGGTCGATAGCGCTATGCCGGACAAAGTGGGTACGCGGTTCTGCATCAGTAGAGTTCCTTGTTGTAAAACAGTCATACAATTTGTATTGATTGGTTACAACGGATACTAGAACAGGCGAATGACGCTTTTATGACAATCAACGCTTTTATGGCAATCCACGTATTTATAACAACCAATGCTTTTATAAAAACCACGATTG
Source organism: Yersinia sp. Marseille-Q5920 (assembly GCF_946902935.1). NCBI lineage: Bacteria > Pseudomonadati > Pseudomonadota > Gammaproteobacteria > Enterobacterales > Yersiniaceae > Yersinia > Yersinia sp. Marseille-Q5920. Next base: position 178,348 of record NZ_CAMPQA010000002.1, on the reverse strand, counting down.
ATTATTATCCCTTATCTTTCAGAGCCATCCCCCTGTTCTGTCGCCACCATTCCACAAAATGGCGCTAAATCAGGCCACCGTTAGCGCGCAGCACTTGCCCATTAATCCAACCACCGTCTTTACCCACCAAAAATGCTACTGCCGCAGCAATATCTTCTGGTGTACCCAGCCTTTCCAATGGTGCCATTTTTGCCATTTTTTCAATAAGTTCTGCCGATTTCCCATTAAGAAAAAGGTCAGTTGCGGTAGGCCCCGGAGCCACGGCATTGACGGTAATATTGCGGCCCCGCAACTCTTTCGCCAGGATTGCCGTCATTGTTTCAACCGCAGCTTTGGTCGCAGCATAAACAGCATACTTTTCCAACTTTAAATCCACCACACTGGTTGAAAAATTAACAATTCGCCCACCGTATCTAAGGCGTTTTGCGGCTTCCCGCATCCCGTTAAAGCTCCCTTTCAGATTAATTGCAATCTGGCGGTCAAAGTGTTCATCATCACTATCGGCAATCGTACTGAGTGACATAATTCCGGCATTATTGACCAAAATATCAACGCCACCAAAAGCGGCTTCTGCTTTAGCAAACAATTGAACTACAGCGGCAGAATCACTGATATCCCCTTTAGCACTCAATGCATTTCCGCCCGCTTGTTGGATTTTACGCACTAAAGCTTCGGCTTCCTCATCAGCTCGAGAATAATTGATGAGAACGGTGTAACCCTCCTGAGCTAAACGCTCGGCTATTGCTGCACCAATACCTCGTGATGCTCCTGTGACAATGGCGACCTGCTGAGTAGTTTTCATCATAATATTCTCCTGAATATGTATTTCATTATTTGTACTCGTTTATGGGCAGTTAGTTCTCAAGCCATGTTCTCAAGAACTGCACCCACGGAAACCGGTACACAGAGCATGCCACTTTTACTTATTCGGATAATTACCTATTATTCGTTAACACTATCCGAAAAAGACGAACAATAGTATGGACAGAATTGATGCAATGCGCGTGTTTATCAGAGTAGTGGAACAGCGCAGTTTTACCCAAACCGCACAAGACTTAAATTTACCTCGATCTAGTGTGACGGATGCAGTTAAGCAGCTTGAAAAACGCTTAAATGTCCGCTTATTGCAACGCACTACCCGGCATGTCAGTCCGACACTGGATGGGGAAGCTTACTACCAGCGCTGCCTGCAAATTATTGCTGATATAGAAGATGCTGAAATGGCGTTTGCTAATGCTAAGCCACGGGGCTTACTGAGAATCGATGTACAAGGCACCTTGGCTCGCCATTTTGTATTACCACAACTACCTGATTTTATAGCACAATATCCCGATATCGAATTATTTATCAGCGAAGGAGATAGGCTAGTTGATTTGATTCGTGAAGGCTTTGACGGCGTATTGCGTGTCGGTAATTTGCAAGACAGTGATATGGTGGCCCGCCGCGTGGCACTGCTACCACAGGTAACTTGTGCTGCACCGCGCTATTTGCAACAGCATGGAACACCACTCACACCTAATGAGTTAGCCGGGCATCAAATGGTAGGGTTTCGTTCCAGTGCGACTGGCGGATTAATGCCATTAGAATTTTGTATCAGCACGCAATCTCAGCCCTCCGCCAGGAAAAAGCTTTCATATCAACGGCCACAGCCCTATTTATCAGCTAAAGTTCAAGATATGAAAGTTCAAAATGTGAAATTACCGGCGGTTCTATCCGTTAGTGGCGCAGAAAGTTTTGTGGCTGCCGCACGGCTGGCATTAGGGATCATTCAGGTACCACGTTATCACATCGAATCAGACTTACGTGCCGGAACACTGATTGATATTCTCCCAGAATATGCCCCGCCCCCCATGCCGGTTTCTTTTCTGTATCCACGTAATCGACAATTGTCACCACGGGTGCGTATTTTCAGTGACTGGCTGAACCAAGTATTCCTGAAAGCATTTTCCTGACAATAATATCTCCTTGAAAGGCGATGCTGCTGACACCATAAGCAGCCGAGCTAGCCAGCTCGGCTGCAACGCTAATTTATTAGTCTTTTTCAACGGATTGATAGATATCGATATCAAAATAGCCGTCACTTCTGCCGTCATTGAGGTAAACCTCATAACAAGCGCCCTCGGCTGGGTGATAGCCACTTTGTGGTAAATGTTGGTGATACAATTCTCCCCAAGCTTTAGCATAACCATCATCATCATCCGTTACTCGGGTGTGATACACCGCATATAGACCTGAGGGGATCACCTGTAACTCCAACTGGCCGCGAAGTTCTACTGGTAAGACATAGTCATCAGCGACAGATAAGGATACATCAGCCCGTAACTCAGCCGGTGGATTGGTTTCTGGGTTATCCCAGTAAAGTGCTAACCAATCTTTTCCTGGAATTTGGTGCTGGGTATAAAGTGATGATAGTTGGTCAAATCCTTTCGGGATGGTCTCGTGATAAGGCCCAACAACTCGGATACCCACAATCTTTTTCGATTCTTTTTCGACTATCTTGAATGTCATATCGCTACCTCGACTCAATGGTTTTAATAAAAACTAAGTGACTAAAGATACGAACCCACGCCATAACTGTACATTCATACAGTATAGCGGGATTTAATGACATTTGATTAGTTTTTAACCTTGATTTGCGAACTGTTTCGCAAAAAATCATCTGCTTGTTCAAGTTGAAGATGACTGAATATCTTGATCCCGTGACGACGCAGTAAAGCTGTTGTCACTCCCTGTCCTGCGCGTTGAGTACCATTAAAATGGCCATCATAGATACGGCTACTACCACAAGATGGGCTACCTTCAGTCAGAATGGCCAATGTGCACTGATGTTTTTGAGCCAATTCCAAGGATTGATAAGCCCCTTGCAGAAATTCCCGGCTGACATCATTACCCCATTGCTCAATCACCCGCGCCTGCCCCTGTAATACCGCCTCGCCATTACCTTGCTGAATTTCTGCTGGTGGGCGTGGCACCGGCATTCCTGCGGCTAATTCTGGACAAATTAGCACCAGTCGCCCTTCATCCTGCCAGCGCTGAATAATTTCATCATGAACAGACAGAGCGCTGCCGTTATAACGGACAGGTTTCCCCATCAAGCAGGCACTGATCAGGATACGCGCAGGTTTGGATTCCACGAGATTTTCAACCTTACTATTGTGTGATAAATGAATTAGTGATGAATTAAAAATAACTATAGCCACCGATAATAACCAATTAATAGTGGCCAGTCATAAACTCAGAAAATAATTAACGCAAAACAGATATTTCTTGGGTTAATAAATAGAGCGCGGCCTATTTTGAATGGTTATAGGCGGATAAGACTTGCGGTAACAATCTCGCCAGGCGCTTTGCCCACTGTTCCTGCCCATCGGGTTGAGTAATAAGATCCTGACGAATCTCTATTCCTACATAAGGTAAATGGCGCTGTTCCGCATGAAATGGCAAAGTGAAATCGGTTGCATCTGTCATGGCATAAGGTTGGTTAACTCCGACATTTAAGGAGCCATCTTGCTGTAAAAATGCCACTAACTGCAAAGAAAACTCAGGATTACGGTTAAATAAAGTTCCAACTTGCCACGGGCGTGAAATGTTTTTAAACGACGGGGTAAAGCTATGCATGGAAATAATGACACTGCTCTGGCCGCAATCATGGCGCTGATTAAGTGTCTGTGTAATTAAGTCATGATAAGGCTGGAATACCTCATTTCGACGGGCTTGTGCCTCTTCTACCGTGACACCAATATTGCGTGGTATCCGCGTGTTTTCCGAAATTTCAGGAATAGAGCTGGCGATACCCGGCGTGCGGTTACAATCAATCACTAAGCGCGAGTAACGCTGATGAATCAATGTTGCATCCAAATATTGGCTAAGTAATTGCGCGGTAGCCAATGAGCCAATATCCCAACCAATATGGCGGTCAATTTCCCCGGCGGGTAACCCCAAATCCCCAAGTTGGGCGGGAATACGCTGCCCGGCATGGTCTGCCAGCAAGATAAAAGGTGAACGGCTCTCTGGGCGTTCAATGGCCGCAGCCGGAGGTTCGCCATCACGTAATAAAGGAATCAAAGTGACATTGGACATGAATTGAATACCTGATAAGAATGGATTTCGTAAATAACAGACTTTTATCCTAGCGGCTTATCCTTACTTCGCACACCCCGACCTTATACTTAAACTTTATGGTTTATGCGATTAGCCCCGCAATAACAGCAGGTTTTTACTTTTCGTTCCTGATAGTCATCTATTGATGTTATTTTTCATGTAATAATCTTCAGTAAATATTTATTTGTACTTAACCCGTGGTAGCAAAGTCGTGGAGAACTATGGAAACGTTTTTAATTGATCGGATGGCAACCCCACAGGGTGAACTGTTGTTAATTGCAGACGAAGAAAACCGGCTACGCGCCATTGATTGGACGGATCATTATGAGCGCCTGATGAAACTGCTACGCAATCATTACGGCACCAATACCTTTACCCTAGTGGAAAAACGGAATCCCGGTGGGTTAAGTGACAGCATGCAGCGCTATTTTGCTGGTGAGCTGAGTATTATAGATAATTTACCCGTAAAAACAGCCGGGACTGACTTTCAGCGCCAGGTTTGGGAACAACTGCGTAAAATCCCTTGTGGTGAAACCATTACTTATGGCGAATTAGCAAAACGCATTAACCGCCCCACAGCTTCGCGGGCTGTAGGGATGGCTAATGGCTTGAATCCCATTTCAATTGTTGTCCCTTGCCATAGAGTCATTGGGCAGCAAGGTGCATTGACTGGCTATGCCGGTGGTGTCGAGCGAAAACGCTGGCTATTAATGCATGAGGGCTATCTTTTAGTACGCTAACTATTCTTGCTCTTATCAGACGCAAGAAAAGATGTTAAAATTGACGCATATCAATATTATTGGGAATACCCTATGATCCCGGAAAAACGCGTAATCCGACGTATTCAGTCTGGTGGTTGTGCAATCCATTGTCAGGATTGCAGTATCAGCCAGCTCTGTATTCCATTTACTTTGAATGAAAACGAGCTGGATCAGCTCGACAATATCATTGAAAGAAAAAAACCTATTCAGAAAGGACAGGCGCTGTTTAAAGCAGGTGATGAGCTTAAATCACTGTATGCCATCCGTTCCGGGACCATCAAAAGTTACACCATTACCGAAGAAGGTGATGAGCAAATTACCGGTTTCCATTTGGCGGGCGATTTAGTCGGTTTTGATGCCATCAGTAACCTACAGCATCCAAGCTTTGCGCAAGCTCTCGAAACATCAATGGTTTGCGAAATCCCATTTGATACACTGGATGACTTATCCGGCAAAATGCCAAATTTGCGCCAACAGATGATGCGTCTAATGAGTGGTGAGATCAAAGGTGATCAAGACATGATTTTACTGCTTTCTAAAAAGAATGCAGAAGAGCGTCTGGCGGCCTTTATTTATAATCTCTCTCGCCGTTTTGCTCAGCGCGGTTTCTCACCACGTGAATTCCGTCTCACCATGACTCGTGGTGACATCGGCAACTATTTGGGTCTGACGGTAGAAACTATCAGCCGTTTGTTGGGTCGTTTCCAGAAAAGCGATATTCTGAGTGTGAAAGGTAAATATATAACTATCGAGAATACCGAAGCACTGGCTAAGCTGGCGGGTAACCCAAGACCTAGTCTGTAATTTCCATACCCACCAGGTTTCAATATGCAGAGTGAGTCTCAAGGAGGAGGCTCATAAATCCGGCGAGCATACTCCCGTCAGTGATTCGGAGGATTAAGGGCAACCAATACACCTACAACTCTAAAGCTGATTGATATATTATTGCTCTGGTTCGTTCTCTCACCTGTCCTCTTTCACTTTCATGGTTTACTCTTTAACTAACATACTGTTAATTCACGGTTGTAAGGAGACTCTATGGCAAAGTATCAGAATATTCTGGTTGCTATTGACCCCAATCAGGATGATCAACCTGCATTAAGACGTGCAGTCTATCTTGTGCGGCGCAACGGCGGCACAATCAAAGCATTTTTAGCTATTTATGACTTGTCTTATGACATGACCACCCTGCTGTCACCCGATGAGCGCACCGCTATGCGCAAAGGGGTTATCAGCCAACGCTCAGCTTGGATAAACGAGCAGTGCCGATTTTATCTTGATGAAGGGATACCGATTGAAATCAAAGTGGTATGGCACAATCGGCCCTACGAAGCCATTATTCAGGAAGTCCTGAAATTTAAACACGATTTATTGCTAAAAATGGCACATCAGCATGACCGCCTGGAGTCTATTATCTTCACCCCGACTGACTGGCATTTATTGCGCAAATGTCCCTGCCCGGTGTGGATGGTAAAAGACCAACCTTGGCCGGAGGGTGGCACGGCACTGGTGGCCGTCAACCTCTCAAGTGAAGACCCGCTGCATGACCCACTCAATTTACGTTTAGTGAAAGAAACCCGAGAACTTGCTGAAAATCTCAACCAAACTCAAGTGCACTTGATTAGCGCCTATCCGGTCACTCCCATTAATATCGCCATCGAGTTACCTGATTTTGATCCGAGTGTTTATAACGATGCTATTCGCGGTCAGCATTTGGTCGCAATGAAAGCACTGCGCCAGCAGTTTGGTATTGATGAAAAATTCACTCATGTAGAAAAAGGTTTACCCGAAGAGGTGATTCCTGACCTCGCTGAACATTTACGCGCTGGGGTGGTGGTTTTAGGTACTTTGGGGCGTACAGGGCTATCTGCCGCCTTTATCGGGAATACCACAGAACATGTGATCGATCATCTTAAATGTGATTTATTAGCGATTAAACCGGAAGGTTTTACTTGCCCGGTGGAAAGCAATGAAGATCAAAATGATGTCGAATAACTCCCTTTCTCACGTGCTATTCTGATTAAATCCAAAGAAAAGGGCCACCGAGGTGGCCCTTAATCAAAGACTACTGCGCCATTACAACGCGCGTAAAATGGCTTCTACGCTGTCTTTGGCATCGCCAAATAACATTTGAGTATTGTCTTTGAAGAACAATGGGTTTTGTACGCCCGCATAGCCGGTGTTCATTGACCGTTTAAAGGCAATAACATTTTGCGCTTTCCACACTTCCAACACTGGCATACCTGCAATGGGGCTGCGAGGATCTTCAAGTGCGGCAGGGTTTACCGTGTCGTTAGCACCAATAACCAGCACGACGTCAGTGCTTGGGAAATCATCATTGATTTCATCCATTTCCAACACCACATCGTAAGGTACTTTGGCTTCAGCCAATAACACATTCATATGGCCTGGTAAGCGCCCTGCTACTGGGTGAATACCAAAACGTACTTTGATCCCCCGAGCTTGCAGTTTTGCTGTAATGTCAGCCACCGGATATTGTGCCTGTGCCACCGCCATACCATATCCAGGAGTGATGATGACAGAGCTAGCATTTTTCAGCAGCTCAGCCACTTCTTCCGCGTTAGTTTCACGGTATTCACCCATTTCTTCAGCATCACCGGTAGAAGATCCATCGGTACCAAAGCCACCGGCAATCACGCTAATGAACGAACGATTCATCGCTTTACACATGATGTACGACAGGATGGCACCGGAAGAACCCACTAACGCACCGGTTACAATCAGCAAGTCATTGCTGAGCATGAAGCCTGCGGCCGCTGCGGCCCAACCGGAGTAGGAGTTCAGCATCGAAACCACAACCGGCATATCAGCACCACCGATGGATGCCACCAGATGCCAACCGAAGCCCAAAGCAATCACGGTCATCAATAGCAGTGCGACCACTTGTAGGGCCACGCTATCTGTCTTGACGAACATAATCATCAGCAGGAATGAAACAACCAGCGCCACCAGATTTAACTTATGGCGTTGTGGCAGCATCAGCGGTTTGGATGAGATAATCCCGCGTAACTTACCAAAGGCAACAATTGAACCGGTAAATGTTACCGCCCCGATAAAGATCCCCAAGAACACTTCGGTCAGATGGATATTCACCATCACCGCATCCATGACCACGGTGCCATGATCCAGATAGCTATTAAAGCCAACCAGAACCGCCGCCAGACCCACGAAACTGTGCAGAATAGCCACCAGTTCCGGCATTTCGGTCATTTCGACTTTCTTCGCCAGATAAATACCAATTGCCCCACCAATCACCATGGCAATGATAATCCAGGCAACATTCCCTGAATCTGGCCCCAGAATGGTCGCGATAAGTGCGATGGCCATACCGGTCACACCGAAAGTGTTACCTTGTTTGGATGTTTCGTGGCGCGACAGCCCAGCCAAACTGAAAATAAATAAAATCGCAGCAACTATGTACGCAGCTGTAACGAGACCACTAGACATCAGTTACCCCTTCATTCTTATAAGTCATGGTGTTATACCTGTCATACTTCAAGCTGCATGTGCGTTGGCTACTCTCTTTCACCCAAATCATTGACGGGCGTCAACTCATCGGGATTCATTCGCTTGCCGTCTTCCTGCAACTCGAATTATTTAGTGTATATATCAACTCAGTTTTCACAGGAAAAACTAGTTTTTACGGAACATTTTCAGCATGCGCTGGGTGACAGTAAAGCCACCAAAAATATTGATGCTGGCAATCAATACGGCAATAAAGGATAAGAAACTCACCCAGCCGCCATGACCAATCTGCAACAATGCGCCCACCACAATAATGCCGGAGATGGCGTTAGTGACTGACATCAGTGGAGTATGTAGCGCATGGCTGACGTTCCACACCACGTAATATCCAACCACACACGCCAGAGCAAAGACCGTAAAGTGAGATAAAAACTCTTTCGGTGCCACATTTGCCAACCAACCAAACAGCACGATAGCCAGTGCCATGATGATGTACTTAGGCCAAGGCGATGAAGGTTTAGTCTCTTCTTTGACAATCGGAGCTGCTTTAGCGACCTGAGGCTGAGCTGAAACTTGAATAGGCGGAGCCGGCCAGGTCACTTCACCGGTTTTGACCACGGTAACACCGCGGATGACGGTATCTTCGAAATCAATATCGATCTCGCCATTTTTCTCTTTGCAGAGTAATTTCAGCAAGTTAACCAGGTTGGTACCATAAAGCTGGGATGACTGTGTCGGTAAACGGCTTGGCAAGTCGGTATAACCGATGATTTTCACGCCATTCTCGGTCACTGTCACTTTATCAGCCACAGTCAATTCACAGTTACCGCCGGTCTGCGCGGCCAAGTCGACTATCACGCTGCCGGACTTCATCGACGCAACCATTTCTTTGGTTATCAAGAGCGGTGCGGGTTTACCTGGAATCAATGCGGTGGTAACAATGATATCCACTTCGGCCGCTTGTGCAGCAAATAGCGCCATTTCGGCTTTGATAAACGCTTCAGACATGACCTTCGCGTAACCATCGCCACTGCCCGCCTCTTCTTCAAAATCAAGTTCGAGGAATTCAGCGCCCATACTTTGGACTTGTTCTTTGACTTCCGGACGGGTGTCAAAAGCACGGACAATCGCCCCTAAGCTCCCTGCCGCGCCAATGGCTGCTAACCCTGCAACACCGGCCCCGATAATCATTACTTTTGCTGGTGGGACTTTACCCGCCGCGGTAATTTGCCCGGTGAAGAAACGGCCAAATTCATGAGCAGCTTCGACGATTGCGCGATAGCCCGCAATGTTAGCCATTGAGCTGAGGGCATCCATGGATTGCGCGCGCGAGATACGCGGCACAGAATCCATCGCCAATACAGTGACCTGACGCTCTGCTAATTTTTGCAGTAATTCCGGGTTCTGGGCTGGCCAGATAAAGCTGACCAAGGTGCTCCCCGCACGCATCAGGGCAATTTCGTCCTCAAATGGGGCATTCACTTTGAGGATAAGGTCGGATTGCCACACATCGGTGGTATCCGTAATGGTGGCACCCGCTTCCTGGTACGCCGCATCGTCAAAACTGGCTAAATGACCAGCTCCGCTTTCAATCGCCACGGTGAAACCTAATTTCAGCAATTGTTCTACCGTTTTCGGCGTTGCTGCAACACGGGCTTCATTGGCCAACCGCTCTCTTGGTACACCAATACGCATAATGTTCCCTTTACCTATCTTTAATGATGAAGATTGCCATACCCTTCTTAATTGAAGTTATGGGTGTTAGCGGCGCTCATTAACTCACATCACTGACTTATGTCAGCGCATCGGGAGCTACCTACCTGTAACGCCAATTAATTCGGATATGCTCAGTTCTTTTGGTTACTGACAAACCTGCTTAGTTACGGCTCCCTATAACCTACTGAAAATGTGACTTATGATCCATATCTGTATGCAGTTCTGCAGCAGTTTTTGCACTAAAACTGGCAGGCGGAAAGAACTCTGTATAATTCACTATAAAAATAATATTTACTAGCGGCTTGTCCTGCAAGTTTGAGCCAAAATAATAAGCATCAGTATAATAAGGCAGCCCAGTGATGGCGCGGCATCAGGTTGGAAAAATGTAAATAATCCGTGTTTATGACGTTAAAGCCATTATTCGTAAAGCTTATCTCTATTCTTCATGTAAAGTGCTAGCAGGCCTAACTCCGGAATTCATATATTTAGTCATATAAATTATTTAGTCATATAAATTGCGGAGACACCCGCCATTATTACATGTAATAATCATCTGCTATTCTGTTACACATCAATTGTTCCGCATGTATCAACGTTAATGCGCAAGGCGAAAGGATTTTTTATGAAGCTGAAATACACGATCATCGCGTCGGCATTGCTATCACTCTCGGCGCTTTCTGCTGCACATGCGGCAAAAGAACTCACACCAGAGCAAGCAGCAGCCATTAAACCATTTGATCGTATTACTATTACCGGCAGATTTAATGCAATTAATGAGGCCGCCGATGCTGTATCCCGTCGTGCTGATAAATTGGGCGCTGATTCGTTCTATATTCAAGATCTCAACAGCAATGGCAATGGTGGCAACTGGCGTGTAACGGCCGATGTTTATCATAAAGATGCTGAGGAAGTGAGCAAAGAGACTCAGTATCGTATTTTTAATGGCATCAAAGAATTACCAAAAACAGAAGCCTACAGTTTACAACCTTACGATACTGTCTCTGTCAGTGGTTTCTTCCGCAGCCAGCCAGATATTAACGATGCTATTTCCAAAGCAGCAAAAGAGAAAGGTGCTTACTCTTTCTTCATCGTGCGCCAGGTTGATGCTAACCAAGGTGGCAACCAGTTCGTCACGGCGTATGTTTATAAAGAGGATGCTGCCAAACGTACCGTGCAAAGCCCTGATGTGATCCCCGCCGATTCAGATGCTGGCCGCGCAGCACTGGCTGCTGGTGGTGCTGCGGCTGCGAATGTAGAAATTCCAGGCGTTGCTTCTTCAGGTACACCAAGTGCTGATGTGGGCCGTTTCTTTGAAACGCAATCATCCACAGGTAAGCGTTACACTGTCACGCTTAATGACGGCACTCAAATTCAAGAATTAAACAACACCACTGCCGCGCAGATGGTACCGTTTGACTCAATTACCTTCAGCGGTCACTACAACAGCATGACCGACGTTTCCCATGAAGTCGCTAAGCGCGCAGCGGCTAAAGGGGCGAAGTATTATCATGTTACTCGCCAGTGGCAGAACCAAAGTGGTGGTAACCTGAGTGTTAGCGCTGACTTGTTTAAATAAGTTTGCTGCAATCGTAATCATAAGGGTAGCCATTGGCTGCCCTTTTTTTATCTGTCAGCGGGGGCGATTTGCCTGATGAATTCCGACTGAATAATTTTTTGCCCAAATCGCATAACCAATCATTGCATGATCGCCTCCCACTCCGTAAAATCGCCCGAAAATTATAGGGCTATTATCTGTCAAATATTGATAAGTTAGCCTCATATAATGCTACTTACAAGCCATTAACCATTCATTAATACTCTAAAAACCAGGATTTATAATTGGAAAGAAAACTCGGCCTGACGGCGCTCACCGCGCTGGTTCTCAGTTCAATGCTGGGTGCAGGTGTCTTCAGCTTGCCACAAAATATGGCTGAAGTTGCCAGCCCAGCGGCCTTACTCATTGGCTGGGGTATTACCGGGGTGGGGATCGTTTTTTTGGCTTTTGCCATGCTATTGTTAACGCGCCTGCGCCCTGATCTGGATGGTGGAATATTCACCTATGCCAAAGAAGGCTTTGGTGATCTTATTGGCTTTTTCTCCGCGTGGGGTTACTGGTTGTGCGCCGTCATTGCCAATGTCTCTTATTTGGTGATTGTTTTTGCCGCATTGAGCTTTTTTACCGATAAGTCTGGCAGCATTATCTTTGGTGAGGGGAATACCTGGCAGGCGCTCTTGGGTGCATCTTTCCTGTTGTGGATGGTTCATGCATTGGTATTGCGTGGCGTTCAAACCGCAGCCAGTATCAACCTGGCCGCGACACTGGCAAAACTGTTGCCCATCGGCGGGTTTATTGTTTTAGCCGGCATGGCTTTCAGCCTCGATACCTTTAGCGTTGATTTTACTGGTATTGCCCTACACACCCCGGTTTGGCAGCAAGTGAAAGACACGATGCTCATCACATTATGGGTCTTTATTGGGGTGGAAGGCGCTGTTGTTGTTTCTGCCAGAGCGCGCAATAAAAAAGATGTTGGCCGGGCGACAATGCTGGCGGTTATCTCAGCTTTATGTGTTTATCTGCTAATAACCTTATTGTCCCTTGGGGTAGTGCCGCGCGCTGAATTAGCGGGTATGCGGAACCCATCAATGGCGGGCATTATGGTAGAGATGATTGGCCCTTGGGGGGAAGTGATTATTGCCACCGGACTGATTATTTCGGTGTGCGGCGCTTATCTTAGCTGGACCATTATGGCCGCAGAAGTCCCTATGGTGGCGGCCAAACATGGTGCATTCCCTAAAATATTCCGACATCAGAATAAACACAATGCACCCGCGAAATCACTATGGCTGACTAACTGTGCCGTGCAAGTGGCGCTGATTCTTATCTGGCTGACGGGCAGTAACTACAACACCTTGCTGACCATTGCATCAGAGATGATTTTAGTGCCCTATTTCTTGGTGGGTGCATTCTTATTTAAAGTGGCCCTGAAACGTCAGGACTGGCGATTGATTATTGCCGCCAGTGGCGCCTGTTTGTATGGTTTGTGGCTGATTTATGCGGCTGGCTTGCTGTATCTGCTGTTATCCGCCCTATTGTATGCCCCCGGTTTACTGGTATTTATTTATGCACGTAAAGGGCATGAAGGTCTTCGGCTACTTAATACAGTGGAACGCGCGGCGATTGGCCTGGTGCTGATTGCGACCATTCCAGCAACCTGGGTGGTAATGCATTAAGTTGGAAACACTCGACAATGGGCACGCCAGTAACACTGGCTGTCCATTTGAGTATTGGTTGCAGATAAACTCATCCTCATCATCTACCAAGAGGATTTATTCTCCCGATATGTCCACCGATAAGCATTCGCCCATCTGACTTAGTTGCATCGATAGCGGAAATTTTTGTTTTATTTCATTGAGTTGCGCGGTTTCCAGAGAGTAAGGTAATTGGATCTCCAATACAGTTATCCCCTGCTGTTCAGCGAGACGAATTAATCGAATAATATTGGTTTCATCGCTAAGTTGGGTCGATAATACCTGTAGCGCTAAAGCAGTCAGCCGCTCCTGAGGCGTTTTTTCCGATGCAGTTTGCGACTTTACCACCATACCAAAAATCGGCATGACACCATAAATAGCATCAATAAAACTCCATCGTTTTTTGCAAGAAACCGCCAAAAATTCCGTGTAATCGAAGCAGACTTTTTCATTGTGCGCTGGCACACCAGTGTGTTCGCCACTCATCCCTCAGTCCTTAGCTGATTGATACAGCTATTCATTAACCATAAGTATTGATATATAAACGATAGACCCAACTATAATACCCTAAATAATTCGAGTTGCAGGAAGGCGGCAAGAGAGAGAATCCCGATGAGCTTACTGTGTTGTAAGTGATTCGGGTAATTGAACGTAGCCAACACACATGCAGCTTGAAGTATGACGGGTATAAATAGAGATGACGATACAATCACTCCAGTTAATATAATGAAATGTTTTGCCCGTTGTCTACCGATCAGTCATTGGCATTGATAATTCATTGGCATTAATAATCAAGTAACGTGCATAGTATTGCTACCAACAGCGCGCTATGCTGAATTCCGGCACTTTTATAAACTGAAAAACATGACCAATATTGTTTTTGTAGAAGACGACCCGGAGGTCGGAAAACTGATTGCAGCTTACCTTGGCAAACATGATATTGATGTGTTTGTTGAACCACGAGGCGATACTGCACAAGCCGTTATTGAACAGCAACAACCTGACTTGGTGTTGCTCGATATCATGCTGCCAGGGAAAGATGGGATGACGCTGTGCCGTGACCTGCGACCAAGCTATGAAGGCCCTATCGTACTGTTGACCTCACTTGACAGTGATATGAACCATATCCTTTCCCTGGAGATGGGTGCGAATGATTATATCCTGAAAACAACGCCCCCGGCAGTATTGTTGGCGCGGTTACGTTTGCATTTACGCCAGCATAATCAACAACAAACCAAAGAAACCATCAGCCCGCCACTCACTGGGTATAATGCAATTCACTTCGGTCTGCTCTGCATTGATCCTGTTAATCGACAAGTTAATCTTAGTGATGAAGAAATTACTTTATCGACTTCAGATTTTGACTTGCTGTGGGAACTGGCAACCCATGCCGGGATTATCATGGACCGGGAAGCATTATTGAAGAATTTACGTGGTGTCAGCTATGACGGGATGGACCGCAGTATCGATGTTGCGATATCGCGCTTGCGCCGCAAACTTTACGACAATGCCCTCGAACCTTTTAGAATCAAAACCGTCCGCAATAAAGGTTACCTGTTCGCCCCGAATGCCTGGGAGTCTGTGCAGCAATGAGGAAGCTATTTATTCAGTTTTTCTTATTACTGTTCGTCTGCTTTATGGTGATGGCGATGTTGGTTGGGCTGGTTTATAAAGTGACAGCGGAACGTGCTGGTCGCCAGTCATTAGATGACTTGATGAAAAGCTCGCTTTCATTGATGCGCAGTGAGCTGCGGGAAATTCCACTGAAAGATTGGAATAAAACCATTGCCACTTTAGATTTAAATCTCTCATTTCAATTACATATCGAACCTCTCGATAAACGGAATCTCGGTGAGCGCTTGAATAAACGCCTACGAGCCGGTGAAATCATTGCTTTGGATGATGAATATACTTTCCTGCAACGAATCCCCCGCAGCCGCTATGTCCTTGCTGTTGGCCCAGTCCCTTATTTATTTTATTTGCATCAAATGCGGCTGCTTGATTTGGCCTTACTTATCCTGATTGGCCTCTCTTTGGCTCTTCCGGTATTTCTTTGGATGCGCCCCCATTGGAAAGATTTGCTTAAATTGGAGAATGCCGCCCAGCGGCTAGGGTCGGGCCACCTGGACGAGCGCACGCATTTTGACCCCACTTCAAGTTTAAGCCGCTTAGGTGTCGCATTTAACCAAATGGCTGACAACATCAGCACCTTGATTGTCAGCAAGAAACTGCTTATTGATGGAATTGCTCACGAGCTGCGCACCCCACTGGTTCGTTTGCGCTATCGGTTAGCCATGAGTGATAACCTGACTGAAAGTGAGCAACTGGCTTTGAGTCGCGATATTGGCCAGTTGGAAGCATTGATTGACGAGCTGCTGACCTATGCTCGGCTGGATCGCCCGCAAGTCTCACTCAATCTGGAACCTATCGACTTACCGGCTTGGCTCACGGCAAAAGTTATGGAGATGCGCTTGATTCATAGTGAGCGCGAAATAGAACTCGATATTCCTCATCGTGGCGATTTCGGCGCAGTTGACTTACGTCTGATGGAGCGAGTATTGGATAATTTGGTCAATAATGCCCTGCGCTATTCGACCCAACGGCTGCGAATTGGGCTGTGGTTTGATGGCGATAATGCTTGCTTACAAGTTGAAGATGACGGGCCGGGGATTCCATTAGAAGAACGCGCCCGAGTATTTGAGCCTTTTGTCCGGCTGGACCCTAGCCGGGATCGCGCAACCGGGGGCTGTGGATTGGGCCTGGCAATCGTTCACTCCATTGCATTGGCTTATCAGGGGAGTATTTCCGTTGATGCCAGTTCGTTAGGAGGCGCGAGTTTCCGATTTTGTTGGCCGGTAAAAGGTCTTTACTCACTCACTATCGACCAAGATGACTCTAAATAATGGTTTTGCCTACCCAATAATTTTGCCCAAATACTAGCCTTAATAAAACAAATCGGCCTATAGATTTAATGGAGTTTTTTATGACCACTGCTTATCAACACCTGCGCGCTACGTTTACACGCCTTTCTCGCTTTGAGCATTTGTCGGCCATTGCCGGATGGGATATGCAAACTATGATGCCGCCAAAAGGTAATCTTGCCCGCTCAGAGGCAATGGCGGAGCTAAATGTACTGCAACATCAAATACTAACGGCCAAAGATGTTGGGGAATGGTTGAAGCAAGCGGAACAAGAAACTCTGGATGATGTCGAGCAAGCAAATTTGCGTGAGATGCGCCGGCACTACAATAATGCCGTGTTGCTGCCGGAAGCATTGGTTGAGGCGAAATCACTAGCAGGTGCCCGCTGCGAACATGCATGGCGACAGCAGCGCATCGCGAATGACTGGAATGGTTTTGCTGAAAATCTACGTGAAGTGGTCACTCTCAGTCGCGAAGAGGCATCAATTCGTGCTCAAGCTGCCGGAACATCGCGCTATGACGCATTGCTGAACTTATATGAGCCGGGAACCAATAGTGCCGATTTGGACCGTATCTTTGGTGACCTTAAACAGTGGTTACCCGATCTCTTGCAAAAAGTGACAGCCAAGCAAGCGGATGAACCCTGCCTGATACCACAGGGGCCATTTGACCTGGAAAACCAGCGCCAACTTGGACTCAATGTGATGAAAGTGCTCGGTTTCGACTTTGATGGTGGCCGAGTCGATGTCAGTGTCCATCCATTCTGCGGTGGTGTACCGCAAGATGTACGCATTACTACACGTTATAATGAACAAGAATTTCTCAGTGCATTAATGGGTATTATTCATGAAACAGGTCATGCACGTTATGAGCAAAATTTACCGCGTGAATGGCTGGGCCAACCAATATCACATGCTCGCTCAACGGCAATTCATGAATCTCAAAGTCTACTGTTTGAAATGCAATTGGCCCGCAGCAAAGAATTCTTGCAAGTCATTCGTCCATTGGTGATACAGCAATTTGGTGAACAACCGGCTTTCGCAGAACAAAATTTTATTGCCCTGAATCAACGTGTTAA
This sequence comes from Yersinia sp. Marseille-Q5920, assembly GCF_946902935.1. NCBI lineage: Bacteria > Pseudomonadati > Pseudomonadota > Gammaproteobacteria > Enterobacterales > Yersiniaceae > Yersinia > Yersinia sp. Marseille-Q5920. The sequence continues at coordinate 161,036 of NZ_CAMPQA010000002.1, read as the reverse complement.
AACCGGTTTTATCCGAGTTGATGCCGATGAAGTCAGCTACCCTGCTCATGTCATTTTGCGCTACGAGATCGAAAAAGCATTGATTAGCGGTGAAATCGAGGTCGATGACATCCCGGCCTTGTGGAATGAAAAAATGCAGCAATATCTGGGGATTAACACCGAAGGTAATTACCGTAATGGCTGTATGCAAGATATTCACTGGACCGACGGTGCCTTTGGTTATTTCCCGACATATACACTGGGTGCTATGTATGCTGCCCAGCTTTTCCAAACGGCGCGAAATGCTATTCCCGGATTAGATAAGAATATTGCCAATGGTGACCTTAGCGCCCTATTCAATTGGTTACAGCAAAATATCTGGCAACAGGGTAGCCGCTATTCAACCGCGGAACTGATCACCAAAGCGACAGGTGAACCACTTAATCCTCGCTTTTTCCGCGAACATTTAGAGCGGCGCTATTTATAATCCTCTTCAGTACCCAGATTGCCCTTTTATACGGACTCTCCCCCTGAGAGGCCGTATTCTCTACTGACCATAAATTTCAGCTTAGTTTCCAATTCCCCGATAGACCCAGTGGGAGCGCAACGGGGGATTACCATTAGTCATGGGCAATAGTTGGTGAATTAATTAGCCGGTGCAGAGGCTGCCAGCCTCTGCATTCGGGGCTGAACAATGAAGGTCATTGTAACACCAACAAGAAGCCCTAAAGGTAGTGCTTTCACGACAGTCGTCGCCCACACCAAAGACCATCCAGAGGTCAAACCATGCTGAGCGAACGTGACAACAAGTGCAATCAAACCTTCCATCATGATTGAGACACACACAGCAATCACACAGCGAAGGACGAAAGGAGTGCGGCTCGCAAGTAGCACAAAGTCAAATCCATTGACAATATCAACCAATAATCTCGTGCTTTTAGTGGCGTTGAGTTGCTTAAAATGAATATAACATCCGGACAGATAAATACCGGACTCGATATCAGCAGGATTTAAAGCAATCCTTCCTGTTGAACCTGATAGACAGTCCTTACTGCGGTCTGAAAACCAAGACTGCGAGCACATGATGGAGCCTAAGATCATCTGTTCGCTGCCCGACGAGGGAGGCTCGGGTGTTCAACTTGGTTCTATGTGGTCAAAGATAGCACTGAGTGATCTTTGATTTTTCACTTAAATGTATGTTGTAACTAAAATAGAGCAATTTGACATTTTATTTGGCGGTTTCATTCCTTTGGGCTTCCCTGCTATCTCCGCCATAAACTGTGCTCACACGCACGTGATAAATCGTATACTGAGTTGCCTATTAGTCATAACAATCAGCCCTGTACAATCGGTTACAAGCCGAAACCAATGACTCACGGAAGCCATTAATCATTTCCTCTATTCTCATTACAACGACCCAACGGGGCCGATATACAAACAGAACTCTGAGGAATAAATCATGAAAACAGTATTAGCTCTGATTGTTGCTGCAACTTTGGGTATGTCTTCTATCGCATTCGCCGCCGACACAGTTGCACCACCTGCTGCTCCAATGGCCGGAGCACCCGCTGTCCATAGTGCTCCAGCCAAAACTATGCATCACAAAAAAGCTAAAAAATCGATAAAAAAAGCGGAAAAAACTGCACCGGTGCAAAAAGCACAAGCGGCTAAAAAACACCACAAAACAGCGGCACAGACTAAATCTACCCCGGCAGCAGTACCGGCCATCAAATAGCAGCCAAAAAGCTGAACTCAGCTCTTCACGATGAGTTTGCAACAACTGAATTCACCCAACACCCGGTTTTCCGGGTGTTTTTTATCGGGAGTGCTGATAATGCTGCGCCGTTATTTATTTGAAATCACTCTGACCACATTAATTATTTGCGGGCTGATTACATTGTTTTTCTATTTATAACAACAATGGCCTATTTCGCTCTAAAATTATTGAAAAATCAAATAATGACAACACAACACATCACTAATTATGTCTATAGTTAGCGGTAGGGAAAATCGTGATGAGCAATTTAATCAGTCGAACTCAGGTTTGTGAATAGATAACCCTCTAAGGAATAATAAGGCAGGCTAACTATTTATGCGTTTATCTTCATTATTACTATTAAGTCTGTTACCTCTTTCTGCGGCTCTAGCCCACTCACCGACAGACACGCAAAATGATGACGCCAGCATTGCAGATCAAATGACTCTGTTTTTCGGTAAAGATGACCGTACAGCGGTCACTGATAACTCCGAATGGCCATGGCAAGCGATTGGCCAAGTTGAAACGGCAAGCGGTAACCTTTGTACTGCAACATTAATCTCCCCTCGCCTGGCACTGACAGCAGGTCATTGCGTATTAGCTCCTCCTGGTAAAGTTGACCGGGCCGTGGCCTTACGATTTATTTCCCAAAATGGTCATTGGAAGTACCAGACGACCAGTCTGGAAACACTGGTGGATGCTAAATTGGGTAAAAAACTCAAACCTGATGGTGATGGTTGGATAGTTCCGCCCGCCGCCGCAGCGTATGACTATGCACTTATTCGATTAACGAGTAAAAAAACCATTCCAATCAAACCATTGCCTCTGTGGGATGGAACTGCGAGTGAATTAACTCAAGCACTTAAACAAGTTGATCGTAAAATCATTCAAGCAGGTTACCCCCTTGACCATCTGGACACACTTTATCGCCATGAAGATTGCCTGATTACAGGGTGGGCACAGCAAGGCGTGCTTTCTCATCAGTGTGATACATTACCCGGTGATAGCGGCTCGCCCCTACTGCTGAAGAATGGCGAAAAGTGGTCTTTGATTGCGATTCAAAGTTCCGCTCCCGCCGCTAAAGACCGTTATCTCGCGGATAACCGAGCTTTGGCAGTCACGGCCATAAAAGACCGGTTAAAAACACTCGCAAATAAAGCAGCCAAATAATACGGGTTATTCTGCGAGATAGATTAATGGGCTAACAAAGGGACTTTATTGCCTATTATTTCTTATCTGCACGATGGGACTTTTGATTAAATTTAAAAACAAAAGTCCCTCCTAATGCTGCGGCATATCGACTTAACGTCGTCAGATTAGGCGAAATAATGCCTTTCTCCATCCGGCTAATATTCTGTTTCCTCAACCCCGCTCTCTGAGCAACCTCTTGTTGGGTCAGCTTACATTGCTGACGAGCAGCCTTAAGCTCCGTCATCATGGTTTGCCTAATCTGTAAATCTAAATAAGCTTCATTTACCTGAGGGTGATGTAAAGCCGCTGCTTTAACCTCTGAAAAAGGAATAATGTCAAAATCATCTTGTTTTTTCATGGCTGCAATCTCCGTTTGATTTCTTTCATACGCTGATAAGCCAACATCAGTGTCCGTCTGGAGGTCTTTTGCGTTTTTTTCTGCAAAATATGAATGATATAAACCTGCTGGTCAGCTTGATAAAAGAAAAAACCGCGCCCGGCCCCCTCCTTCGCACTGACCCTCAATTCTTTCAGCCCTTTTCCTAAATCCCGAACTACAGGCTCCCGTAACTCGTGATCATAAGCCTCTAACTCATCCAAAGCTTTGATCAGAGCCGCCTGTATCCCTGGCGGCAATTTAAACAACTCCCTTTGTGCCAACCCCAATAAATTAATCACATACATAAGCAATCCCTGCTCCCGAAAAACTCTATCAAACTCACCAAATGTAATCAAAAATGGTGACCCGGAATCAGACAAACTTTGAACAAGCCGCCTCATTGCCAAGGCAGATATAGCCGGAGTTAAAGGTCAGAAGCAATAGCACCGATGCTCAAGAAGGGACTTAATTGACTGTTTTCGAGGGGCTTCGCAGGAAAATTAGCGGTTTTCATCAATTACATATTTAAGATGCAAATAAGGATGCTTAACATATATAAATACTGAGTTTGTCAGTGGGGGGGAAAGCTCCGCGCCCAAAAAATTAGGCCAGGCGCGGAGTGATATTCATTAATCCTTAAGCAGAGAGTTGGTCGATAGTTTGCAAAATACGTTTGTCCGAAATGGGATATGCTGTCCCCAATTGCTGAGCAAATAAGCTCACCCGCAGTTCTTCAATCATCCAACGAACTTCTTTAACGTCTTCATCTTGTTGGCGTTTAGGCGGTAACTTATTAAGCCATTGCTGCCACATTTGCTGGACATGTTCTATGCGCAACATTTGGGCGCGATCACGATGAGGGTCGACAGCTAACTTCTCCAGACGGCGCTCAATCGCGTGTAAATAGCGCAATGTATCAGGTAAGCGTTTCCAGCCATTATTAGTAACAAAGCCCCGGTAAATCAGACCACCAAGCTGGGCTTTAATGTCTGAAAGTGCCAATGCTTGCGAAATATCGACTCGGCCTTTTAGACGCTTATTAATACTAAACGCCGTGGTTAGGATCTGCTCAACTTGCTTGGCAATATCCACGACGGTTTCATTTAACTCAGCCCGCACTTTTTCTTGTAACTGAGCAAAATCAGCCTGTTGCCAGACCGGGCCACCATATTGCGCCACCAGTTTATCCACCCCACAAGCAATGCAATCATCAATCAGATCCATCACTTTGCCATAAGTATTGAAATAAAGGCCGAGTTTGGATTTATTCGGCAGTTTTTCATGTAAATACTTAATGGGAGAGGGAATATTTAGCAGCAATAACCGCCGTGTACCCTGCCACATTGCTTGCTGTTGCTGAGATTCCGTATCAAACAAGCGGATCGCAACACTGTCTTTCTCATCCACCAGTGCAGGATAGGCTTTGACTTCGTATCCCCCGCGGCGTTGTTCATAGCACACAGGAAGTGAGCCGAAGCTCCAGATATGTAAGCCATTTTGTTCAATACCGTCATCCGCCACGGCAGAAAGGGTTTCCTGCACCTTTTCTTGAAGTTGTAGCTTCAAAGCCGCAAGATCTTTGCTTTCACGTAGAGTCCGATTTTTATCGTCCAGCACACGGAAGGTCATTTTCAGATGGTCGGGAACTTGCTCCCATTGCCAACTCTCGCGTGACACTGTCACACCCGTCATGCGGCGCAACTCGCGCTCTAATGCCTCGAGTAAACTGGTTTCCAGCGGTGTTGCTCGGGCCAAAAAAGCTTCAGCATAATTAGGTGCAGGAACAAAGTTACGGCGCACAGGTTTAGGTAATGACTTGATAAGCGCTATCACCAGCTCACGGCGAATCCCTGGAATTTGCCAGTCAAACCCCTCTTCTTTAACCTGATTCAGGATCGGGAGCGGGATATGGACAGTGACCCCATCGGCGTCAGTACCCGGCTCAAATTGATAAGAAAGCCGTAATTTGAGCGACCCTTGATACCAATAATTCGGGTAGTCCAGCGGGTTAACTTTGTTCGCCCCATCCTTGATAAGCATGGTTTTTTCAAAGTTGAGTAATTCGGGCTGTGTCTGGCTGGTTTTCTTCCACCAGCTATCAAAATGGCGCGCAGAAACAACATCGCGTCCAATTCGCTGGTCATAGAAGTTAAACAGTGTTTCATCATCAACCAGAATGTCGCGGCGGCGAGATTTGTGCTCCAGCTCTTCAACTTCAGCCAGCAACTTTAAATTAGCCCGGAAGAAAGCATGGCGCGTTTGCCAATCTCCTTCGACCAAACCGTGACGGATAAACAGCTCGCGGCACAGTGGCGGGTCAATGGGGCCATAATTTATCTTGCGCTCAGTCACGATAGGTAAGCCGAATAAGGTCACTTTCTCGCTAGCCATCACCGCCCCTTGCGCTTTCTCCCAATGCGGGTCGCTATAATGGTGTTTAACCAAATGCTGCGCTAAGGGTTCAATCCACTCTGGCTCAATGCGGGCAGCAATACGGCCCCATAAGCGGCTGGTCTCGACTAACTCAGCGACCATGCTCCATTTAGGCGGTTTTTTGAATAAACCGGAACCGGGGAAAATGGCAAAGCGGGCATTCCGTGCGCCGGTATACTCTTGCTTTTCAACGTCTTTTTGGCCGATATGTGACAATAAACCGGTCAGAATAGCAGTATGGACGCTGCGATAATCTGCAGCGACACTATTGACCGGGATACCCAATTCTTTCACTACCTGGCGCAGTTGGGTATAAATATCCTGCCATTCGCGTACCCGCAGATAATTCAGAAAATCACTGCGGCATAATTTACGGAATTGTGCCGATGACAGCTCTTTTTGCTGCTCTTTCAGATAATCCCACAAATTAACAAACGCAAGGAAATCAGAGTCTTTATCAGCAAAACGCCGGTGTTTTTCATCGGAAGCTTGCTGTTTATCCATCGGGCGCTCACGCGGATCCTGGATAGACAACGCCGAGGTAATAATCATCAATTCGCGCACACTGCCGCTTTTCTGAGCTTCCAGCACCATTCGAGCCAGTCGAGGATCGACCGGTAATTGGGCCAATTGGCGACCGAGCGGTGTCAATTGTTGATGCCCGTTACTGGCAGTTTGGATCGCCCCCAATTCTTCCAGCAGCCGCACGCCATCTTGAATATTACGTTTATCTGGCGCTTCCACAAACGGGAAAGCCGCGATATCCCCTAGCCCTAGTGAGGTCATTTGCAGGATAACGGACGCCAAATTGGTGCGCAGAATTTCCGGATCGGTAAATTCAGGGCGAGACAGGAAATCCTGTTCGGAATAAAGACGAATACAAATACCGTCAGATACACGGCCACAGCGACCTTTGCGCTGATTAGCAGAAGCTTGGGACACCGGCTCTATGGGCAACCGCTGTACTTTGGTGCGGAAACTGTAGCGGCTAATACGCGCGGTGCCGGGGTCAATAACATACTTAATACCGGGCACCGTCAGTGAGGTTTCCGCCACGTTGGTTGCCAGTACAATTCGCCGCCCATGATGAGACTGAAACACCCTATTCTGTTCGCTATTTGATAAGCGGGCATACAGCGGCAGCACTTCCGTATGGGGCAGATTCTGTTTCATCAGCGCATCAGCGGTATCACGGATTTCCCGTTCGCCACTCATAAAGATCAGAATATCGCCGGGACTTTCGCGACCCAACTCATCGACGGCATCAAAAATAGCTTGTAGCTGATCGCGATCAACATCATCGGCATCATCCACAATGGGCCGGTAGCGCACTTCCACCGGATAGGTGCGGCCAGAGACTTCAATAATGGGCGCATTATTGAAATGATGAGAAAAGCGCTGCGGATCAATAGTCGCCGAGGTGATAATCACTTTCAGATCAGGACGTTTTGGCAATAACTCGCGCAAATAACCCAAGATGAAATCAATGTTCAGGCTACGTTCATGGGCCTCATCAATAATCAGAGTGTCATATTGCATCAGCAGGCGGTCTTGCTGAATTTCAGCCAGTAAAATACCGTCGGTCATTAACTTAACCAGCGTATTTTCGCCCACTTGATCATTAAACCGCACTTTATAACCGACACTGCCGCCAAGGGAGGTGTCTAGCTCATCGGCAATACGGTTCGCCACGGTACGTGCGGCCAGACGGCGCGGCTGGGTATGACCAATCACCCCTTTTATACCCCGCCCCAACTCCAGACAAATTTTCGGTATCTGTGTGGTTTTACCCGACCCCGTTTCACCGGCGACAATCACCACCTGATGGTCACGGATAGCATGATAAATATCTTGTTTTTTCTGACTGACCGGCAAATTTTCAGGATAAGTGATAGCCGGACAGGCCGCCCGACGGCCAGCAACTCGCTGCATTGCAGTAGCAAATTCGGCCTCTATTTCACGGGTAATCGCCTCTACGGCCTCTGGATTATGGACTTTTTGTGCGCCTTGCAGCCGACGTCGCATGCGCTGTTGGTCACGGAGCATCAATTCCCCGAGTTGGGAGGATAATGCTGCGAGCGAAGATTTCACGTTCAATATTCCTTGTTACGCTGCGGCTGAAACTCACAGTATCAGCCTGATAATTTTAAGCTCTGAATGTGATTAGCTGATGTTTTTTATTCATTAATATCAATTTTGACCAACAAACTCGCTCTAAATCATCCCGAGTTTTTAATGATATAAATCTTTGTCATATAGGGTAACACAGCCCGGGTTGGCGCTGTAGCTGGCGCAGACGGCGCTATCTGACTCTCAGATTATCATTATTCAATAAAATCGAACAAAGAACGCAAAATATTGCGCTATCACTGTTAGAAAAACTTGAATAAAGTGTATCTCATTGAAAAGGCGTACCGCCTAAGTCACTGTTAACTGTTAAGGAATTACAATGAGCAAAGTACTGGTTCTAAAATCAAGCATTCTGGCAACCTATTCACAGTCTAACCAACTCGCCGACTTCTTTGTTGAACAATGGAAAACAGCTCATGCTGGCGAAGAAATCACCGTGCGTGATCTGGCTGCTCAGCCGATTCCGGTATTAGACGGCGAGCTGGTAGCTGCTTTGCGCCCTTCAGATGCTGCGCTAACACCACGTCAGCAAGAAGCTCTGGCGCTGTCTGATGAGCTGATTGCCGAATTGCAAGCGAATGACGTTATCGTCATGGCGGCACCGATGTACAACTTCAACATCCCGACTCAGTTGAAGAACTATTTTGACCTGATTGCGCGTGCTGGCGTGACTTTCCGTTACACCGAAAAAGGCCCTGAAGGCCTGATTACCGGCAAACGCGCTATTATTCTGACCAGCCGTGGCGGTATCCATAAAGATACTCCGACTGACCTGGTGGTTCCTTACCTGCGCCTGTTCCTCGGCTTTATCGGGATTACCGATGTCGAGTTCGTGTTTGCAGAAGGTATTGCTTATGGCCCTGAAGTGGCGACCAAAGCACAAGCGGATGCCAAACAGCTACTAGCTCAGGTTGTTAACGCTTAATAATAAAGAACTTTCGTGCAGAGGCGAGTGTCTGCGTTAATGCACGACAGCAATGACCTTGCATTGCCCTCGTTTTACCCAGTAGTCAATTTCATCATTGCGCGCCTTCAGGCGCGCTTTTTTATAAATGATGCGCCGAGTATCAGCGCTGCATCCATTGGCCATTAATACCGCGTACATATTCCCCCGCCGCCGCGCGGTTGACTAACTTTTGCCCCGCCAGCTTGGCGACATCCTCGGTTGAAATATGATTCTTCTGCGCCACTTCCTGATATTTCTGGGCTCTGGCGATATTAATTTGCTCCACCAGCGCCAGTGTTTCAGCATCTTTCTTTACCGGTGCCAAATACCCACTGAGGGTTTCACCCACGCGGCCTTGCTGCTTGGCCTGCTCCAACGTCAGTGCAAAAGCCCCGGTGCTAAACAGTAAACTGCCGCTTAACACCACGCAGCCCAATATTACGCGAAGCAACTTTTGTGTATCCCCAATCCAGCCGGACGTTTGCTTGTTCATAATGGCCTCTTAGAATAGATTGGATTGATTTTTAAGCAGATTTTCCACGTCTTTATCCACTCTAATCTGGATTTCATGCTCAATTTTGACATTCATATTGATAGTGATAGGTTTTTCCGGGGTTGCCACTTCCAGGCGTAAACAGCCGCTAAGCATAAAAATACCCAGCGCTATTGCCATAGGTTCCCATGTCAAAATCTTCATTCCTTCGCCCTCGCTGGTATGGATGCTGTTGGTCGCAACGAAATATTTTGCTGCAACCACTCTTGTAAATTGTCACCAAAACGTAGGCTGCGCCAGAGTTGGAAGATATTTTCCTCATGCTGATAGTTCAGCACTATCTCTCGTTTGGAGTTTTTCTGTGTATTAACACCATGAATCTTTGAACGCAATGTTAATTGACCCAAGTTATCGAGACTGACAGTGGCATAAGATTGGTAAATCTCCATGTAACGCAGCCAATCAATCGCCACCCCCGCCACAAAATTACTCTCACTGATTGAGTTTGCCAGTTCTGGGTCAAGCCGCAGTGTCACCGCGCCGTCATTCGCTATCCAACCATCGCGCACCAACCACTGTGGATTATTAAGATAAAGCGGCAATTCGCCATTGACCTTACCCGACATAGCCAGTTGTTTTGGTTGCAACACGGTAAATAGTTCACTTAAATCAATACCTTTTAATTTTAGCACTGCCGCGTCATGTTGGGGTAAACGCAAAGCAGACAAACTCAGATGCCCTTTCAAAATATCCATGCCAACATTGCTCAAGGTCAATGGGGCTTTCTCTGAATAGGGATAAGTTCCTTGCAAATCAGCGGTGATATTCTGCATTGTAAACAAGTTGTTTATCGAGGCAATACGCAGCATGACCGGCTCTTTCGGCCCCAACTGCCAGTGATGGTTTTCTAAACGATAAGACATAACAAAATCTAAGCCGCTCAGTTCACCGTCTGCCAGCCACATCCCGCCATTCTTCACGACCCAATGTCCACCGGCGGTAAAACCTTGCTCACGGGCCGCAGAAAAAGCCGCCTGTGCATAAAGCTCGCCATCCCGCAATTTAATCCCTAACTCTTCGGATAGCAGCGGTTGGAATACCTTCAGCGATTGTTTTGGCCACCAGCCCTCGCCGCGTAACCGCTCGCCATCCCAACGGCCACCTAACGCAATCGGCCCAATGGCTTGCGCTTGTAAATTCCCTTGCCATAGAAAATCATCGGGGGCGCGGCCATTAAGTTGTAGCGATAACACCGCAGGAGGCAAGTAGCCGCCGCCATCACTGAATGCCACTTTTTTAGCGCCCAGCTCGAACCCGGCAATAAAAGCAGGATGATGATTATCCCGCTGCCAGGTCAAGGGTTTGGTTAAGGTCAGCCGTGGCGCCTCAACCTTAACTAATCCATATTGCAGCCGATCAAAACCAGTTGAGAGTTTATCGACAGTTATCAGTGTTCCCTGCCAACGCCCCTTGCCGCCCATATCCCAACTCGCAGCCAGCGGCGGCAGGCGACCATTGCCCCAGTAGCGCCATTGCCAATGGCCTTTATCGGGCCAAAATTCTTGCGCCTGACCATCCAGATGCAGATTAAAATTGCCCCAAAAACTGTCCTGTGCTTCCACAATCGCCTGTAGCCGCCCCGTCACTCCAGCGGCAGTCACTTTAACGCCCGCCAGTGGCCAACGCGCATCTTTTATGCGCAATTCCGGCGTGATGTTACCGTGAGCACGCAGTAAAGCGCCGGGGTGCAGCACCCAAGTCGGGTTCAGTATGGAGCCACTGAGTAAGCCGGGAATAGTGGCATTCAAGACCATTTTTTCCAGATTAGCTTGCCCGCTAAGTTGGAATTTCATGTCACTGTTGACGAGACTCAAGCTACCCGGCCCAAGGGTCAGGACGGCGTTGCCTTTGCCACTTTCCCCCGCCGTGATGACATTAATTCGCGCCTCAATGGCGGTTTGGTCCAAGCCCTTATCCCAGTCATACAATGTCAGATTCACCCCCCCGCTGAGGGGTTGCAGCTCATAGGGCCATTGCCATTGGCCGTTGATTATCTGAATTTTTTTCGGGGATAAGCGCCATGGCAACCGCGCCAGCGGGGTATCATCACCGCGCTCTGTCAGGGTTAAAACCCCCTGTTGCTGTTGCCAACTCAGATTCAATAATAACGGTTTAGACAGATAGCCCGTCGTCAATACCCCGTCGAGTGCACCTTGCTCTGGCCAATCATCCAGCGACAATGGAATTTTAATTCCACCACTCAGTTCGAAAGGTTGCGGGGTACCGGGAACAGCAATCGAGAATTGATTCAGACTAAGTTGCTGTTCTTCATCCAGTGTGGCGGCGAAGCTCAATTGTGGGCCCTGATAACGCAATTCTTGGGTGAGTTTTTTATTGTCTGGCGATGTGAGGGCCGGTTTACCAGAGAATGTCAGTTTACCGGCGTATTGCTGCCACGGCGTAATCTGCAAATTGTTGATATTCAAGTCAAGCACGGAGAGCTGCTGCTGCCAATAGGCTAAATCTTGCGGCGCACTCTCGCCACTGCTCGGTAATTGGCTCAAGCAAGCGGTATCCACAGCGACGGTATTGGCCCCTAGCTGCCAACGGCCTTGGTGATAGCCGACACTCAATTGCCCAATATTTGCCAAGGTGCAGCCCTGCACCCGGTAACCCAATTGTGAAATACGCAATGCGCCATCATGCCAAACCGGCGGGCTAGCCAAGACCAGTTGGCTACCCGCAGGCAACCAGTATTGTGCAACTTTTGGTAGCCACTGCGGCAAGGTTTTCCATAATATTCCTAAAGAAATTGCGCTGATTAACAACAACCAACCCATTATTTTTGCGCATTTAGTCATGACTTGCCTTGTTTAATACCCTAAATAATTCCAATTGCAGAAAGGCGGCAAATGAAAGCACCCCGATGAACTTACACAGGTAAGTTATTCGGGTAATTGAGCGCAGCCAACACACCGACAGTTTGAAGCATGACGGATATATCACTCACCCGACGTCCGGTGTGCTTTAATCAATCTACTGCAATCATTCTACTGCAAGAATAGATAACGCTATCCTTGTAGATTAAACAGAACTGTTGCCATTGAAAGTTGGAATAAAAACCTTACTTCATTGGCATAAGAAAGTGACATACACCCTACTTAACTTATTACTGTGCTATTTAACTTATTATTGTGCCAAATTGTATGATTTATTCAAACCTGTTAAATTGATCACAATATTTTGGCGGAGACATCACGATGAAATTAGCCGTTTACAGTACCAAACAGTATGACCGCAAATACCTCGAATTGGTCAACAAAGATTTTGGCTTTGAATTAGAGTTTTTCGATTTTCTGTTATCCCCCAAAACGGCGAAGATGGCTGCGGGCTGTGATGCAGTTTGTCTTTTCGTCAATGACGATGCATGTCGCACGACATTGGAAGAATTGAAAAACGTCGGTGTGAAGATTCTGGCTTTGCGCTGTGCGGGCTTCAATAATGTGGATTTGGTGGCGGCGAAAGAGCTGGGTATTCAGGTTGTTCGTGTGCCGGCCTATTCTCCTGAAGCTGTGGCTGAACATGCAGTCGGAATGATGATGAGCCTCAACCGCCGTATTCACCGTGCTTATCAACGTACGCGTGATGCCAACTTCTCGTTGGAAGGTCTGATAGGTTTCAATATGCATGGCCGCACGGCGGGGATTATTGGTACCGGTAAAATTGGTGTCGCCACCATGCGCATCTTAAAAGGCTTTGGTATGCGGTTGTTAGCCTATGACCCCTACCCAAGCCAAGCGGCTTTGGATTTGGGCGCGGAATATGTTGACCTCAAAACCTTGTATGCCGAATCGGATGTTATTTCACTGCATTGCCCGATGACCCCAGAAAATCATCATTTGCTTAATAAACAATCATTTGAACAAATGAAAGATGGCGTAATGATCATCAATACCAGCCGCGGTGGCCTGATTGACTCAACAGCGGCGATTGATGCACTGAAGCAACAGAAAATTGGCTCGCTCGGCATGGATGTCTATGAAAATGAACGCGATTTGTTCTTTGAAGACAAATCTAACGACGTCATTCAGGATGATGTTTTCCGCCGTTTGTCTTCTTGCCACAACGTATTATTTACTGGGCATCAAGCTTTCCTGACAGAAGAAGCCCTGACCAGTATTTCTGCCACTACTATGCAGAATATTGCCCAATTGAAAAACGGCGAACATTGCCCGAATATTATTACCGCCTAATATATCCAGAAAGTCCGCAGGGTGAGTCTCAAGGATGAGGCTCATTCATCCCGATAAGCTGACTTATATTTTATAAGTGATTCGGTAATTGAGCGCAGCCAACACATCTGCGGCTTGAAAGATGGAGATAGCTATATACCCAATAGATTTCGAGGTGCAGGAAGGCGGCAAACGAAAGCATCCCGATGAGCTTACATTGGTAAGTGATTCGGGTAATTGAGCGCAGCCAACACATCTGCGGCTTGAAAGATGGAGGGTATATCAGCGAGCCGGGCAAGCGCCGCGCATTAATGCCGATTCTTCACAACGTTTGCCATCCGGTAACTGACACATTCCTACACTGCCGCCATTGAGTTGCTTAGCCACCGTCAATATACCGCCCGCATTCGCACAATTAACGGCGGCAGGATTAGACATATTCAGATTATGATGAACATTGGCACTGGTGGCTTGTTGCACCGGCTCACTGGTCTCATTGTTGTTTAAAAATCGAGCGGCTGGAACTGTCTCTATTGGGTCATTGCTGCTGCAAGCGGCTAAAAAGAACACAGCCCCGCCCACAAACCAAGATAATGCATTCATTCTTTTGCTCCGGCATGAATAATATATAGCGCTATAATAGGTTCATATAATAACTGTTATAATTAAAACACAACATAAATAAACAGAATTCGCTAACTTAATTTCGTGTCGAACAATACTGATATAACAATCAGAGAAAAAATCAAACACCTACCGAGGGTAAAAAATAAAATGGGAGCCATTATGATCACTGATTTACTACTAAGAATTACTTTGGCGGGTGCATTAGGGGGGTTAATTGGGTTAGAGCGTCAATTGCGGGCGAAAGATGCGGGATTACGCACACATATTTTGGTTGGTATCGGCAGTGCCATGTTTATGATTGTTTCAAAATACGGTTTTGAGGATTTATTAACCTTAGAACACGTCAGCTTTGACCCCAGCCGAGTCGCGGCGCAGGTCGTGAGTGGCATGGGGTTCCTCGGTGCTGGGACTATCATGATCCAAAAGCAGATGGTCAAAGGACTTACCACGGCGGCGGGAATGTGGGTCACGGCAGCAATTGGTCTGGTGATTGGTAGTGGCCTGTATGAAATTGGTATTTATGGCACGATGGTGACGTTAGTTGTGCTGGAAATCTTCCGCCAGTTAAGTAACCGCCTGATTGGAGAGCATCATTTTGTCGCGATTAAACTGCTGCCAGACAGTGTGCCACGTATTTTGGTTGCTATGCAAAAATTGCAGCTTCGCCCGATGAACCTGTCTGTCACCCACAAACCAGAGAAACATGAGCCAGACTGTGAACTCACTTTAGAAGTGACATTGTCACCGAAAAAAAGTTTGGATCTGGTGTATGAAACATTGTTAGCCGTCGAGGGAGTACATCAGTTGGATATTAAATAGTTTGACTGTATGCGCGGCGATAAAAATCACCGTTATCCCCGTGCATGCAGCTTGTAGTATGACGGGTATATGATTAATGCATCGAAGTCTTAGACAATAGATTAATCACCAACACACCGGCAATAATCAAACTCATGCCCGTCATTGCAGCCCAGTCCAACTTCTGTTGGTACATAAATACCGCGGCAACTGACACTAAAACAATTCCCAACCCTGACCAAATAGCATAAGCAATGCCTAGGGGCATAGTTTTAACCACCTGTGATAATCCCCAGAAAGCAATGCCATAGCCAATCACGACCACAATAGAGGGCACCAAGCGGGTAAAGCCATCGGAGGATTTTAACATCGTGGTTGCCACGACTTCAGCAACAATCGCCATCATTAAATACATGAAACCACTCATTATCGACCTCTCATTTCAGTGTTGGGCAGACATTATGCCCATCCGCAATTAAATGTTCATTAAATCGATTTGTACTTCACAAATATTTCACAACCAAGCCAAATTACAGCGCATTTATTGTGCTGTTCGTAATAAGTGAAACCTCATTGTTATTATAAATAGTTTTCTAATTGTAATAATTATTATCTGAAAGCCCCAATATACCGCCAGCCCCGCAATTCACCTTATTCTCCACATAATCTGGCGGCCCCGCCGTCACACAAATGCGATAACTGACAAAAATACTCTCTGCTAGAATTTCGCTATTAGTTCAAATAATCAGATAACAGTCAGAGACGCCCCCATTAGCACTTTTATTCTCTGCATGATAAGCAATGTGAAGGTATAAATTAATGATTACTACTGACGGTAACAGTGCAGTAGCTTCTGTGGCCTATCGTGCCAGTGAAGTTATTGCTATCTACCCTATTACGCCAAGCTCTACCATGGCCGAACAAGCTGATGCTTGGTCTGGCGATGGCAAAGTCAATATCTGGGGGGATGTTCCCCGCGTAGTTGAAATGCAGTCTGAAGGCGGAGCCATTGCTACTGTGCATGGCGCACTGCAAACCGGCGCATTATCGACCTCGTTTACCTCCTCGCAGGGATTACTGTTGATGATCCCCACCCTCTACAAGCTGGCGGGCGAGCTGACACCTTTTGTCCTCCATGTTGCGGCCCGCACCATCGCGACCCACGCGCTGTCTATCTTTGGTGACCATTCTGATGTGATGGCGGTGCGCCAAACCGGTTGCGCAATGCTATGCGCCAGCAGCGTGCAAGAAGCACAAGATTTTGCTTTGATTTCCCAAGTGGCCACACTCAATAGCCGCATCCCATTTATTCATTTCTTTGATGGATTCCGCACCTCGCACGAAATCAATAAAATTGTACCACTCAGCGATGACACACTGCGCCAGCTATTGCCACAAAAAGGGATAGACGGCCACCGCAGCCGGGCGCTTTCGCCAGACCATCCGGTGGTGCGCGGTACCTCCGCTAACCCGGATACCTATTTCCAGTCTCGCGAAGCGACCAATCCTTGGTATAACAATACTTACCAACATGTTGCCGATGCCATGCAGGCTTTTGCCGCGGCCACCGGGCGCGAATATAAGCCATTTGAATATTACGGCCACCCACAGGCGGAGCGCGTTATTATTCTGATGGGGTCAGCCATTGGCACTTGTGAAGAAGTGATTGATAGCCTGCTCACGCGCGGTGAGAAAGTCGGCGTGTTGAAAGTGCGGTTATTCCGTCCTTTCTCTGCTAAACATCTTCTCAGTGTCTTGCCGCCATCCGTGACTAAAATTGCCGTATTGGACCGCACCAAAGAACCCGGCGCACTGGCCGAACCGCTTTATCTCGATGTCATGACCGCGCTGGCGGAAGCTTATAGCCGGGGTGAGCGGGCAACATTGCCGAAAGTGATCGGCGGCCGCTATGGGCTGTCCTCCAAAGAGTTTGGCCCCGACTGTGCGCTGGCGGTATTCAAAGAATTATCTGTTGACCTGCCGCGCCCGCGCTTTACCGTGGGGATTTTTGATGACGTGACCGGCCTGTCATTGCCACTCACCGATGAGAAAATCGAGCAACGTGCCACTTTGGAGGCGCTGTTCTACGGCCTTGGCAGTGACGGCTCGGTTTCGGCGACCAAAAATAATATTAAGATTATCGGCAACAGCACCTCACTGTATGCGCAAGGCTATTTTGTCTACGACTCGAAAAAGGCCGGTGGCCTGACGGTCTCTCACTTGCGAGTCAGCAAAACGCCGATTAACTCAGCCTATCTCATCAGCCAGGCCGATTTTGTCGGCTGTCACCAGTTACAGTTTATTGATACTTATCAAATGGCTGAGCGCTTAAAACCGGGGGGGATTCTCTTAATTAACACCCCGTTCAGCGCGGATGAAATGTGGCAGCGCCTGCCGCAAGAAGTTCAGGCGGTACTGCACCAGCGCAAAGCCCGCTTATTTGTGATTAATGCGGCAAAAATTGCCCGCGAATGCAAACTGGGCGCGCGTATTAATACCGTCATGCAGATGGCGTTCTTCCATCTGACGCAAATCTTGCCCACCGCCATGGCGCAGGAACAATTACGGGCGGCCATTGACCGCAGCTACAGTAATAAAGGGCCGGAAATTGTTACCCGCAACTGGCAAGCGCTGGATGCTACCCTGGATGCATTAGTCGAAATTCCATTGCAACCGATTGATGAAAATAGCCCGATGCGCCCACCGATTGTCTCTGATCAAGCGCCCGATTTCGTTAAAACCGTCACCGCCACCATGCTGGCCGGTTTGGGCGATGCCCTGCCCGTTTCGGCCTTCCCACCTGATGGCACCTGGCCGGTGGGCACCACCCAGTGGGAAAAACGCAATATTGCTGAAGATATTCCTATCTGGCAGCCGGATCTGTGTACCCAGTGTAACCACTGCGTTGCTGCTTGCCCGCACTCGGCCATTCGCGCCAAAGTAGTACAGCCGGATGCTATGTTGGGTGCGCCAGACAGCTTACAATCGCTGGATGTCAAAGCCCGTGATATGCGGGGGCAGAAATATGTATTGCAAGTCGCCCCAGAGGATTGCACCGGATGTAATCTTTGTTATGAAGTCTGCCCGGCGAAAGATCGGCAGAACCCAGAAATCAAAGCCATCAATATGCAGCCACGGCTGGCACATCTGGTGGAAGAAAAAGCGCACTATGATTTCTTCCTCAAACTGCCGGAAATCGATAAAACGCAAATGGAGCGTATTGATATCCGAACTTCACAGCTGATTTCGCCGCTGTTTGAATATTCCGGTGCTTGCTCCGGTTGTGGAGAAACACCGTATATTAAATTACTGACTCAGTTGTATGGCGATCGTCTGTTGATTGCTAACGCCACCGGTTGCTCCTCAATCTATGGTGGCAACCTGCCCACGACGCCGTATACCACCAACGCGGATGGCCGTGGCCCAGCTTGGGCTAACTCACTGTTCGAGGATAATGCCGAGTTTGGTCTGGGCTTCCGTCTGACGGTTGACCAACATCGCCAACGTGTCACTCGCTTGATAAACCAGTTAGCTCCACAGTTGCCGCAGGATTTGGTTGGGCAATTACTCAATGAGGATGCAACACCCGAAGTCCGCCGTGAACAAGTCATCCAACTGCGCCAGCTATTAAAAGAGATTCCGGGCAATGATGCCCAACAATTAGCCACGGATGCAGATTATCTGGTCGATAAATCTATCTGGCTGATTGGCGGCGACGGCTGGGCCTATGATATTGGCTTTGGTGGTTTAGACCATGTACTCAGCTTGACCGAAAACGTCAATGTGCTGGTACTGGATACCCAATGTTACTCCAATACCGGTGGTCAGCAATCCAAAGCCACCCCGCTGGGGGCGGTGACCAAGTTTGGTGAGCACGGCAAACGTAAGGCACGCAAAGATTTGGGTGTTAGCATGATGATGTACGGCCATGTCTATGTCGCGCAAATTTCGTTAGGTGCGCAGCTTAATCAAACGGTTAAAGCTATTCAGGAAGCCGAATCCTACCCCGGCCCATCATTGATTATTGCCTATAGCCCTTGTGAAGAGCACGGTTATGACTTGGCCTACAGCCATGATCAAATGAAGCAATTAACCGCCACCGGTTTCTGGCCACTGTATCGTTTTGACCCACGCCGTACCGACGAGGGCAAAGTGGCCTTAGCACTGGATTCCCGCCCACCAAACAGCGATTTGACCACCACATTACTCAATGAGCAGCGCTTCCGGCGGCTCAACACACAAGAGCCAGATGTGGCGGCGCGGTTGTATGCTGAGGCTGAAAAAGACCTGAAAAAACGCTATGACTTCCTTAGCTTGTTAGCCGGAAAACCGGATAAAACGCCGACCGAATAATGGTCTAAATTAATGCGCCAGCCCCACAAGCCAGTCAGTTATCTACTGACTGGCTTTTTATTTGGTGATGATTTCTATTACTCCTACATCTAAATTTGGAATGTCCACAGAATAACTCACTGGGTTACTTTCGGCTCTCACTGACAAGGAGGATATTATGAACATGAAAAATTGGATGTCCCGGCTGAGTGATTCACAGTTATTAAGCCAAATTTCCATTCCTGGAACACATGATTCCGCATCATTTCGCTCCAATGTATTAGGTGCTGGATTTACGCAAACACAAACATGGAATATAAGAGAGCAACTTGAACATGGCATTCGATTTTTAGATGCCAGATGTCGCCTTATTAATAATGTATTCACTATGCACCACGGAGCTGTTTTTTTAAAACAACAATTTGGTGATTTTCTCACTACCTGCATTGACTTTATTAAACGCAACCCGACAGAGTTCATTATTTTATCGGTTAAACAAGAACATACCACTGAAAAAAGCACTAAAGGATTTAATGAAATTATGCAGGAGAGATATATCAATCCGCATAATAAATTATTTTATCTGCAAAATAAAATACCTAGCATTGGGGATGTAAGAGGAAAGATAGTATTATTACGGCGTTACTCTGGTGATAAAGTGGGCATTAATGCCTCTCGCTGGAAAGATGACGCCACATTTGAAATTAAAAACAAAGGCTTTAATATTTATGTCCAAGACAATTATGATGGTTATACCGCATTAAGCCTTCATTTTAAAAGAAAATTTATTGATATTCTGCTCAAAGATGCACAGAAAAAACGTGCCCAAGATATATATATTAACTTCACCAGTATATCCGGTTTGTTAACACCCTATTCCGGGGCGCAAGGCCATCATTTAATAGATGGAATGAACATTTGGTTCTGCAAACAATATCGAGAAAAACAAATAATGGGGATTATCGTTGCCGATTTTGTTGATGTTCAGGATGGGGCAATTATTAAAACAGTGGTGAATTCAAATGTTTTCGTATAAATAATCACTCAGGCCACCATGAAAAATGACTCATTAATAAATTAAATACACCTTAAATAATTCGAGTTGTAGGAAGGCGGCAAGAGAGAAACAAATCGGTCGGGAACCGATTTGAACAGCATTTATGCTAGCCCGCAGGGTGAGCCTCAGGGATGAGGCTCATTAATCCCGATGAGCTTACATGAGTAAGTGATTCGGGTTATTGAGCACAGCCAACGCGCATACAGCTTGAAGTATGACGGGTATATACACTTATTGGATGATAAACTTGTGTCATAGCAACATGCCCTGTCATGCCTCTAACTGGATATGAGTCACGAACAAATGCAAGAGAAACAAGTGGTTAATAAAAAAGAACACTACGATTTGAACAAGTTAAACAAGCGTCTGCGCCGCAATGTGGGTCAGGCAATTGCTGATTTCAACATGATTGAAGAAGGTGACCGCGTGATGGTTTGCCTGTCAGGAGGCAAAGACAGTTACACCATGTTGGATATTTTGCAAAGCCTGCAAAAAAGCGCGCCGATTAACTTCACCCTCATCGCCGTTAATTTGGATCAGAAACAGCCGGGCTTCCCTGAAGATATCCTTCCGGCCTATCTGGACAAACAAGGTGTTGAATACAAGATTGTCGAAGAAAACACTTACGGGATTGTGAAAGACATTATTCCGGAAGGGAAAACCACCTGTTCACTCTGCTCGCGCCTGCGCCGTGGGATTTTATACCGCACTGCAACTGAGCTAGGGGCAACCAAAATCGCGCTTGGTCATCATCGCGATGATATTCTGCAAACGCTATTCCTGAATATGTTTTATGGCGGGAAGCTGAAAGGCATGCCACCAAAATTGATGAGCGACGATGGCAAACATGTGGTTATCCGCCCATTGGCCTACTGCCGTGAAAAAGATATTGAGCGTTTCGCTGTTGCCAGAGAATATCCAATAATTCCTTGTAACTTATGTGGCTCGCAACCCAACCTGCAACGCCAGGTTATCAAAGATATGCTACGTGACTGGGATAAACAGTATCCAGGGCGGATTGAAACTATGTTCAGCGCGATGCAAAATGTCGTGCCGTCACATTTAAATGATCACCAGCTATTTGATTTTAAAAATATTACACACAACAGTGAAATCGTTGACGGCGGAGATTTAGCTTTTGACCGCGAAGAGTTGCCACTGCAACCTGTTGGCTGGCAACCAGAAGATGATGAAGATAGTGAAAAACAGCCACTGGTTCGTCTCGACGTGCTAGAAATAAAATAAACCACTGACTGATATTGCCTCTCGACAATAAGAGTTGAGAGGCAACGCTCTCGCCCTATCCTACCTCATTGTTTTCACTAAAAAATGCAAAAAAAATGCCGATGTTGAGATAACATCGGCATCGTAACAATTATGTGCTATGCAGTAATTCAAAATAAAAGTATTACAAATATGGAGCGCAACGCCCATCGCTTGACGTTGCATTCACCTGCAAAATGATAATGCCTCAGCCATCACTGCCAAATGTTGATATTGCTCAATTTTACAGTGATTAGCGCCCTATCTGACACACTCTTTTACTCAACCGTCAGTGACTCATTAGAGCCATTTACTGCGTTTTAACCACCACGCAACACCTACAACCAACAGCACCAACATCATACAAAATGTCGCAAAACCAAAAGAATAGGTATTCCCAGGAATGCCACCGAGGTTAACACCAAATAAGCCGGTCAAAAAAGTGGTCGGTAAAAACACCATAGCCAACATTGACATAGTATAGGTGCGCCGGTTCATCGCATCGGCCATTAATGAGCTAATTTCATCGGATAACACCGCAGTACGCGCAATGCTAGAGTCTAAATCCTCTAAGCCTCGCCCCAAACGTTCTGAGATTTCCTGCATACGGCGTCGATCGTCATCATTCATCCACGGCAAGCGCTCACTGGCCAACCGGGAGAAAACATCGCGCTGTGGTGCCATATACCGGCGCAATACAATCAACTGCTTACGAAGCAAAGCCATTTGCCCACGTTGTGGAATTTTTTGTTCCAGTAAATCATCTTCAAGATCGATGATTTTATCGTGTAAATCTTCAATAAATTCATTGGCATGGTCGGTCACGCCATCAGCAATCTCCACCAGCCAGTTGCCGCTGTTAGTCGGGCCGGTGCCACTTTGTAAATCATTCAACACATCATCAATAGAGTAAACTTTGCGATGTCGGGTCGAGACAATCAACTTATCCGTGATATAAACCCGGATGGTGACTAATTGGTCTGGGCGAGCATCATTATTAAAATTGATGCCCCGCAACGTTATCATCGTGCCATCACCCATGCGAGTCACTTTCGGGCGGACGCTTTCACCAGCAAGACCATCCCGAACAACCTCTGGGAGTAACGGAGTATTTTGCAGCCAGGCAGCACTTTCTGAGTGTGTGTAATCCAGATGCAGCCAGCAAGGCTGCTCTGCGGTGGCGATGGCATCGGTATCAATGGAAGTCACGCCCCCTTTACCATCAAGTTGATAGGCATAAACGGCATCAGAAACCTGAAGTGCTTTTCCTTCGACTAGATCCACGACAATTTCCTCTATTTCAGCATTTATCCTGCAATAGGCTCAGTGTAACGTCCGCAACTCAATCTTTAAAGGTAATGCATCAGGATAACTTACTGTTCCATAAAATAATCAAGGCCGTTATCTATTAATCATTTAGCAGCAATAGCAGATACATTCAGTATAAGTTTTAGGACGACAGAACTTATATCTTTAACAGTGGAATTAAGGATACATAATGATAAAGGCACAAGGGTCATGCACAGCTTTGATGTACAATTCTTGCAAATTATCAACACGATATATTCAAGGGATATTGATTATGGAAACCAACTTCATTACGTTAATGAAAGCACTCATTGGTGGCGCAGGAGCGGGATTTGCATTTACCGGTGGCCTGTCTTTTTTAGTGCCCGCATTGACAGTGACCACTTCCCTTGCATTTACATTTTCAGCTATTGGGAGCGTATTAATTGCAGGTTTTTATCTAAGCAAAGTTTGGTGAACGACATTGGAGTCACTATCTTCCCACTGGTACTCACCGCAAACCACTGATGAGTTGGCAAAATTCTATTGTATTATTTGTGTTTCTTACATGTTAGTTCATATTGCATGGGATTGTATTTCCAAAAAAACACCGCCATTTGCCTTGGAAAATCTACAATATAAACTTAACGAATTATATTCATCGTCAACATTTGCCACAAGCATATTCTTATTTGTAATAATTTTAGATATAAACAACCCACTAAGAACATCTGATGCATTTATATTTCCACTGATAGTCGCATCACTAACCGGATTTATGATCTCGATATCGGCCATTGTTCCTAAGCGGCGCAGCCGTAAATAGCCTATTTGTTTTATATGATAATCATTATATAAACATAATCCGCCACTTATGCTGGCGGATTATGCTTTTATCAACATTAACTACCAAACGTTAACCATAAAAAAACACCCATTAGTGCTTGATGATATAAATCATTTGGCTATAAGCCACATCTTCAGGATTAGTTATCGGGTAACCTTTCACCCAGGGTTTAATTAAACGCCCATTTGTGAATTGATATATGGGTGCTATTGGGACTTGTTCAGCAATAATCTGCTCGGCTTTATTATAATCATCACTTAGCGCTTTAGGATTAGTTTGCTTACCCGCTTCGCTCAGCAAACGATCATAATTTGCACTCTTAAATTTAGCGATATTCCCACTGTGAGTAGAGGTCAATAATGACAAGAAGGTGGACGGCTCATTATAATCCCCGACCCATGATGCGCGGACTACATCAAAATTACCGGTATTTCGGCTATCGATATAGGTCTTCCACTCTTGGTTAATCATTTGAACATCCACCCCCAATGTCTTCTTCCACATTGAAGCAATGGCAATGGCTAACTTCTGATTATTATCCGAAGTATTATATAGCAAAGATAATTTCAGTGGTTTATCCGGCCCGTAACCCGCCGCATGCAACAGTGCTTTAGCTTGTGCGTTGAGTTCTTCCTGGTCTTGCTGCTGCAATAAATTGGCTACCGGATGATAACCAGCAGTGACATCGGGGGTAAAGTGATACGCAGGTTTCTCCCCCGTACCCAAGACTTTTTCAGCAATAATTTTGCGGTCTATAGCATAAGATAATGCTTTGCGCACCCGAACATCATTGGTTGGCGCACGTTGGGTATTAAATGCGTAATAATAAGTGCCTAGCTGATCCGGCGTATAAACTTGATCAGGAATATCTTTTAATAGTTTCTGATACAGATTTTTTGGGAAGGACTCGGTAATATCAATATCACCAGCTTGATAGCGCTTGGTGGCATTGGCTTCCTGATTGATAGGAATGAAAGTCACTTTCGTTAGAACAGTATGGGCATGATCCCAATAATAGTCGTTGGGCACCAAGACTAATTTCTCATTTACAACTCTATCTTGTAATTTAAATGCGCCATTCCCTACCAAATTACCCACTTTAGTCCAGTCATTGCCATATTTTTCAACCACGCTGGCGGGGACTGGGAATAAACTGAAGTTTGCAGTCAAACTGGGGAAATAAGGCACCGGCTTACTGAGTTTAACTTTAAGGGTGTAATCATTAACTGCACTGACCCCAAGAGCTTCTGGCGGCATTTTCCCCGCAATAATCTGTTGCGCATTTTCCATTCCGGCCAGTTCGGCAAACCAGGCGAAAGGAGATAAACTTTTAGGGTCAACCAAACGGCGCCAACTATAAACAAAATCCTGCGCGGTCACAGGCTGACCATTCGACCATTTAGCATCTTTGCGCAACGTGAATATATAGGTTTGGTTATCTGCCGTTTTCCAGTTGGTCGCAACACCGGGAATTATCTGGCCATGCGCATCTTGATTAACCAATCCTTCAAACAAATCACGGGCAACCTGCGCCTCGATTAACCCCACAGCTTTCATCGGGTCGAGAGAGGCTGGCTCGTCTTTAATATGACGAACAAGTTCTTGTTTATCAGCCAGTATGGTGCCCGCAGGGACATCAGCAGCATTTGCCGCGCCCAGCGTTGCACCAACTAATGCGGCACACAATGCATAACGGAAATAGCGCATGATTAATAACCTTTTCGTTGTCGATCCATTTCAGCGAAATTAGTAACAATATCTCATCAACATAAACTAGCAGATTAGGGGCCACCATGACGATGATAAAATAAAAATACTGTCTCCAGTCGCGCTATAGAGTGCAATTCTGCCATCAGAAACCAAATGCAGTATGCATCACTAATTAGGCGCATTAGTTTACCCATCACAAAATAACTTATTGATTCAATATGATAATATTAAATGCTATGTTAAATACAATACGCACCTATTCGGAATAACAGAGAATATTATGAGCCAATATCGCCCCCGAACTGCACGGGGAAATCTGGTCACTTTAGGGCAACGCTACGGCACATCCCGCTTGGGCGCGCCGCTGCTTTATTTCCCGGCCCCCACCCCATCCGCACAAACTGGGCTGATTATTGCCGGAACCCATGGCGATGAAAGTGCAGCAATTGTGGCGCTATCCTGTGCATTGCGCAGTATTTCACCGGAACAACAGCGCCACCATGTCATCTTGGCAGTCAATCCTGATGGATGCCAACTGGGGTTGCGGGCGAATGCCAATGGTGTGGACCTTAATCGTAATTTTCCGGCAAAAAACTGGCAGGCGGGCGAAACGGTATACCGTTGGAATAGTGCGGCGGATGCACGAGATGTGGTGCTATCAACCGGCGTATATGCAGGTTCAGAGCCCGAAACTCAAGACTTGTGCGCATTAATAAGCCAACTGGCCCCGCGCTGGGTGGTTTCCTTTCATGAACCATTGGCCTGTATTGAAGACCCCGACAGCTCAGCGCTAGGTGAGCGACTGGCGGCGAATCTTGACTTGCCCCTTGTCACCAGTGTGGGTTACGCCACGCCGGGGTCATTTGGTAGCTGGTGTGCAGACATTCACTTACCCTGTATTACCGCAGAATTACCGCCCATTTCTGCCGATGCCGCCAGTGAATGTTATCTGCCGGCTCTGATTGACTTGCTGACCCTGGCAGATTAAGCCGACAAATCGATAGCGCCAGTCGAAAAATGTAACCCGTCATCGACATCCTGTTGTAGCCAGGTAGGGCCATCGAGATCAACAAAACGAGCACCTGGAGCCAGGGGTAATGCAGCACGAACAGCCCGTGAAGTGCACAACATGCAGCCGAGCATAATGGCAAATCCGAGCGATTTCGCTTGTTCGGCTAACAACAATGCTTCTGTTAACCCGCCACTTTTATCCAGCTTGATGTTGACCATTTCATAACGCCCCACCAGACCCGCCAAATCAGCACGTGTATGGCAACTTTCATCAGCGCAAATAGGCAATGGGTGAATAAAATTCTGTAACGAGTCATCCTGCCCTGCGGGCAGAGGTTGCTCCAACATTGCTACGCCTAAATCTGCCAATAATTGGCAACGCGCAGCCAAGCCCTCTGGACGCCAGGACTCATTGGCATCCACAATCAATGTCGCGTCGGGGGCCGCGCTACGAATAGCCACCAAACGCTCAGCAATAAGATGGTCATCCAGCTTTATTTTCAACAGCTTGGCACCCAAATTCACCAATGCACTCGCACTGTACGCCATGGCTTCCGGGGTACCGATACTGACTGTCTGGGCCATCGAGAGATGGAGGATGGGTGTCGTTTGAGTCATAAGCCATAAACTTTGCTGATTTTGCAAACATTCCAACTGCCATAATGCGCAATCTACCGCATTCCTGGCGGCTCCAGCGGGTAATAGCTGTTGTAAGGTCTCACGCGAAATGCCCTGCTCTATGGCACTGACTACCAAGGCCAACTGCGCCATCACCGAAGATTCACTTTCTCCATAATGTGGGTATGGGGTACATTCACCAACAGCACGAATACCCGCCTCCTCAATCTCGACAACCACAACTTTTGCTTCACTGCGGCTTCCGCGGGAAATAACAAACGCAGAATGGAGAGGCCAAGCCTCTGGATAGCAACGCATGGTTCTCATTATGACTCCTCAGAAAATTCGGGTGCGGACATTCAGTATTAGAACCTAACGTCAGTAAAATCTGAATTATTTAGCAAATTTCTCATATCCAAGCTGCCATTGTTACCTTAAACTGAACTTCGTGTTACACATCTGTAAAAGGGATCAAATAATGACACAGACAGTACATTTCCAAGGCAATCCAGTGACCGTTGCAGGTCAACTGCCACAACCCGGCGATAAAGCCAAAGATTTTACTTTGGTCGCGAAAGATTTATCCGATGTTGCCCTGAGCAGCTTCGCGG
The DNA here is from genome assembly GCF_946902935.1 of Yersinia sp. Marseille-Q5920. Lineage (NCBI taxonomy): Bacteria > Pseudomonadati > Pseudomonadota > Gammaproteobacteria > Enterobacterales > Yersiniaceae > Yersinia > Yersinia sp. Marseille-Q5920. The sequence goes on along the minus strand of NZ_CAMPQA010000002.1, from coordinate 133,336 downwards.
GTAAACGTAAAGTTTTGAATATCTTCCCAAGTATTGATACCGGTGTTTGTGCCGCGTCCGTACGCAAATTCAATCAATTGGCTGGCGAACTTGAGAACACTGTCGTTCTTTGTATCTCCTCTGACCTGCCATTTGCCCAATCCCGTTTTTGCGGTGCTGAAGGCCTGAGCAACGTCACCACCTTGTCAACTTTGCGTGGCGCAGATTTCAAACAAGCTTACGGTGTAGCGATTACTGAAGGCCCATTGGCAGGTTTGACTGCACGTGCTGTCGTGGTTCTGGATGGTCAAGACAAAGTTATCTACAGTGAGTTAGTTAACGAAATCACCACCGAACCAAACTATGATGCCGCTTTAGCAGCACTGAAGTAATTTTCTCTACTTTAGTTTAATAAAGTCTAGTTTTAATAAAGTCTAAATTTAATACAAACGGCTGGCCCATCTGGGTGCAGCCGTTTTTTATAGCAATCTATGTCTTTATAGCAATCTATGTTATCGCAGCTTATGCCACGCTTTATTCTTCTTCGCTTTCATCACTGGCAGGCCGTTTACTGCTTAAACCGTATTCGCGTAGTTTATTGGCAATCGCGGTGTGAGAAACCCCTAGCCGTTTGGCAAGTTTACGTGTGCTCGGATAATTGCGATAAAGGCGAGTTAAAACAGAACGTTCGAACCGTTTACTAATATCGTCGAGTGAGCCATCAAGCACTTCATCCCCTAGCGCCGCTTCAACTTCAAACTCCGGTAAGACGATATCCTGTGGCCGCAGCTCGGCTCCATCCAATTGCGTCAAAGCACGATAGATAGCATTTTTCAGTTGGCGCACATTACCTGGCCAACCATAATTTGTCAGGAAACTGCTCAGTTCAGGCGCCAACTTTGGCCGCGGCACACCTTGCTCGTCAGAAAAACGGGCAACAAATAGCGCCGTCAGGGGCATGATATCCGCTTGTCGCTCACGCAACGGCGGTAGAGTGATGGTCAACACATTGAGGCGATAATAGAGATCTTCACGGAATTCACCGCGTTGTACTAATTCCACTAAATTCTTTTGGGTGGCACAGATAACCCGCACATCGACATGCACCTCATGCTCTTCGCCGACACGGCGGAAAGTTCCGTCATTAAGGAAGCGCAACAGTTTGATTTGCATACGAGGCGACATTTCGCCGATTTCATCTAAGAGAACTGAACCACCGTTTGCTTGCTCAAAGAACCCTTTTTTACCTTCGACTGCATTGGGATAAGCCCCGGCGGCATAGCCAAATAGCTCACTTTCTACCACATCGTCGGGTAAGGAAGCACAATTAAGGCCGAGGAAAGGCATTTTCCCGCGCGGGCTGCGCAAATGGCAAGCTCGAGCCAACAAGTCTTTGCCAGTACCGGTATCACCGATTAACAGTAACGGCGCATCCAGCATCGCTAATTTACGTGCTTGTTCAAGCACTTGGCGCATCTTAACGCTGGTGGCAACTATCTGTTTAAATTCAGTATCATCGTTTACTGATAAAGTTTGCAGTTGTTGCCCCATGCGCACAGTGGATTTTAACATGACCACAGCACCCACCGTTTGATTCTGCTGATTTTCGTCTTCTAGCTGAATCGGGGTGATCTCCAGCAGGTAATCCTGATTGTTGATCAGCACACGTTCGGTATGAGGCGCGGTTTCTCCACCTTCAAACCAACGGGCAAAGTTATATCCCCCCAGTAGGCTACCTGCTGTTTTATGACGAATTTTCTCCTCATTGAGGGAAAACAACTCGCGGGCAGCGGGATTAGCTAACTCAAGGTTACCTTTTAAATCGATAGAAAATACCGGCTCTGGCATGGATTCAAGCAGTGCCCGCAGTGAGCGGTGCTCCCGCTCTGATGGCATAAAGGAGACGGTGCGAACATCGGTAACACCATCAATACGCCGGATGTCCATCATTAATGCACTAAATACACTGAAATCCAGCTGTGAGAAATTCAGATAAATACGGCCAATCGGATCAATTTCGATCCCGCGTAAGTCAATACCGCGTAAAACCAAGAGATCAAGCAACTCTCTCGTGAGACCGATTCGGTCTTCGCAAAAAACTTCCAAGCGCATCAGTATCGCCCTTATATATGGCAGGTGCGGAATATCTGCCTATGATAATACCCTGTCCCCCCTTGCTGATGAAGCAGTCTGTCAGCAAAAGTTGACAGGAATCGGCTTTTCGCTATTTTTTTTATCCAATCAAACTCACCAAGATAAGAGGATCACCCCCTATAGCCATCATATATAGCGAGTTATTACTTTTTATAGCAATAAGTTAGAATAATATAATGATAAGTAGCGTCAACATCCTCGTCAAGAACAGGTGACACTTTGCTTTATATCGGCCATCTGGCTATAGTATACATAGCCAATTGACCGAGGAGGTTACATGAGAGCATATCACCCGACCCCAGCGACCAAAACTGGGGCGCTATGGCGAGAGATTGGTTTGCCCGCCAGCCGCGGCACTGTATTGGTCGATAGTATCAAAATGGGTTTTTCAGTTGATGTCATCGACGGTATCCATTTATGGGCTTCTATCCCTAAAGCTGAAATATTGCGGGCCACGGGTATTCCCAGCCGCAGTCTGACCCGCAGACGCACACATGATGGCCGTTTCACCCCTGAAGAGAGTGAGCGAATTGCCCGTTTCGTCCGGGTAATGGATGCCGCAGTTGATCTATTTGGCGGTGATAAGGGCAAAGCTATCGCCTGGATGTCTACCCCGATTAAAGGTCTTGGTCACCGCAGCCCCGACTCCTTGCTGGAAACGGAAACCGGTGCACTGGAAGTCTGTGATTTAATTGGGCGTTTGGAGCACGGTGTATTTTCATAACTCAGTGGCGCAAGGAATAGGCCAAAGGGAAAGTAAACTATAAGGATCTGTAGATTATGAATAAAGCCCCAATAGGCTGGCACTTATGAAGTTCTACCGTATTGTGATGCGCCGTTATCTGGCGTCAACCTGGACCGGTTATGGCGCCGAAATCTATGGTGGCCGTTGGAATCATAAGGGGCACGCCGCCATCTACTTAGCCAGCAGTGTGTCTTTGGCGATGCTGGAAACATTGGTACATATCCAAGATAGCTCAACGCTGAGCGAGTTCGAGCTATTCCAGATTGAAATCGAAGATAGCCATATTCTGTTACTTCAACCGCAAGATTGGCCTGCTGACTGGCGCAGTGATCCCGCGCCGGCGACCACAATGGATATCGGCACCGAATGGTTAGAGCTGGAATCATCACTTGCATTACTGGTTCCATCCACTCTGGTGCCGTCAGAAAACAATCTACTGCTCAACCCTCGGCATAAAGATTTTCAAGCTTGCTTAAACAGTGTTAAACCACTCTCTTTTGCCTTTGACCCACGGCTGAAATAGTTTTTATTACGGAGTCGCTTTATCTTTCTTTGGTAATGTATTTTTCAACTGGCTGATCAACTGCCGGCGGAAATCCCCCAATTTGGGTTTATCATCTCCTAACCACGGTAATGGCCTGCACAATTCCATCGCTTTAATACCCAGTCGGGCAGTTAACAACCCCGCCCCAATACCTTGCGCGGCACGTGCCGACAAACGCGCGGCTAAATCTTGCGATAACCAATCCATGCCAACCTCACGCACCAATTCAGAGGCACCCGCAAAGGCGATATTGAGCAACACCAAACGGAACAAACGCAGGCGGCTGAAATACCCCAACTCAATACCATACAAAGCGGCAATACGATTAATTAGACGAATATTCCGCCATGCGATAAATGCCATATCGACCAGTGCCAATGGGCTGACGGCAATCATTAATGCCGACTCAGCGGCATAGCGGCTGATTTCAGCCCGCGCCAGATTATCAAGTGAAGGCTGCACCAGTTTGGCATACAATTCAACAACTTCGCGATCATTATGAGTTTCATGTAGCGAAGCATGCCAGCGCTGAAGTGCCGGATGCCCTTGATCCAGCCCCGCCTGACGCGCCAGCTTTTCACAAAATACGCGCCCCTGGCCGATTCCGTGACTCACCAGAAGTTCTCGTGCAATATCACGCTCTTCCGCCCGTTGCCGTAGACGATATAACCGCCGCCACTCCGTCACCAGCGAGCCAACTCCCGCCAGCACGATAAGCCCTCCGGCCGTAGTGGCTCCCAGCGCAATCCAATCCTGCTGTTGCCAGGCCTGATTGACCCATTGCACTGACTGAGCAATTACACTGACACCAAAGAGTGCCAACCCCACAGTGACCATTTTGCGCCACAAGCTGCGTTTGGGTTTCAATGCGGCATTAACCAACCCCTCTACCCGACCTTCTTCATTTTCTGCGTCCAGTTCCGGGGCCTCTGGATAGAAATTCTCAGCGGCATGTTGGTCAAAAGCCTGTGCGGCTTTTAATACTGGCTCATCTAAGGGTTGCAACGGCTGCTCAAAATCGATCCGTGGCTTTAAAGGTTCGCTCATCGCAGTTTATCTCCCAATAAGAATTCCATTACCGCGTCGAGACGAATATGCGGTAACGGGCTGTCAACATGTACGGTTTGAGGGCGAAACTCGTCAAAATGGAACCCTTGCTGCCGCCAAAAAGCGGGGCCGGGCAAACGCGCAGGAACATCTCCGGGGAAGACCGTCAGCGGCAGACCATCGCCCAATCGGTGACCGCGTAACGCGGGAATTTTTTGCCCCTGATGGTCAACAATTCCACTTTCCGTCGCCTGCACCGAGGCCAACCCGACACAATCCATGCTGATCCCTTCAAATGCAGCATTCTGCCAAGCTTCCTGTACCAACTGTTGCAGCAAAGAGACCAAATTAGCGTGTTGATCGGCTGTCACATGGTCGGCTTTGGTGGCGGCAAACATTAGCTTATCAATACACGGAGAGAATAAACGGCGAAATAGTGTGCGCTTTCCATAATGGAAACTCTGCATCAATTGTGTCAAAGCCAGGCGCATGTCGTTAAACGCCTGCGGCCCGCTATTCAGCGGTTGCAGACAATCCACCAGCACGATTTGCCGATCAAAACGCACAAAATGCTCTTTGTAAAAACCTTTAACCACCGAGTTGCAATAATAGTTAAAACGGGCGCGTAACATCCCTAAATTGGAGTGTTTATCGGCCTGAGCTAGCCGTGATTCACCAAGGCCACTCACATCCGGCCATGGGAAGAACTGCAATGCAGGTGCCCCCGCCATATCACCCGGTAGCACAAACCGCCCCGGCTGAATGAAATGCAGCCCTTCATTTTTGCAACGAATCAGATAATCAGTATAAGCCTGAGCAATCGCCGCCAGTTGATTTTCATCGGCAGCGGCCAGCGGATCACACTGCTGACAAAGCTCCAGCCAGGGTTTAGCCCACTCAGCACGGGAACCTTGTAACAAGCCCGCCATTTGATGCGACCAACTTAAATAATCTTGTTCCAGCATGGGTAAATCCAGCAACCATTCACCCGGATAATCGACAATTTCCAGATACAAGGTTGAGGTCTCTTTAAAGTGGCGCAAAAGAGAATCACTGGAACGAAAACGCAGCGCCAAACGAATCTCACTGACACCACGGGTCGGAGTCGGCCAATTTGGCGGTGTACCATATAAAGAGGCCAGGCCTTCGTCATACCTAAAGCGCTGAATACCCAGATCTCGCTGCGGCACCCGTTTCACGCCGAGTAGGCGCTCTTCGCGCACAGCAGAAAACAGCGGCAAACGTGCGCCGCTGTGAACATGAAGTAATTGGTTGACTAAAGAAGTGATAAAAGCGGTTTTCCCACTGCGGCTCAGGCCGGTTACAGCCAGCCGCAGATGTCTATCCATCCCGCGGTTGACCAATGATGTAATCTCATTTTGTAGTCGTTTCATGCTTCTCCTTAGCAAATTGACCCGCCACTGCTCCCATCGCACGTTTCAGCATGGGTTCCAGCATCATCAGCAGTAACCAACGCAAGGGTTTACGGCTGACATTCTTGACGATAAAGCCCGCGGCACCCGCTGGGCCATAGGTCAAAGCAACACTAAAAATTATTTTAATTAGTGTAGTTAATACTACACCTGCGCGGGGACGAGCAGAGTTATTGTTCATATTTATGCCCTCCGGCAGGCTTCACTGTGAAACGAATAGGTCACATTACAACTGACGAAAACGGCTCTGTACTCCGAAAGTTTCGGAAGTCACATAGCGCTCGACCTGGCGCAAGCGTTGTTCCCCAGCCCCCAATTCATATTCTAACTGGTCAAGAAGCTGGCGCGGTGTTGCTTCCTTATGCGCACTGAAACTAGACGCAGGTGCCGGTTCCAGCATAAAAGTCAGCACGATATAAGCCGCAATAGTGAAAACAAACAGGCCAAAGAATAGCGACAACACCACCATCACGCGAATTAATCGCACCGGAATATCAAAGTAATGCGCCAACCCGGCACAAACACCTTTGACCATCCCCTCTTCGGGCACACGATAGAGTTTCTTCTTACTTAACATATTGTTTTTAAATGAATCGTTTTTAAATGAATTATTTTTAAACATATCGCCCATTATGATTGCCTCCAGTTTGGATGCTCCGCATCAAGAATTTCCTCCAAAGTCTGAATACGCTCACGCATCCGACGGGCATCGTCAGTTAACTGCGATAACCGTTGCATATCCTGATGGCTGAGTTGAGCACCACTTTGCTGGCGATTGCTGTAATGCAGCCATAACCAAATCGGCGCAACAAACAGCACAAAAATGGTCAGCGGTATAGCAAGAAACAGGATACTCATTCATTCCCCTTAAATTTATGCTCGCGGGTATCCGCGTTGTCGTCATAGCAGGCCGCCTTTCTCCCGACGGCCCGCCCGGTATTTTTCTGCAATTGAGTGCCAACTTACTGAGCTGAATTCATTTTTGCTTTCAGAGCCGCCAGTTGATTGCTGATTTCGTCATCCACTTTCAGTTCAGCAAATTGGCTTTCCAGTGATTTTTGTTTGCCGATACCCACGGTTTCAGCCTCTGCTTCCATATGGTCGATACGGCGCTCAAACTGTTCAAAACGTGCCATCGCCTCATCCAGCTTGCCGCTGTCTAACTGACGGCGAACATCGCGAGAAGATGCCGCAGCTTGATGGCGCAGTGTCAGAGCTTGCTGTCTGGCCCGAGTTTCAGTCAGTTTACTTTCCAGCTCCGTAATTTCGTGCTTCATCCGGTTGAGTGTTTCATCAACGGTCGCGACTTCACGAGTCAGCGTATCAATCAGCGCCGCCACTTTTTGCTTTTCAATCAGGGCGGCGCGGGCCAAATCTTCTTTATCTTTGCGCAAAGCCAGTTCGGCTTTATCCTGCCACTCTTGTTGCTGACTTTCACTGTGATCAATACGCCGCAGCAATTGTTTTTTCTCAGCCAGTGCACGAGCTGATGTTGAGCGAATCTCTACCAACGTATCTTCCATTTCCTGAATCATCAACCGCACTAACTTCTGCGGATCTTCGGCTTTATCCAGTAATGTATTGATGTTGGCATTCACGATATCGGCAAAACGAGAAAAAATACCCATAATTACATCCTCTTTTAACTTATTGGTTCTTTTAACTGAAGTTAGTTTTTTTAAACTGAAGTTGGCGTTTGGTTGCGCCGCTTCATATAATCTCGATAGTGATATATCAAGAGTCGTGCCAACTTTTAGTGAAAGTTAATAAGCTGAAAAATAACAAAAAAATATTTTTGACTGTTTGAGAATAAAAGGTAGAGTGATTATTCTCACCAACTATTGGCGAATTTCATCATGAGCGAGCAAATAGAAAACCTGTTAGGCGAAGCAAACTCTTTTGTTGAGGTGCTGGAGCAAGTTTCCGGGCTGGCAAAACTGAATAAGCCCGTATTGGTGATTGGTGAGCGGGGAACCGGCAAGGAGCTGATAGCCCATCGTTTGCATTATTTATCAGACCGTTGGCAAGGGCCGTTCATTTCACTCAACTGCGCTGCACTGAATGAAAACTTACTCGATTCAGAGTTGTTCGGCCATGAGGCTGGGGCTTTTACTGGCGCGCAAAAACGTCATCTTGGCCGCTTTGAACGCGCTGACGGGGGCACGCTATTTTTAGATGAACTGGCCACTGCGCCGATGTTGGTACAGGAAAAACTATTAAGGGTGATTGAATATGGTCATCTGGAGCGGGTGGGTGGCAGCCAACCCTTACAGGTGGATGTGCGTTTAGTGTGCGCGACCAATGATAACTTGCCCGCACTCGCAGCCGCAGGGAAATTCCGCGCTGACTTACTCGACCGCCTGGCATTTGATGTGGTGCAGCTGCCGCCGTTACGTGAGCGTCAGCAAGACATTATGCTGCTGGCAGAGCATTTTGCTATTCAGATGTGTCGGGAATTAGGTTTGCCATTGTTCCCTGGTTTTACGCCTCAAGCCAAACAGCAATTGTTAGGATATCGTTGGCCGGGCAATGTTCGTGAGCTGAAGAATGTGGTCGAGCGCTCAGTATATCGCCATGGCGATAATAATGAGGCGTTGGATAATATTATTATTGATCCCTTTGCTCGCCGGCCAAGCAGAGAAGATGAAAGTCTCGAGAGCAATAATCCTGGCACCGCAACCGGCGAATTACCCTCCCTGCCCCTTAATCTTAAACATTGGCTACATAACAGCGAATATCACATGCTCCAACAGGCCTTGGAACAAGCGCGGTTTAATCAGCGTAAGGCCGCCAGCCTGTTAGGATTAACTTACCATCAATTACGTGGCATGCTAAAAAAACACGCAATATTAACGGGAGAAAATGAACCACAATAATAAAATCATGCGCAAACTATTCAGGCCAATGTGAATATACTCATCTGATGGAGATCTAATTAACACCTTCCACTCCACGGAGGTACTTATCTTTCACACAAACATTAACTGTTAAATTAATTAGATAAGCGGCTTGGGCAAAGTTGGACAGCCCTTTGGACGAATCACCATACGTTGTATCTTCTGCAATGGCACCGTACCAGCTATCATTAATTTTTATATTAACAGCATTCATTGGTGATTTTCCAGGACGCCACATCACACTCATATTAAATTTTTGTATCACCTTATTATAAATCATAGTGCCATTATCAGCATCACATTGTGATTGTAAACTACCAGGCATAACTGCAAAACTAACGCTATTGAATATGGAAATAATAAATACAAGACTATAGTTGATTACTTTCATGAGTTAACCTCTATTATATTTTCTGATGGATGAAAATATTAATTTATGACTACAAAATTGTTATTAGCATGAACATTCTATTATCCCCACCTCTGTGCTCGTGAGTGTCGCGTTTAAATTCTGTATGTTCTAAATTTCCAAAACATGCATTTACCATGGGATTGGTTCCTAATCTCATCATCCAGCTACGCGCCCATTGTATTACTGGCCTTCGGGTATACACCGTGGGAAATGGCCCATCATTAGCTGTTGATCGTGTTTGTACAAATCGGGTGTTGTGGAAGTTAGACTCACTGCGTATTGCACCCCGATATATATAATAGGCGGTTTGAGTGGCTATCTGCTCTGGTTCGATTCTGCGATGCGCCATCCACTCGGATAAATAGGGTGTATAGCGTAATATTCTCGATATTTCGTGATGTTGGCCATGGTCATCGCCCTGCAATAAAAACTCTAACGTAGTGCCTGCGCTATACATATTTTCAGTTGCCCTAATTTGATAAATATAGACTTGGGCATGAACATCACCCTGCGCATCCATACCACGCAAAATTCGCTCAGCATAACGATAAGCAAAACCGCGATTAGATGTCGTCGAAATAAAAGAACTACTAATTAGCCCGCCACCATGCTGATGACAACTTCTGCCAGTGAGATGTTCAACAATATTATTGTTATTACCCGCCGCACTAAAACCATTATTGAATATATCCTCCAAACCGCGCGTATCAACTCGCCAGACAATATCCGGTGGTTTGGCTTTGCTATTAGACATTATCAGAATATTCACTAAGCATAATGTGATAAATTTAACTAATATCATTAACAACCTCTCATGAAGTATATTAATATCTAATTCTCAACCAGCTAAAATATAAATAAACATAAAATGATCAAGAAAAATATATCTCAAAATCATGGTATTTTATAAACCAAAATCCCTTTATATATAAATAAAACTTATAAATACCAAGGGAGAGATTGCTGGGTTTTATACTTGCTATTAATGTATGGGTGAGTCATAGGCAAAAAAAAAGCCAGCACCCGAGCTGGCTTAAAAAACACTGGAAGCAATGTGAGCAATGTCGTGCTTTTCTGTCAAAAGCCTGAAACTTTAGGCCTTATCCCGAAGAGCAAAGCGATGATAATGGTTATCAATAGCACTTGCAAACACTTTGTTGAGAATTTTTCTCATTACCATACTGATTATGATGAGATTATGCGCGACCTCAGAATAAAATATCTCTCCGCCTAACGATAGACATCCATGATTTCCCAATGAATAAACCATCATTTACTGTTTATTGCTGCAACAAGCAGCAGACGGCGCAGTTGTTTTGCTCAATGGATTGGGGGGAGTGTCAGATTACGGTACAATGAGAGTATTGCTTACTGACTGCGAAGCGTTTATGCGTGCTTTATTTATTTGGATGCTGTCGATTTGGATGCTGTCGCTGGCTTGCCTTGCGACCCCAGCACTGGCGCAACCTACCCCGGCCGCCGCCCCCACTCAACCACTGCCGGATATCCGCCAGCGTGGATTTGTCTATTGTGTCAGTGGGATACTGAATACTTTCAACCCACAGATGGCCAGTAGCGGATTAACCGTCGACACTCTCGCGGCGCAGCTTTATGACCGTTTGCTGGATGTCGACCCTTATACTTACCGGTTAATTCCTGAATTAGCAGAGCGCTGGCAAGTGCTGGATAACGGCGCGACCTACCGTTTTCATTTGCGTAAAGATGTTCCTTTCCAGACCACTGATTGGTTTACTCCCACGCGAAAAATGAATGCTGATGACGTCGTTTTCAGTTTTCAGCGAGTATTTGATCCAAAGCATCCTTATCATGATGTCAACGGTGGTGAATATCCCTACTTTGATAGTTTGCAATTTGCTGACGCGGTACAAAGTGTCCAAAAGCTTGATGACTATACGGTTGAATTTAAACTGAAAGCCCCCGATGCGTCCTTTCTTTGGCATCTGGCGACCCATTATGCGCCAGTGCTTTCAGCTGAATATGCTGATGTCTTAGCCCAAAAGGGCCGACAAGAACAAATTGACCGCGAACCAGTCGGCACTGGCCCTTTCTTGTTAAACGAATATCGGTCTGGGCAATATATCCGCTTGTCCCGTAACAGTGACTATTGGAAAGGTTTGCCGCGCATGCCGCAGGTCGTCATTGACTTGGGCGTAGGAGGAACCGGTCGGTTATCCAAATTATTGACCGGCGAATGTGATGTATTGGCCTATCCAGCCGCGAGCCAGTTATCTATTTTACGCGATGATCCCCGCCTGCGCCTGACGCTACGCCCAGGAATGAACGTCGCCTATTTGGCCTTTAATACCCGCAAACCGCCGCTAAATGACCAACGCGTCCGGCAAGCCATAGCTTTATCAATCAACAACCAAAGATTGATGCAATCAATCTATTACGGTACAGCTGAAACCGCAGCGTCCATTTTACCTCGAGCATCCTGGGCTTATGATAATCAGGCTCAAGTAACTGAATATAATCCAGAAAAAGCCAAAGAAATTCTCAAAGAACTGGGCATTACTAAACTGCAACTCAACTTATGGGTGCCGACGGCATCGCAGTCCTATAACCCCAGCCCGTTAAAAACAGCCGAGTTAATACAGGCCGATTTAGCGCAAGTCGGGATTACGGTGAATATCGTGCCAGTCGAAGGCCGCTTCCAGGAAGCTCGCCTGATGGAGATGAACCACGACCTAACACTCTCTGGCTGGTCAACCGACAGTAATGACCCGGACAGTTTCTTCCGCCCATTATTAAGCTGTGCAGCAATTCGTTCGCAAACAAACTATGCTCACTGGTGTGACCCTGAATTTGATGAATTACTGCAAAAAGCCTTACGTTCCCAGCAATTATCGGCACGTATTGAATATTATCAGCAGGCCCAGCGTATTCTGGAGCAACAGCTGCCATTGTTACCCTTGGCGTCATCCTTACGGTTGCAAGCATACCGATATGATATTAAAGGTTTAGTGTTAAGCCCGTTTGGTAATTCTTCTTTTGCCGGTGTGTTTCGCGAAAGTCAATCTCGCGGAAGTCAGAGCGACGAGGGTAAAAAGCCATGATAATCTTTACGTTACGGCGCTTATTGCTGCTGGTGATAACGTTGTTTATGTTGTCATTAGTCAGTTTTAGTCTGAGCTATTTTACCCCTCACGGCCCGTTAAGCGGCGCATCGCTATTGGATGCTTACCAGTTCTATTTCAGCAGCTTGTTCCAGTGGGATTTTGGTGTTTCCAGCATTAATGGTCAGCCGATCAGTGAGCAATTACGCGAAGCTTTCCCCGCCACCATGGAACTCTGTGTTTTAGCTTTTACTCTGGCCCTGTTTGTCGGCATTCCGCTGGGAATTATTGCCGGGGTGATGCGCGGCAAATTTGCTGATATTGCCATTAGCTCAATTGCGCTTCTTGGTTTCTCTATTCCGGTGTTTTGGCTTGCGCTGTTATTGATGCTGTTCTTTTCACTGCATTTGGGCTGGCTGCCAGTCTCTGGGCGGTTTGATCTCTTGTATCAAGTCAAACCCGTCACCGGGCTGGCCTTGGTCGATGCCTGGTTATCAACCTCGCCCTATCGTAAAGAGATGATGCTCAGTGCGCTTGAGCACATGATTTTGCCCATCACGGCTTTAGCCGTGGCCCCCACCACAGAAGTTATCCGCTTAATGCGCACCAGCACCGATGATGTTATCGGGCAAAACTACATTAAGGCGGCGGCCACCCGCGGTTTATCCCGCTTCACCATTATTCACCGACATGTCCTGCACAATGCGTTGCCCCCCATCATTCCGAAATTGGGCTTGCAGTTCTCAACCATGCTGACATTGGCGATGATAACCGAAGTGGTTTTTAACTGGCCGGGGCTAGGCCGCTGGCTTATCAACGCCATTCGTCAACAAGATTACGCCGCTATCTCCGCAGGAGTGATGGTAGTCGGCTCGTTGGTTATCGTTGTTAATGTGCTATCGGATATTCTGGGCGCGATGATGACGCCGTTAAAGCATAAGGAATGGTATGCCCTTCGATAATGTCTACCGCGAGAAGAAAATGCCCAGCCCGCTGTTGTATACCTGGCGGCTTTTCTATGCTGATGGCCTGGCGATGGTGGGGTTTTACGGTGTCCTGGGGTTGTTGGCCCTGTGTCTGTTGGGCAGCACTCTGGCCCCTTATGCCCTCGACCAACAGTTTTTGGGCTACCAATTACTGCCGCCCTCCTGGTCACGTTACGGTAATGTCTCTTTCTTTCTGGGCACTGATGATTTAGGGCGCGATATTTTAAGCCGCTTATTGGCCGGTGCGGCATCGACTTACGGCTCCGCGCTGCTGGTGACGGTGGCGGCAGCCCTATGTGGCGTGGTGTTGGGGGTTTTTGCGGGCATCACCCATGGTTTTCGTTCGGCGATTCTTAATCACGTGCTGGATACATTGCTCTCTATTCCATCACTGTTGCTGGCCATCATTGTGGTGGCCTTTGTCGGCCCCAGTTTAGAGCACGCGATGTTCGCCGTCTGGCTGGCACTGTTACCCCGCATGGTGCGCACCATTTATAGCGCCGTGCATGATGAACTGGATAAAGAATATGTGATTGCCGCTCGTCTGGACGGCGCTTCCACCCCGCATATCTTGGCCTACGCCATTTTTCCTAATATTGCATCGGTGTTAGTCACTGAATTTACCCGGGCGTTATCGATGGCGATTTTAGATATTGCGGCATTGGGTTTTCTCGATTTGGGCGCACAATTACCCTCACCGGAATGGGGCGCGATGCTCGGGGACTCGCTGGATTTAGTCTATGTCGCCCCGTGGACAGTAATGCTGCCCGGCGGAGCCATTTTGGTCAGTGTGTTGTTGGTTAACCTATTAGGTGATGGTATGCGCCGGGCGATTAATGCGGGTGTTGAATAATATGGAGTCGAATAATGCCGTTACTTGATATTCGCAACCTCACGATTGAGTTTATGACCGCTGAAGGAATGGTGAAAGCCGTTGACCGCATCAGTATTACCCTGACTGAGGGTGAGGTTCGCGGGCTGGTCGGCGAGTCAGGGTCAGGTAAGAGTTTGATTGCTAAAGCCATCTGTGGAGTGAGCAAAGACAATTGGCGCATTACCGCTGACCGCTTTCGTTTTGATGACATTGATTTATTGCAATTGACTCCGCGTGAGCGCCGCAAGGTGATCGGCCATAATATTTCGATGATTTTTCAGGAACCGCAATCTTGTCTAGACCCATCCGAAAGTATTGGTCAGCAATTGGTGCAAGCTATCCCCGGCTGGACATACAAAGGCCGCTGGTGGCAACGATTTCATTGGCGCAAACGTCGGGCCATCGAGCTACTGCACCGGGTGGGGATTAAAGACCATAAAGATATTATGCACAGTTATCCTTATGAGTTAACAGAAGGCGAATGCCAAAAAGTGATGATTGCTATCGCGCTGGCCAATCAGCCCCGCTTGTTGATTGCCGATGAGCCGACCAATGCGATGGAACCGACCACTCAAGCGCAAATTTTCCGCCTGCTGGCGCGACTTAATCAAAATAACAACACCACGATTTTGCTGATAAGCCATGATTTACAGATGATGAGTAAATGGGCCACTCGGGTTAATGTGCTGTATTGCGGTCAGACTGTAGAAAGTGCAGTTTGCGAAGATCTGTTGGCTACCCCGCACCATCCTTATACTCAAGCGCTAATCCGCGCCATGCCCGACTTTGGCCGCGCGCTGCCACATAAAAGTCGGCTAAATACCTTACCGGGAGCCATTCCGTCATTGGAACATTTACCGATTGGCTGCCGTCTGGGGCCACGCTGCCCCTATGCACAGAAAACCTGCATTGAAACACCGCGCTTGCGATTGGTGAAAAATCATGCCTTTGCCTGCCACTTCCCCTTAAATCTGGAGGAGCAATAATGGCCGAGACACTGCTTGAAGTCCGAAATCTGAGCAAAACCTTCCGCTATCGCACCGGGTTGTTTCGCCGTCAACATGTCGAGGCGGTTAAATCGGTCAGTTTTACCTTGCGCGAGGGGCAAACACTGGCGGTCATTGGTGAGAATGGCTCGGGTAAATCCACCTTGGCGAAAATGCTGTCGGGCATGATTGAGCCGACTGACGGTGAACTACTGATTGATGACCATCGTCTGGTGTATGGCGATTATGCTTATCGCAGCCAACGTATTCGGATGATTTTCCAAGACCCCAGCACCTCACTGAACCCCCGTCAGCGTATCGGCCAACTGCTGGATGCACCACTCAAACTGAACACTGATTTAGATGCCCCCGCTCGCGAACAGCGCATCTATCAGACATTACGCCAAGTGGGGCTATTGCCGGATCACGCTAATTACTACCCTCATATGTTGGCCTCTGGCCAAAAGCAGCGTATCGCGCTGGCGCGGGCCTTGATCTTGCAACCGAAAGTGATTGTTGCCGATGAAGCTTTGGCTTCGCTGGATATGTCCATGCGCTCGCAGATTATTAATCTGATGCTGGAATTACAGGAGAAACACGGCATATCCTATATTTATGTCACCCAGCACTTGGGTATGATGAAACATATCAGTGACCAGGTGATTGTGATGCATGAAGGGGCGGTGGTGGAGCGCGGCAGTACCGCGGAAGTGCTGGCAGCCCCCTTGCACGACCTAACCAAGCGATTGATTTCCAGTCATTTTGGTGAAGCACTCACCGCAGATGCCTGGCGGCGGGATAGCGCCAATTTCTAATTAATCTTGGATAATGTGACGTTGTCACTCATCTTTTTTTTGATCATAACAACGTGTCGCCGCGATCCCTGATCGCGGTTTTTTTATGCAGCCAAGCGCCTTTACCCGGTTACTGGCTAACGTAATAACATTTTTGTTATATATAATAATATATTATTACTTTTAGTTATTGATTATGGTTTAACGTTATTTTATCTCGCAAACCCAATCGGCAATGATATCCACTGTGTTCATTCCATAAAACAACAGGATATTTCGCCGATGTTGAATCCTCCTACCTTGCATAGCACCCAGCCAGATACCCCGCGACTCGCCCTGTTCATTATTCATCCGCACCCGTCACAGGGGGCTGCGGCGTGTCACCCACATTTACCTTTAACTTTGGCGCGTTGCTGCCCCTAACGGAGGTCACTATGGTGCAATTTAGACGGCAAGATAATGCTCATTGGTATCATGAAACTCAGCGCAGTGGTCGGGCTCTTACAGCACAAATTGCCGATGAAAATGACACGGCGAATAGCGGTAACATCAGCAATCCCTATCATGGCGAAAACCTCATTGAACAAGGTGTCTTCCTGCTTGGCTTAGCCAATGATATTCCCACCCCTTTAGGCGATATCTTACAACATCATGCCGCGATTTTATCTGCCTCAGATGCCATGTATCAGGCGCTTTTCCCTCCAATTGTTGAGTTAGACCACGAAAATACATTTTCTCTGTATGACCGGTTAAGTAGCGCCTTGACTGTCGCGCAGGTTACCGGGGTGCAACGATTATGCAGTCACTATGCCGCCCGCCTCACCCCCCTTTCCAGCCCGGATGCCTCGCGGGAAAGTAATATACGGCTCACACAAATCACCCAATATGCACGCCAACTCGCCAGCCAGCCGACCTTGATTGATCGACATGCGCTACAGCAATTGGCTGAGGTGGGACTGACGAATGCAGACATTATTGTTTTATCGCAGATAATCGGCTTTATCGGCTTCCAAGCCAGAGTGGTCGCCGGCTTTTCTGCTCAAGCGGGTTATCCGACCGTCATGCTGCCCGGCTTCCCACGAATGGAAGATGCCGCATCAATCCTGTTACCCGAAAATCAGCCACAATGGCAAGGTTGGCTGCCCTCACTGGCGGAAAATGAATTTATTGCAACAGAAGCGTCGCCGGTGAATATTGAGGTCACACTCAATACGTTACTCGCGTACCATCAAGAGAGCTTGTCAGCCTATAACGCGATTACCGCGCAGTTAGATAACCCAGCGCGAGTTCCCTTTTCACCGACCAGCGAATCTGACTGGCAGGAATTAGTCTCGCTGGTCAGTGCCCGAATCAACGGCAGCCTCTATTGCCAAACCCGGCATCAGCATAATTTGCAACAACTGCCCGGAAATAACTCATTATTAACCGCGCTACAGATGGGGATTAATTCGGCTTTGATTGACAGTGCATTAGCCGCCCAGCCCAATAAACAAATGACTCATCAGCTTATCTCTGTTACGGCCGAGCTGACCCGCGCCCCGGAGCGCTTTAGCCACCAGCATATTAGCCCGTTGCTGGCCTTGGGTCTCAGTGATAAACAGCTACTCAGTATTATTTTTTGTATTGCCTCGGCGGGCTGGGCCAACCGCCTACGCCATACACTGGGGCAAACTGTTTGACTCAAGCCCCGTTGCTACCATTATTCTCGGTGGATAATGAGCCATTCTTGGGCAACATCAAAGAAGTGCTGGGCCAGCGGTGTCACCCGCCCTGGCTCAGCTACCACCACCGCAGCATGGCGGTTCATCTTAGGAATATCCACCGACCTGCGCTGTAACGCTGGGGACATTTCTTCCAGCAAACTGCCTTGCGGGAATAAACCACAGCCCAAGCCGACAAAAATCCCTTGTAGCAATTGGAAGATAGAGGTGCTTTCCAGCCGAATATGTAATGACAGCTCTGCATCGCGAAAATTATTATCCAGATAGCGGCGGAAATAGCGGCTCGGCTCCGCCAAACAAAGTGGCAATGCGGCTACCTGGGAAAGTGTTAGCGGCTCAGTGCCAATCAATTCAGGGAAATGTTCCGGGTGGAATAGCAACTCAACCCCACCATCAATGAGCGGTTGAGCTTGAAAATGCAGTTCATTCAAAGTGCTCAGTTCGAAAAAACCGATTCCCACATCAACCGAGTGCCCCGTCAGGGCTTCCAGCAGTTGATCAGCACTTAACACTGAGACCCGATAGTCCAGATGGGGGTAGCGCTCACTGGCACTTTTCAGCAATTGCGCCAATGAAATGCTGCATTGCGGCACTATACCAATCCGTAGCGTGCCATTCAGACCGTGCTTAAGTGATTCCACCTCCAGCTTTAATCCTTGATAGACAGAGACAATTTCTCTCGCCCAGGCTAAAACTCGCTCACCTTCAGCAGTAAATCCTTCAAAATTATTGCCACGGTTTATCAGTGGCACACCCAGCTCCCGCTCCAGATTTTTCAAGCGCATTGACAAAGTTGGCTGGCTGACAAAGCTGGCTTCTGCTGCACGACCAAAGTGCCGTTCGCGCTCCAAATTACACAGATAGATAAGCTGTTTGATATCCATACAAAATCTCAGATTTTCATGATTCGATGCAGTATACCATCGTGCTTCCATCCGGTGTTTTGCCGCACTGCCGTTTTTTAGACCAAAAATTTACATAACTCTGGGATCCAGCACTCAGTTTGCTGCTCGACTCAAGAACTTGCCTGATTAACATTTAACCTAATTTTGGATAATTTCAGACTTTTCATTATAAGCACAATATTGATTTGGCTATTCACATACATTTAACGATATGAACCATGAAGTGGGTAAATAGCAGAATATATGCCTGAATAAAATCAGTTCAGCTTTTAATCAAAACAAAAAATCGCCAAAGAGCTAAAACATAAACGTTAATTCTGCATAACATTTGCAACATAGCTGCATCGCGCTGACTGGGATAAATGTAACAGAACATTGCAAAACCCTTGTCTCGTTGACAAAGATAGTGAACATTAACCGCCGCTAAACATCTTATAACAACGCAAAAGGATGCCATCTCGCGCATTCACTTTTGTCTTTTCTGTCATTTATATCTATGTCAGGTAGTGAAAACAGGGGTTTCCGTGTCAACAGCAAACAACCATCAACAACCAAAAGATAGCCAACAGCCACCAAACGGCAGTCAACCCGAAATCAGTTTGAATGCTTTCAAGCAACCGAAAGCGTTTTAT
This sequence comes from Yersinia sp. Marseille-Q5920, assembly GCF_946902935.1. Taxonomy (NCBI): domain Bacteria; kingdom Pseudomonadati; phylum Pseudomonadota; class Gammaproteobacteria; order Enterobacterales; family Yersiniaceae; genus Yersinia; species Yersinia sp. Marseille-Q5920. Next base: position 114,150 of record NZ_CAMPQA010000002.1, on the reverse strand, counting down.
CTGATCTTCTCTATAGAACTTTGGGAACGTTTTGGTTATTACGGCCTGCAAGGGATCATGGCCGTTTATCTGGTAAAAATGCTCGGGATGAGCGAAGCCGATTCGATAACCTTATTCTCCTCTTTCAGCGCCCTGGTCTATGGCTTCGTTGCCATTGGTGGTTGGTTAGGGGATAAAGTTCTCGGTGCGAAACGCGTTATCGTGCTGGGTGCGCTGGTGCTGGCGGTGGGGTATTCCATGATAGCCTACTCCGGCCATGATATTTTCTGGGTCTATCTGGGCATGGCAACCATTGCTGTTGGTAATGGTTTATTCAAAGCCAACCCATCCTCCTTGCTGTCAACCTGCTATAACAAAGACGACCCGCGTTTGGACGGTGCATTCACCATGTACTATATGTCCATTAACATAGGTTCGTTCTTCTCTATGATGGCAACCCCATGGTTGGCAGTGAAATATGGCTGGAGCGTCGCATTTTCACTGAGTGTTATTGGGATGCTAATCACTCTGGTGAACTTCTGGTTCTGCCGTAAATGGGTGAAAAATCAAGGTTCTAAACCTGACTTCGCGCCGTTGCAATTTAAAAAGCTGCTGATGGTACTGGTCGGCGTGGTAGCGCTGATTGCGCTGTCCAGTTGGCTGCTGCATAACCAAATAGTTGCCCGCTGGGCGCTGGCGCTGGTGTCTCTCGGCATCATCTGTATTTTTGCCAAAGAGACATTTTCACTGCACGGCATCGCGCGCCGTAGAATGATTGTGGCATTCCTGTTGATGCTGGAAGCGGTGGTGTTCTTTGTGTTGTACAGCCAAATGCCAACATCACTGAATTTCTTCGCCATTCATAACGTTGAACACTCCATCTTGGGGATTAACTTCGAGCCGGAACAATTTCAAGCTTTGAACCCATTCTGGATTATGGTTGCCAGCCCAATACTGGCCGCAATCTATAACAAAATGGGCGATAGCCTGCCCATGCCGCACAAATTTGCCTTCGGCATGGTGCTCTGCTCCGCCGCCTTCCTGGTACTGCCATGGGGCGCAAGCTTAGCTAACGAACACGGTATTGTCTCTGTCAATTGGTTAATCCTCAGCTATGCATTGCAAAGTATTGGTGAACTGATGATTTCTGGCCTGGGTCTGGCAATGGTGGCGCAATTAGTGCCGCAGCGCCTTATGGGCTTCATCATGGGGTCATGGTTCCTGACCACCGCGGCTGCCGCGATGATCGCCGGTAAAGTTGCCGCATTGACCGCTGTGCCAAGTGATATCACTGACGCCCATGCATCACTGGCCATCTATAGCCATGTGTTTATGCAGATTGGTATTGTAACTGCTATCATCGCGGTTCTGATGATGCTGACTGCACCAAAATTATATCGCATGACATTAGCACCGAGTGACAGCAACAAAGCACCGTCCGCCACAGCCGTTTAATCTGCTGGTTGGTTAAAAGCGCTCCTTCGGGAGCGTTTTTTTGTTTAACATCCGCGGGCGGTCAGTTATTTGACCATACCGCCAACTGATAGCCGTCTGGATCGGTAAAGTGGAAACGCCGCCCACCGGGGAAAGCAAATACCGGAATAACAATCTTGGCACCCGCCTGTTCCAGACGTTTTTGCGTCTGTGCTAAATCATCAGCATAGAGAATGACAAGTGGCCCACCATTGGGCTTAACCTCGCCCAAAGTAAAACCCCCGGTCAATCGACCATCAGTAAATTCACAATAGCTCGGCCCGTAATCCGTAAACCGCCACTGAAAAACCGCCCCGTAGAAGTCTTTCGAACGGGCAATATCACTGACAGCAAACTCTATATTATCGATTCGATTATCATTTCCCTGAATACTCATAGCGGCTCCGGTAATTAACGCATTAATTAATGTCACGGTTTAATCTTAAACATTTACTCAATTGATATCTCCATTATCACCACAGCCAATGTGAATAACGCCCCTCTTTTGTACAAAAAATAAACTACACTTTAAAGTGTTCGAGGTGCATTAACCCCGAGAAGCTTACTGTAGTCGGTGATAATGAGGTGATTTATGATCAACCATGTTTGGGGACTTATGACCCATCCCGGTCAGGAATTACAGCAAATCAAACGTGAGGGCGAAAGCGTACGCCACATGTATGCTCATCACATTCTCCTGATGGCGGCTATCCCGGTGATTTGCGCATTTATCGGCACCACGCAAGTCGGTTGGAGCTTTGGTGACGGCCAGAGCATAAAACTAACCCCGCTAACCGCGCTCTATTCTGCTGTGATTTTCTATGTGCTGATTCTGGCCGCCGTGGCACTGATGGGCCGGGTCATTTACTGGATGGCCCGCCGTTATGAAAGCCGACCGAGTTGGCAAAATTGTACTCTGTTCGCTGGATATGCCGCCACACCGATGTTTTTGGCGGGTGTAGTTGCCCTCTACCCAATCATCTGGTTGTGCTTATTGGTCGGGGTGATTGCACTTTGTTATGCCGGTTATCTGATGTATCTGGGGATCCCCACTTTCCTGAACATTGACCGGCAAGAAGGTTTTATTTTCTCCGGCTCGACCTTTGCCATCGGGGTGCTGGTGTTAGAGTTACTTCTGGGCCTCACTGTCTTATTGTGGGGTTATGGTTCGCGCCTGCTGTAATCATTGATAGCGGCAATAACTGATGACAGTAACAACTGAATTCTGTGACACTGTCACTGGTGGCAACGCGTCGCTCTCCAGGCAATGTCTCAGTGAACAGCCCTTAAATGGTTTTTTTTAAAGTCGTTAACAGGCTTTTATGGTGATTAATGTCGCCTGGATCGCAATCTCTTACATCCCCGCACAGAATAAGGTTGTACACTGTGTGTGACTGATGCAAACAAGGCAAAAAAAATGAAAAAGCTGACATTAAAAGAAATGACCGAAAGTGAGCAACGCGATGTCAAAACGCAACTCGATAAAGCCAGGATAAATTTAGGAAGGGCACTAACCAATTCAGAACAAAATAAAGTCAAAGACGAAGCAATAGAAAAAATCATGAACGCCCGAGAACAAATCGCCAAGTTAACCCGCGTAGAAAGAAAAACCAAAAAAACAGCACCAAGCACAACCACCTTTAGCTGGTCAGCCTCTATCAGCACACGTCCACCACGGTAACAACTCGTCCACTGACAGAAAATAACTGTCATGGATGGCCTACAGTGGCGGAAATTCACTGCTGTAGGTCAATTTCTTACTTCCCGCATAATTATATTACATTGTACTAGCTGCATTTTTTACCTCCCTGCCTTAGGATTAATAGAAGCTTTTATCTTTCAGTTCGCTATTAAGGAGTCTGTGATGAAATTGTTCTATAAACCCGGTGCCTGTTCTTTGTCCCCCCATATTGTATTACGTGAAGCGGGGCTAGATTTCAGTATTGAAAGCGTCGATCTGGCGACTAAAAAAACTGAAACGGGTGAAGACTATTTGCGCATCAATCCAAAAGGACAAGTTCCTGCTCTGTTACTGGATGACGGAAGCCTACTCACCGAAGGTGTGGCTATCGTGCAATATCTGGCAGACATCGTGCCCGATCGTCAGCTAATTGCACCATCAGGCACCCTTTCTCGCTATCACGCCATTGAGTGGTTAAATTTCGTGGCGACTGAATTACATAAAGGCTTCAGCCCACTGTTTAACCCGAAAACACCCGATGAATATAAAGCGATTGCTCGTGAGCGGCTGGATAAACAATTCAGCTACGTCGATAGCGAATTAGCAAAACATGATTATCTGTTAGGCTCAAAATTCAGTGTAGCCGACGCCTATCTATTTACGGTCACCCGTTGGGCGAATGCACTGAAGCTTGATATTAAGCAGCGCAGCCATTTAGACAAATATATGGCGCGGGTAGCTGGCCGCCCGGCAGTAAAAGAAGCCTTGGCAGCAGAAAAGATATAAAGAAATAAGTCATTAGCGGGATTAAAGTGCCCCTGATTAAGGGGCACTTTAGCAACAGATTATAATTTCGTCGCCGTGAATTGGCAGCCAGGATTAACAATCGCATCCTGCGCCGCAACCACCTGAAGTTCATACTCACCCATCTCCTGAGTTTTCAGCATCACTTCATAGACTGCGGCAGTCACATGCTCAAGCGCTTTATCCAATGGTTCGCCTTTGAGCAAATTGACCAGCAATAATCCGCTCGTCAAATCACCCACACCGACTGGCTGGCGTGTACCAAAATCCACCAGCGGGCGGCTAATGTGCCAGGCATCATCAGCGGTCACTAATAACATTTCAAAACAGTCCAGGTTATAGCCGGCGCGGCTCAAATGCTTGACCAAAACAACTTTCGGCCCTTTAACACAAAGGTCACGGGCGACCTTAACAGCTTGTTCGACATTTTCGACTCGCGCACCACTGAGTTGCTCCAGTTCGAGCAGATTAGGCGCAATAATGTCGCTGGCAGGTAATGCCTCTTGGCAGAAAAACTCTGCTACACCCGGTGCGACAATACAGCCTTTTTCAGGATGTCCCATGACCGGGTCACAAAAATACCAGGCATTAGGATTGGCCTGCTTGACGCGCGCAACGGCCGCCAAGATATGGCCGCCTTGTTCCGGTGAACCAATGTAACCACTCAATACGGCATCACAATCTTTCAGCCGATCAATATCGGCAATACCTTGAACAATTTCAGTCAGATGGCTGGCTGGCATGACACATCCCGTCCAGTGACCATATTGAGTATGATTCGAAAACTGGACAGTATTCAGAGGCCAGACATTAACACCCATCCGGCGCATAGGAAACTCAGCCGCACTATTACCCGCATGGCCGAAAACAACATGAGACTGAATTGAAAGTATATTTTTCATTGGTACGGCCTAAAGTGAATAAACCATCAGCAAAAAAATAAGGAACACACTTGCCCCTTATTTTCTTTTACTCTTACAGCCAGCTAATCAGGCAATAATGTTTTTTGCCACGGCGCAATAAGGTATAGCGCCCAAATAGACGATCGCTATCCGTGAACGTGTATTCCGGATCGGATTGTTTCTCACCATTGATAGCCACGGCATTAGAGTTAATCATGGCGCGCGCTTGACCGCGGGACGGAACCAACTCCGCATTGACCAACGCTTGCTGCAAATCAGCATCACGGGTCAGTTCAATGGTCGGCATGCCATCTTGCGCCAACTGAGCAAAGTCAGCTTCTGTCATCTGGTTTAAATCACCGGAGAACAAACTTGCGGTGATACGTTTAGCCGCCGCCAGCCCCTCTTCGCCATGCACCATGCCCGTGACATTTTCTGCCAACACATACTGAGCGCGCGGGGCTTTGCCGCTATTTTTATCTTCTTCTTCCAACGCATTAATCTCTTCCAAACTCATGAAAGTAAAGAACTTCAGGAAGCGATAAACGTCAGCATCTGCGGTATTGATCCAGAACTGGTAGAATTTGTAAGGGCTGGTTTTCTGCGGATCAAGCCATACCGCGCCACCTTCAGTTTTACCGAATTTGGTGCCATCTGCTTTGGTGATCAATGGGACGGTCAGACCATAAACCTGCTGCTGGTGAAGGCGGCGAGTCAAATCGATACCCGAGGTAATGTTACCCCATTGGTCAGAACCCCCAATTTGCAGCGCCACACCGTGCGCTTTATTCAGGCAAGCAAAATCATAAGCTTGCAGCAAATTGTAGGAAAACTCAGTAAATGAAATACCGCTGTCGTCACGATTCAAGCGCTGTTTAACGGCTTCTTTATTAATCATCTGATTAACAGAGAAGTGTTTACCGATATCACGCAGGAAAGTCAGCACATTCATGCCACCAAACCAATCATAGTTGTTGGCGGCAATAGCGCTGTTTTCACCACATTCAAAATCCAGGAATGGTGACACTTGCCGGCGAATTTTCTCCACCCACTCATTCACCGTATCTTCAGTATTCAGTTTACGTTCGCTGGCTTTGAAGCTTGGGTCACCAATCATACCGGTGGCACCACCGACTAAAGCGACCGGGCGATGCCCCGCCAGTTGGAAGCGCTTTAAGCATAACAACGGAACCAGATGACCCAAATGCAAGCTGTCTGCGGTCGGATCAAACCCGCAATACAGTGAAATTGGCCCTTGCGCCAGTCTCTCTGCTAACGCGTCTTCATCCGTAACCTGGGCAACGAGGCCCCGCTCTTGCAATTGTTTAATCAGGTTGCTGCTGGTCATCAACGACTCCATTGTTTTTCACAAAAATTGTTTTTACAAAAATTTGTCTTTTACGAAGGGTGCTAAAGGAAAGGCATAGAATAAAGCGCCCGCCGCACGAGCGCCAGAATTTCATCATTCTCAGGGCGCTAAACGGTCAATTTCCCATGCATTTGCATCCCGTTGATAGATAAAACGGTCATGCAACCGGTGTTCGCCGCCTTGCCAGAATTCGACTGAGTCGAATTTAACGCGGAACCCGCCCCAAAAACTGGGCAGCGGCACATCACCTTGCTGGAATTTTTGCTTTAGCTCGAAAAATTTACTTTCCAGCACCCCTCGGGCAGAAATTCGTGAAGATTGCTGGGATACCCAAGCGCCAATCTGGCTGTCTTTCGGACGGGAACTGAAGTATTTCAACACTTCGAGGGTGGAAAGGCGCTCTGCTTTACCAAGGAAAATGACTTGTCGGTCGAGCATATGCCAGGGGAATAATAAACTGATATGCGGATTTTCAGCTAATTGCTGCGCTTTGCGACTGCCTAAGTTGGTATAAAACACCAAACCCTGATCGTCATAATGCTTCAACAGCACAATCCGCTGATAAGGCTGACCATTCGCATCGACGGTGGCCACGCACATGGCCGTCGGGTCAGGCAAGCGTGCATCACAGGCCTGTTTGAGCCAGCGCTCAAACAACTCCAATGGATTTTCGGTTAAATCGCTACGGCGTAGACCACCGCGAATATATTCACGGCGCGAGTCTGCCACATCAAATTCATTCTTGTCAGTCATGTAAGCTCGATCATGCACAGGAAAGCAGTGATTATTATTCTGCCCTTGCAGCAGCAGAATCACAATCACCTTGAGCCAGCAACAGCCTGATTACTTGATCAAAGTATTTATTTTATCAATACGCAGTCATTGATAATGACTTTTTCGTCACGCTCAACAAAAGCCGTATTCCCTTTCGACCAGAAAGTATAGTGACCATCACTGTATTTGGCACCAGACGCCGCGCGCACTTGTGGCAAGGTCAGTTGTTCACCATCTAAAACAAAGCTGACTTTATCTTGTTTATTGTCTTGCAACACTTTCAGCTTGGTGGTGCCACATTGATAATGCAAGGTTTCGCTCTTCGTGGGTTCTACCAAACTGCACCCCGCCAGCATCAATACGGCCACAGCGCCGAAGATGGTTGTCGTGCCCATTAAATATTTCATTTTGCCGTCCTTATTGCGTGAATAAACCAGCGTAACCTAGGGCAGCTTAACACTGTCATCGTAAGGATACAGGATAGACAGCTCCTAAAATGGTCTCACAACTGGCGCCGGTCACCGAGGGCAAATTGCCCGATTTACCGGATAAAGTTCGGAATGCCAGCCAGGCGAAGGCCAATGCTTCCATATCATCGCCACTGACGCCAAAATCATCGGTGACACACACTTCAGTACCCGGCAGCAAGGTTGACATCCGCGACATGACTAATGGGTTGCGCGCCCCGCCCCCGCAGACCAATAACCGCTCACAGCCTCCGGCTAACTGCACTTGCTCAGCAATAGACAGTGCGGTTAGCTCCGCTAATGTCGCCTGAATATCCTCAGGTTTTATGCCCGGAATTTTAGTCAATTGCTCATCCAACCATCCTGCATTGAAATATTCGCGCCCGGTGCTTTTCGGCGCGGGTTTGGCAAAGTAGGGATCACTGAACATTAGTTTCAGGAGTGGCTGATTAACCCGCCCTGACTGGGCCCAAGCGGCGTCTTTGTCATAAGGTAAGGAGCGATTGCGCCAAATCCAGCTATCCATCAGCATATTCCCAGGCCCGGTATCAAAACCGCGCACCGGCGAATCAGGTAATAGCAGAGATAAATTCGCAATGCCGCCAATGTTCAACACCATCCGCCGCTCAGTGGAATGGGCTAACAATGCATGGTGGAAGGCCGGAACCAGAGGTGCGCCCTGCCCGCCATAGGCCATATCCCGGCGACGAAAGTCCCCGACAGTGGCAATTTTTGTCATGGCAGCAATACGGTTGTTATCACCTAATTGCAGGGTAAAGGCCGGCTCTCCCAGCGGCTCATGCCATACTGTTTGCCCGTGACAGCCAATGGCGGTGATATCTTGCCCCGTCAACCCCTCTTTGGCCAATAGCGCCAACACGGCTTCGGCAAATAACATCCCCAATTGGGCATCGAGCTTACCCACTGCGGATAGTGTGGTCGACTGCCCCTGGCACATGCCAAGAATGTCGTTCTTCAGCTGTAGCGGCATCGGGTGGCAATAACTGGCCTGCTGAGCCACCATGCGCTCATCAATGGCGGCCAGCACGACGTCAACACCATCCAGACTGGTTCCTGACATAACTCCAATAAAACGGCCTGATTTCATAGCAATGACCTTATTTCCCATTGAGGGACAAAATAGCAACAAGACTTTGCGCCGGCTAAGTCAGAATAATAAAATTAACACCATGAAAAGATATACTTTTTTAAGTGTATACCGCCATAGGGGCATGTCTAAAGAAGGTTTTTTATTTGCAGGAAGAGTCACATAAAAGTTATTGATGCTGACATTTTCGTTTACAGCATGATATTTCTGACTTTAAGAAAGTTAAACCGCCGTTTAATATTGGTTGAGCTATCACCCGCTAAGCTGCGGATCCATTAATGTGGTCGAAAACTTAAACGACCATCAAAAATAAGTTAAGTAGTGAAATAAATACTGGGGTAAGCCATACTTTATGCAAATACTAGGCCGTCAATAGGCTGGATTTGGATATACCAGACATACTGAACCCTAATACGGTTATGCATTTTAATAGGAGTTTTTATGATCAAGCCATTAATCGCCATCGCTATTGCTGCGGTAACTCTAACCGGTTGTGCCAACAACAGCACCTTGTCTGGTGACGTTTTTAGTGCATCACAAGCCAAACAAGTACAGACGGTGACTTACGGCACATTGCTTTCCGTTCGTCCGGTCACCATCCAAGGCGGCGATGACAACAATGTTATGGGCGCTATCGGTGGTGCTGTTCTGGGTGGTTTCCTGGGGAATACTGTGGGTGGCGGTACCGGACGTAGCCTGGCGACCGCAGCGGGCGCAGTGGCCGGTGGTATGGCAGGACAAGGTGTTCAGGGTGCAATGAACCGTACTGACGGCGTGCAACTTGAAGTGCGTAAAGATGATGGCACAACCATTCTGGTGGTTCAGAAACAAGGCCCAACCCGCTTTAGCGTTGGCCAGCGCGTTATGCTCGCCAGCAGTGGTAGCACCGTCACTGTTAGCCCGCGTTAATTAATACCGCATGCGACAATACATCAGTAACAGTGCATTAATAACAGCACACGCGTGATGTCATCGATAAAAGCCAGAGATCATAACGATCTCTGGCTTATTTTTACGGCTAAAAATTTTCTTTCTGCTGTGAATAGAGTCGTAACGCTTTATTTTACTTACTTTGTAATTGAATAATGTTTCTCTCGAGCTTATCAATCAAGCCAGATAATACTTCAACTTCATCTGCTGAGATCCCCCCAAGAATTTCTTTGCGGGTGGAACGTATGACTCCATCAACCTGCTCTATTATCGGTGAAGACTGTTCCGTCAGTTTTATCCTCTTTGCACGCCGATCATTTGCACAAGTATGGCGTGTAATTAGACCTTTCTCCTCCAGTTGATCTAAGGTTCTAACTAATGATGGTTGTTCGATACCAATCGCTTTTGCCAGTTGAATCTGTGATTGCTCAGGTGGTAAACGATTAATGTTATGCAAGGTAACCCAATGCGTTTGGGTCAGTTCCAACGGTTTTAACCGATGGTCGATCAGTGCGCGCCAAACGCGAACTAATCGTGCTAAATCAGATCCTAATGTCGATTCCAATTGCCCCTCCTTTTATTTAGCGTGCTAGCATAACTACCAGAGTCCAGTCTATTTTGAGTAATTAACATTAAAAACACAAATGTATATATACCGTCGATGCTAGGACAATAGCAATAAATACGGAAAATCCTTTAAAAATATTTATGAATTTACTTAAATTACCACTTAAGGATTAACCTTATGTATGTATCAATATTATCCGCAAAGGCACCCTTATCAGATTTGGTATTAGGTGCGTCTATCTATTTCCCACCAATATTCAAGGCAGTTATACTCGGTTTGGTGCTATGGCTATTGATCCATCATGTGCTGCGGAATTGGATCTACTCTGGTGATATCTGGCATCCAATATTAATGGATCTATCCATTTTTGTCATTGCGGTCAGCGTTTCTTTATGGATATTAGCCAGTTGGTAAATTGATATGAATCATCCGTCACTTAAATATTTCTCTTCAGTCATCGTGTTCGCCCTCGCACTCTGTGCCGGTTGGTGGATGTGGAATTATTATATGCAATCACCCTGGACTCGCGATGGTAAAGTCCGGGCAGAATTAGTCAGTATCACACCAGAAGTCTCTGGTCGATTGGTTAAAATATTAGTTCATGATAACCAGTTGGTAAGCTCGGGTAGCTTATTATTTGTGATTGACCCACAACCCTACCAATTGGCTCTGGATAATGCTCAAGCGGCCGTAGTGCGTGCTCAGGCTGAATTAGCTAAAGCCAATCATGAGGCCGAACGTCGCCGAAACTTACCCAAAAACATCATTTCAGGTGAAGATCTTGATATCGCCAACCTAACAGCGGACAGCATGAAAGCGGCCTATCAAGGCGCGTTGGCAAGCCTCGAGCAAGCGAAGTGGAACCTTAGCAAAACTAACATTTATGCCCCAACCAACGGGTACATCACCAACTTGCAAACCCGCGTAGGTGACTATGCCACTACCGGTACGCCATTAGTCGCGCTAATCGATACTGATTCATTCTATGTGATGGGCTATTTCGAAGAAACTAAGCTCAGACACATTAGAGAAGGTAATAAAGCTAATATTGTTTTGTATAATGGAAACATTCCTTTACAGGGAGTGGTGGAAAGTATTGGGCGCGCCATTTATGACCAAAGTGTCGATACTGGCGGTAATTTATTAGTGGATGTGAAACCGAATGTGCCCTGGGTGCGTCTGGCACAGCGAGTTCCGGTGAGGATTAAATTGTTGGATGTCCCGGCTGATGTCACATTGATTGCTGGCACCACCTGCACCATTTCGCTGGTGGATTAAACCATGCGCCTCACTCTCCCCTCATGGCAACAAACGCCTTGGGGCAAGGCTAATGCGGGTCAGTGGCGTTACGCACTGCGTAATTCGCTGGCTATGTGTTTATCCCTATGGATTGCGTTTACGCTGAATTTAGATGAGCCATACTGGGCGATGACCTCCGCAGCGGTGGTCAGTTTCCCGACCATCGGGGGCGTCATCAGCAAGAGTATCGGGCGAGTTATTGGCAGCCTGATTGGTGCTGCGGCATCATTGATAATTGCCGGCCATTGCCTAAATGACCCCTGGCTGTTTACTTTTGTCATTGCCACTTGGATTGGCCTGTGCACATTTGTCTCAAATCACTATCAAAATAACGTTTCCTATGCTTTTGCTTTAGCCGGCTACACCACCGCGATCATCGCTTTCTCTACCGTCAATACCACTGACACACAACAAATCTTTGATATCGCCCAGGCCCGAGTCTGTGAGGTGATTACCGGCATTCTCTGCGGCGGTCTGATGATGATGCTGCTCCCCAGCACTTCAGACGGCGAAGCACTGCTGACATCATTGCGCCGTATGCAATCGCGCTTGCTGGAACACGCAGAATTATTGTGGCAAACCGAACAAACGCCACAAATTCGCACTTCACATGAGGGAGTCATTGGGCAGATCCTCACCATGAATCTGCTGCGTATTCAGGCTTTTTGGAGCCATTACCGCTTACGGCGGCAAAATAATGTATTGAATTTTATTCTGCATCGCCAGCTACGCATCACCAGCGTGATTACCAGTTTGCGCCGCATGCTAGTTAACTGGCCATCGCCGCCAGAGAATCTGCCAGCCGTGCTCGCGCAATTGCTAGCGGCCTTGCAGCAACCGGGCTGTGATAAATACCAGATAGCCAAGATCCTGCAACAAATTGCTCCTCATGATGAGTTTGATTATCGCCATCGGGCTTTTTGGTTAAGATTGCGGCATTTTTGTTGGCTTTATTTGCAGGTGAATCGCTGGCTGGCGCAACTGGATAAAGAACCTGAAATCGGCATGGTGTTACCGCCGCCAGTGACCTCATTGGCGCGCCATACTGATACTTATGAGGCCGCTTATAATGGTCTGAGAACCTTTGTTTGCATTGTTATCGGCTGTGCATTCTGGATACATACTCAGTGGAGCTCAGGCAGTGCCGCGCTGGCATTGGCGGCGGTGAGTTGCGTGCTCTACTCCGCCACTCCCTCACCGACAGAAAGTATTGCCACGCTACTGAAAGCCATTGTTTTGCTCTCTATTAGCTGCTTTATTCTGAAATTTGGCGTAATGATACAAATTGATGATTTTTGGCAATTTGCCGTGCTGCTATTTCCGATTTTAATCACCATGCAAATGATGAAGCTTCAGCATCCGCCTTATGCCGCTCTGTGGGGGCAATTGATTGTTTTTATGGGGTCATTCTTGAGTGTGACCAACCCACCCAGCTATGATTATCAAGAATTTCTGAATGATAACATTGGGAAATTAGTTGGCGTTATGCTGGCGGGAGTGGCATTTCAGCTACTGCGCCCTAGCTCCGATAAACGCAAAAGTCGGCGAATTATTCGTATGTTACGGCGTGATTTTATCGACCAGCTCAGCAGCCATCCGCAACAAAGCCAGAGTCAGTTTGAATCACTGATATATCACCGCATTAATCAACTCAATCTCAGCAAAGATCAACCGGCGCGCTTGTGGCTGCTCCGCTGGGGCATGGTGCTGCTCAATTGCAGCCATGTGGTGTGGCAGTTGCGTGATTGGCAAACCACTTCAGCCCCTTTATCCGCGGTGCGGGATGTGTGTATTCACTGTCTGAAAGGCTGCATGACCGAAAAAGGTGTTCAGCCCAGTTCACTGCAAGCCACGTTGCAGGAATTACAGCGCATGAGTGCAATTCTAGGACAATATCCGGATGCCTCTGGCCGAGAGTTGGCCGGGCTTATCTGGCGATTGTATTGCTCGCTGACTCAACTTCAGTTGGCAGTGCCGGGTGAGGAAAATAGTGCTGGCGAGGAAAATAGTGCTGATGAGAAAGATAAAGTTGCGCCAGCCTGAAGCTCGCTGGCGCAGAGAACTCACTTAAGGCACGTCATAGCCCAGCGCAGCACGGCGAATACGGAACCATTGCTGGCGTGTCATTGTGAGAGAGAGTGACGCCCATGCGGATTTAACCCGCGCTATCTTACCAGAACCAATAATTGGTAATGGCGCCGAAGGCAAACGTAGCACCCAGGCATAAACCACTTGTTCAATACTTTCAGCGCCGATTTCGTCCGCTACTGTCTGTAATTCATTACGCAATGTTTGGAACTCAGGGTCACTAAACAGGCGGCCACCGCCCAAACAAGACCATGCCATGGGCTTAATACGCAACTGTTGGCAAGCATCAAGTGTCCCATCCACAATCGCGGGCTGATGCAGCGGTGAAATCTCTACCTGATTCGTGACCAATGAGAATGGCAGCCGTGATTGCAGTAAACTGAATTGCGCAGGCGAAAAGTTTGAAACGCCAAAATGTTTTACTTTGCCGCTTTGGTGTAACTGAGTGAATGCCTCAGCCACTTCGTCTGCATCCATCAATGGATCTGGGCGATGAATTAGCAACAAATCAAGGTAGTCTGTATGCAGATGCGTCAAAGATTGTTCTGCACTTTCAATGATATGAGAGCGGTCAGTAATATAATGTCCCAAGGCATGCTCTGGCTTAGCTGTGGTGGCAATGCCACATTTACTGACTAACTCCAGTTGGCTGCGTAGGGAGGGTTTAAGACGTAATGCTTGCCCGAATGCCTGTTCGCATTGATAACCGCCGTAAATATCAGCATGATCCGCAGTTGTGATACCCAACTCAATATGTTGCTCGATAAAAGTCAACAATTGCGCCGGAGTCATGTCCCATTCCATCAGCCGCCAATAACCGCAAATCATGCGAGAAAATTCAGGCCCGATCGGAGCCAGTTGACTACGTGTATCCATTATTAGCTACCTCATTTATTTATCTGCCCATAAGCATACACAACCCGCAGAAAGGTTAAATCCTCCCAGGGCAATGAATTGGGGCTGATCAACGAAACCGCCATAATCGCTAAACACTAAGGCAAAATAATGACGCATCAGAATAATGAAGGTTGTTCTGGTAAGGGATCATCCTGTTGTTTGTTAGCCCGCTGCAAACGCAACAGCCGTTGACGACACAACCGCAGGACATCTCGCTTTTGCGGGTCACTCATTTTTATCCAATGAAAGCGCTCATCCCGGCTACGCATACACCCACGACAAAAGCCACGGTCATCTGTTTGGCAGATACCGCGGCACGGGCTGGGGATGTCAAAAAACTCAAGTTGCTGAGCCAAATCGCCTCCTGCTGCTGACATACCTGAAGAACTTGAGGTTGCAGCTAACACCCCTGCGGCCCCAAGTACAAGAGGTATACTTTAATTGAAGACTGCTTCACGGCGGGTGACAAGTCTTATTATTCATCATTCCTCACAAGGCACCCTGATGACTAAGGTTATCTTAAGTTTTATTCAGTAGCATTCTGTCAATTAGTAAACTGTAGGGTCTTATTTTCACAATGAATGCTCGATATAAGTTACAGTGTAACGATTTGGTTTTTATTTTAGCCAATGCTCTGTTTTTTACTCTCTTCCAGAATGCGCTGTTTATTGATAAAGCCTGGTCGCTCATTCACTTTGACAGCAGTGACAGTTATTTCTTTGCCGCCACTATACCGGTGGTCATTTTCTGCGCTCTTAATATTATTTTCAGCCTGTTGGCCGTACCCGTGTTACGCAAGCCCATTATTATTCTGTTTCTGCTCGGAGGGGCCGTCAGCAACTATTTTATGTTCAGTTATGGTGCCGTTATCGACGCCAATATGCTGCAAAATGCTTTTGAAACCAATGCGCAAGAAGCTACCGCCCTTTTCACACCGCGCATGGCTTTGTGGCTGCTAATGTTAGGTATCTTCCCCGCCACTCTTGTCTGCTTGGTGCGCATCAACGCAACGCGCCCTTGGTGGTATATGCTGGGGCTGCGAGCTGCCAATATCCTGCTATCAACCGTCATTATCATGCTTGTCGCAACACTGTTTTATAAAGATTACGCCTCGCTTATCCGTAATAATAAAAGCATCGTTAAGATGCTCACACCGAGTAATTTTGTCAGCGGCAGTGTCCAGTTCGCCAAACATAAGTATTTCGCCAGTAATATGGCGCTAGTGACAATAGGCGAAGATGCCCATAAAGGCCCTTTAATTAGCGGGCAACAAAAGAAAACCTTGGTCATTTTAGTGGTGGGTGAAACTGCCAGAGCAGAGAGTTTTTCCTTGGGCGGCTATGGCCGAGAAACTAATCCACGCTTGCAAAAACAAGGTGTTATCTATTTCAAAAACGCATCGTCATGCGGGACTGAAACTGCGGTTTCGGTACCCTGCATGTTCTCCAATATGTCACGTAAAAATTATGATGCCACACTGGCCAGCCACCAGCAGGGCTTGATGGATATTCTGGCTCGCGCCGGGTTAAATTTGTTGTGGCGCGAAAATGACGGCGGCTGTAAAGGTGCTTGCGACCGCATTCCCCATCAAGACGTCACCCAGTTACAACTCACTACCGATTGTGAGAATGGTGTCTGTTTGGATAACGCATTGCTCTACAAGTTAGATAATTATATCAATGGAATACAAGACGATAGCGTGATTGTACTGCACCAAATGGGCAGTCATGGCCCAGCCTATTACCGCCGCTCAACACCCGAGATCCGTCAGTTTTCGCCAACCTGTGATAGCAACCAAATTCAGGATTGTACCTCCCAGGAGTTGGTGAATACCTACGACAATTCCATTCTTTATACTGATGCGATGCTAGACAGTACGGTTAAATTGCTGCAACAACATCATGATAAATTTAATACCGCGCTGGTCTATCTCTCTGACCACGGCGAGTCATTGGGTGAGAATGGCCTGTATTTACACGGAACGCCCTATATGTTCGCCCCCAGCCAGCAAACACACATACCTTTATTGATGTGGTTATCTCCTGAATATACAAAAAACTATGGCATTAATCGCCAGTGTTTATCAGATAGCGCCCAACACGATGAAGTTTCACAAGACAATCTCTTCCACACCCTCCTGGGGATGATGAATATTCAAACTACTGAATATCAGCCTGGAATGGATTTACTACAGAAATGCCGGAGCCAGGTTAGCCAACCCATTGAGCCAAAAAATAGCCGATAGATAACTATCTTGATGCCAGCGCCCCCGCCGTTGGCATTTTTCTCTTGACCTAGACCGATCGGTCTATTAGGCTTTTAACCATGAACAAAATACAGCATACACATGTGGACACCCGTGAACATCTGTTAGCCATCGGTGAGAGCCTCAGCCTGCGCCTCGGCTTTAATGGTATGGGTCTCAGTCAGTTACTTACCACTGCGGGTATCCCGAAAGGGTCGTTTTATCACTACTTCCGCTCAAAGGAAGTGTTTGGTGAGGCGATGCTACAGCGCTATTTTGATCGCTATGATGCTGAAATGGAAAACCTATTGACGGGTTCACAAGGTGATAAACGCCACCATTTACTGCACTATTTTGCTCAAGCGATTGCTAACTATTGTGGCAGTGAATGCCACAATGCTTGTCTGGCGGTTAAACTATCAGCCGAAGTGAGTGATTTATCCGAACCTATGCGCCACGCGCTAGATATCGGTACTGCTCGCGTGATTGGTCGTTTGCAAGATGCCATCGAAGCCGGTATTGAAGAAGGCTCTTTGCGTATCATGCTGTCCCCTGCTGCGACCGCAGAAACGCTCTATGCCTTATGGCTCGGCGCGTCACTGCGAGCCAAGGTGAAACGCTCCGTTACGCCGCTGACCTGTGCGCTAGAAAGTATCGAACTGATTTTACAACCAGCCCAATAATCCAATGATCCTGAGTTTACTATTTTTTATTTTCAGGATTTATCCAGTCACTAGTCGACTGGTCTATTAATATAGGATGCACCATGAAGACTGCTAAACTGTTCTCCCCTTTGAAAGTTGGCGCGCTCACTTTGCCGAACCGTGTATTTATGGCCCCGCTGACGCGCTTGCGCAGTATTGAGCCAGGTGATATTCCAACACCATTGATGGCTGAGTATTATCGTCAACGCGCCAGTGCGGGTTTGATTATCACTGAAGCAACACAGATTTCTTTCCAGGCGAAAGGTTATGCCGGGGCTCCGGGGTTACACACGCAAGAACAGTTAAACGCATGGAAAAAAATCACCCAAGCCGTTCATGATGACGGCGGACATATTGCCGTACAGTTATGGCATGTCGGTCGTATTTCGCACAGCAGTTTACAGCCGGGCCAACAAGCCCCTGTTGCGCCCTCAGCAATTGCTGCAGACACTCGCACGACGATCCGTGATGAATCCGGGGCTTGGGTTCGTGTTCCCTGCTCTACCCCGCGCGCGTTGGAAACGGAAGAGATTCCAGGCATCATTAATGATTTCCGCCAGGCGACAGCCAATGCTCGTGAAGCTGGGTTTGACTATATCGAATTGCATGCGGCACACGGCTATTTATTGCATCAATTTATGTCTCCGGCATCAAACCAGCGTACCGACCAATACGGTGGTAGCATTGAAAACCGTACTCGCCTGACGTTGGAAGTGGTTGATGCCACTGCGGCTGAATGGGGTGCTGAACATATTGGTATCCGTATTTCACCGCTGGGGCCGTTCAATGGTCTGGATAATGGTGAAGATCAGGAAGAAGCGGCGCTGTATCTGGTTG
Organism: Yersinia sp. Marseille-Q5920; assembly: GCF_946902935.1. Taxonomy (NCBI): domain Bacteria; kingdom Pseudomonadati; phylum Pseudomonadota; class Gammaproteobacteria; order Enterobacterales; family Yersiniaceae; genus Yersinia; species Yersinia sp. Marseille-Q5920. The sequence continues at coordinate 96,025 of NZ_CAMPQA010000002.1, read as the reverse complement.
AAGAATTAAACAAACGCAATATCGCGTTTCTGCACATTTCTGAGCCAGATTGGGCGGGTGGCAAGCCTTATTCGGATGCATTCCGCGATGCTGTGCGCGCCCGCTTCAAAGGTGTGATTGTCGGTGCCGGTGCTTATACTGCAGAAAAAGCTGAAAACCTGATTGAGAAAGGATTTATTGATGCCGTCGCCTTTGGCCGCAGCTATATTTCCAACCCGGATCTGGTTGAGCGGTTGCAACAAAATGCGCCACTGAATGAACCTGACGGCGAAACTTTCTACGGCGGCGGTGCTAAGGGCTATACCGACTACCCGACCTTGTAATCTATCAATCTATTGGTTTCATAACGGTCAGGCTATGCCTGGCCGTTCTTATTTGCACCACATAAACTGACCGTCATAGGGTAGTGAGTGCAATGATATTACTATATGATTATAAATTAGCTTTGATTTGCAATGAATTTTCAATTTTAAATTATTGATAATAAAGAGGTATTATGAAGCGCTTACTCCATACCATGATCCGCGTTGGTGACTTACAGCGTTCCATCGATTTCTACACCAAGGTATTAGGAATGTGTTTGCTGCGTACTAGCGAAAATACCGAGTATAAATACTCACTGGCATTCGTCGGCTATAGCGATGAGAGTGAAGGCTCAGTCATTGAGCTGACTTATAACTGGGGTGTAGATAGCTACGAAATGGGGACTGCATTTGGTCACCTGGCACTGGGTGTGGATGATGTTGCCGCCACCTGCGACCAAATTCGTCATGCTGGGGGCAAAGTGACCCGCGAAGCTGGCCCGGTAAAAGGCGGTAATACAATTATTGCTTTTGTCGAAGATCCCGACGGTTACAAAATCGAGTTAATCGAGAATAAGAGCGCTGGACACGGCCTCGGAAACTGATTAACCAGAGGGCACCAACAAGGTGCCTTTTTTCTCATCGCGATATCCCCCTGCATCCCACGCCAAAATTTGACATAATGCGTGCTGAATTCGTTGAAGATAAGAAACTGATGGCAGATAAAAGTGACCTTAACGCCCTGAGTGGCCGTTTTCGTGGGTATTACCCCGTAGTAATTGATGTGGAAACCGCCGGTTTTAATGCTCAAACCGACGCATTACTCGAAATTGCCGCCGTAACCTTGCAAATGAACAAGGATGGCTGGCTGTTGCCTGATGAAACGCTCCATTTTCATGTAGAGCCGTTCGAGGGTGCCAATTTGCAACCGGAAGCGCTGGCATTTAATGGGATAGACCCCACCAATCCATTACGGGGTGCGGTCAGTGAACATGATGCTTTACACGCCATTTTCAAAGCCGTTCGTAAGGGATTGAAAGATAAAGGCTGCAACCGCGCCATTATCGTTGCGCATAATGCCCACTTTGATCACAGCTTTGTGATGGCGGCGGCTGAACGCGCTAGCTTGAAGCGCAACCCGTTCCACCCCTTTGCCACCTTCGATACCGCAGCGCTCAGTGGGTTGGTTCTGGGGCAAACCGTATTGGCAAAAGCTTGCCTGACGGCAGGTATTCCGTTTGATAGCAGCCAGGCACACTCTGCTTTGTACGATACAATGCAAACGGCAAAATTATTCTGTGAGTTAGTCAATCGTTGGAAGAAACTCGGTGGCTGGCCGGTACCTGCGGGCGAATCCGAGCAATAGGGTTCCAGCAAAAAATAGAAATTGACCCATTAAAAAAGGTGGCCAGCAAGCCACCTTTTGTTTTTTATACTGACCTGCCAGCATATTACTCTGCTGCGGGTTTTTCTTCTTCAGTACGGTATTTATCTGCCGTTTCTTTCAGCAGTTGTTGCAGTTCGCCACGCTGATACATTTCCATCAGGATGTCACAACCGCCGACCAATTCGCCGTCAACCCAGAGTTGTGGGAAGGTTGGCCAGTTAGCATATTTTGGCAACTCAGCACGGATGTCAGGATTTTGCAAAATATCAACATAAGCAAAACGTTCGCCACACGCGGATAGCGCCTGTACCGCCTGAGCCGAGAAACCGCAGTTTGGCAGCTTAGGCGAGCCTTTCATATAAAGCAGGATTGGGTTTTCTGCTATCTGGCGCTGAATTTTATCAATCGTCGTCATTTCTTGCTTCCTCAAGCCATTTCGTGGCTACAATACTTAGAACCTAACCATTAGGGCTATTTTATTATTGCGTCCTGTCTATTGTAGCGACTGTCACTACTGGAATAAAACGCCATCTTTTGCAGGGGCTTTACTCTGTCAGCAAATGGTTATATTGTCAGCTACAAATATGTGCATTCAGAATAACATTTTTGATCCCATGACTTCATTATTATCTTCATCGTGGGATACCAGAAGTACCGGGCAGCTAACCCGTTGACATATGGTTAATTTAAGGCCATTTACCGGGTGAAAAAGCGACGATTGCGACGCCATTAATGTTTTCTCACAATATCGATTCAAATCCTGTCGCTCTCTGCTTTTTTATATCCTGAGTTTCAGCAATACTGTGACTCTTCATATTCATTTCAGGGCCAAGGTTGGTAGCGTTATTATGCGTTTAATTTTTACGCTGTTTGTGCTGCTGTTTACCCAGCTATTTCTAAACCTTGCGCATGCTTCGCCGCAGGCTCACGTCTCGGCTGAGCAAAAGAAAGGCCAAATCAGTCAGGCCAACTCTGATGACCGTAAAAAACGTAAAGCCGATAAAACAACTAAAAAAGCCAAAGTGACCAGCAATAAAACCGCCAGTAAAAATGTCACAAATAAAACAATCGCCAATAACGATAAAAAGAAAACAGCGGCTACTGCCAGCAAAGCCATTAAGAAGAAAACCCCGGAAGTCAGTAAAACTACCGGAAAAAAATCAAGCAGCAGTAAAACAATTCCGAGTAAAACAATCGCAACTAAAAAACCGCAGATTAAAACCGCAGCCAATAAAAAAGCGGCGGTGAGTAAAACAGAGAAAGTCGCTTATGGCCGCCACCGAAATAAAGCCCAAGGTAAAGCGGATGCCGAATTAGCGGCAAATAATAAGATAAAGCTCAGCCCTGCACATAAAAAGCGCTACCAGCACGCCAAACAGACTGCGATGAGTAAACTGATGAAGCAAGTCGGTAAACCTTATCGCTGGGGCGGTACCTCCCCTAATACAGGTTTTGATTGCAGCGGGCTTATTTATTACGCCTATAAAGATGTCATCAGAATAAAAATGCCGCGTACAGCGAATGAAATGTATCATTTACGCGATGCTGCGCCGGTTAAGCGCGCTGAATTAGAAAGTGGGGATTTAGTCTTCTTTAATATAGCTAATCGTGGTGTTGCTGATCATGTCGGTGTTTATTTAGGCAACGGCAAATTTATTCAGTCGCCGCGTACGGGTGAAGACATTCGTATTAGCATGCTAGATAATGACTACTGGCAAGATCATTATGTTGGCGCTCGCCGCGTCGTAACACCCAAAACTATTCGCTAATCAGAATCTATTCGCTAATAAAAACCATTCACTAATATCGAACCTGGTAGCGCTATCGGGTGCCAATAACCCAATCATCACTCCCCTTAATCGAATAACAGCAGTGAATGGTTTTTACGCAATACCCCATCAAACTATATGGTTATCTCTGTCATTTCTGTTGAAAGTTGTTAAGATTAATACCCACAACAAAAATACAACAATTACGATTTTAACCGCCCCTCACCCTGTTTTAGCGACTGCGAAAGATCGGATTTGAGGAGCAAACACCCTGAGCAACCCCGAAAGGAGAGAGCGATGTCTTTTGAATTACCGGCATTACCTTATGCACAAAATGCACTGGAACCGCACATTTCTGCTGAAACGCTGGAGTACCATTACGGCAAGCACCACAACACTTATGTGGTCAACCTCAATAATCTGATTAAGGATACTGAGTTTGCGGGTAAATCCTTGGAAGAGATTATTAAAACCTCCAGTGGCGGTGTCTTTAATAATGCAGCCCAAGTCTGGAACCACACCTTTTACTGGCACTGTTTATCACCAAATGGTGGTGGCGAACCTACTGGCAAAGTTGCCGATGCCATTAATCAATCCTTTGGTTCTTTCGCTGAATTTAAAGCACAGTTTACTGATGCGGCAGTGAAAAACTTTGGCGCAGGCTGGACGTGGCTGGTCAAAAAAGCGGATGGCACACTGGCGATTGTCAGTACCTCAAATGCGGCAACACCGCTGACGACTGCGGATAAACCACTGCTGACGGTGGATGTATGGGAGCACGCTTATTATATTGATTATCGTAATGCGCGACCAAAATATCTGGAGAACTTCTGGGCTTTAGTGAATTGGTCTTTCGTTGAGAAAAATTTAGCCTGATACCGCGCAAACAGAAAGATACACACGTGGTTATTATCAGTAGAAATAATTAAGGGCGGGTTAACCGCCCTACTAATGGCTTCATACCGGCAAGCGGTTTAATTAATTCATTACCGCCACGAAGCTAAAAACAATAATCATTGCCAGCGCACCAACAGTCGTAATCAGCGACATTTTCAGATTGGTATCCATAAAAACTCCTCAGCCGGTTAATCTTTATACTCGTCATACTTCAAGTATAGTAAGGTAAAGGCACACAATTAGTGCGTTAAATCATTTTCCCACAGTTAAGAAAAAAAATCTTGTGCTCATTACGCACTTTATAACATTGATTAACGCTTTCACTTTTCCTCCAGATCAGCCAAAATTCGCAGTTCATAACTGTATGCCGACTCATAACGTCCAATAAAACCTCTCAGACAGCCTGCTGATTCAACTTACCAGCCTACTATCGTGTTTCTGTCTGAGCGGTGTTCGAGTCATACAGGCAAACGATTAACATAATACTTACCTGCTGTAACAGGTGAGCTTAGGAGTCATTCTTTTTATGGCAACGATTAAAGATGTGGCCAAACACGCGGGTGTGTCCACCACCACCGTTTCGCACGTTATCAATAAAACTCGTTTCGTCGCCGAAAATACCAAAGCCGCTGTGTGGGCGGCCATTAAAGAGCTGCATTATTCGCCCAGTGCTGTGGCCCGCAGCTTGAAAGTTAATCACACTAAATCAATTGGTTTGTTGGCAACATCCAGTGAAGCACCCTATTTTGCTGAGGTGATCGAAGCGGTTGAAAATAGTTGTTATAGCAAAGGTTACACCCTGATTTTATGTAACTCTCATAATAATCTTGATAAACAAAAAGCCTATCTATCCATGCTGGCGCAAAAGCGTGTCGATGGATTATTGGTGATGTGTTCTGAATACCCTGAACAATTGCTGGGGATGTTAGAAGATTATCGCAATATTCCAATGGTGGTGATGGACTGGGGTACCGCCCGTGGCGATTTTACTGACTCGATTATTGATAATGCATTCGAAGGCGGCTATTTAGCTGGCCGTTATCTTATTGAGCGCGGTCATCGTGATATCGGTGCTATTCCCGGTCAGTTATCACGGAATACCGGTGGTGGTCGCCATCAGGGCTTCCTGAAAGCACTGGAAGAGGCCAATATCCCGCTACGTGACGAATGGGTGGTTCAGGGGGATTTTGAGCCAGAATCCGGTTATAAAGCTATGCACCAAATTCTGACGCAAAAACACCGCCCGACCGCCGTATTCTGTGGCGGCGATATTATGGCGATGGGGGCAATATGCGCGGCGGATGAATTGGGCCTGCGGGTGCCACAAGATATTTCGGTGATCGGCTATGATAATGTGCGCAATGCGCGGTATTTCTCACCGGCGCTAACCACTATTCATCAGCCAAAAGAGAGATTAGGTGAAACCGCTTTTGCCATGTTGCTCGACAGAATTGTTAGTAAACGCGAAGACCCACAAACGATTGAAGTACACCCTAAGCTGGTCGAGCGCCGCTCTGTTGCTGATGGCCCCTACCGCGATTACCGCCGTTAATCTTCACCTGCCGGTAGCCCTCATGTTACCGGCAGCTAACGCTGTGCGTTCAGTCCTCAATCACGGCATTATCATCTTTTAGCCATTCATTATTAAGTGTGACACTGTCACCTAAATACGCTAGCATCCATGCTAAAGCTGGCGAATGATTATTCTGCTCCCACGTCAAACAACACGGGCTATCAGGAAGTGGCTCGGCCAAGGTTAATACCACCAGTTTCCCTTGTTCAATCAAGGGCGACACCATATGCGCGGGCACCATTCCGACACATAATCCTGCACACAGGCAATCTATTCCCGTCGCCCAATCGGGTGCCACTAAACGCTGTTGGTTATCCAAGGTCCAGGTGTCTCGTTTCGGCAGATTTCGCGCGGTATCCTCCAAACAGAGTGAGGGATAAGGCCGCAATTGGTCATCAATAAGGGAACCGGTCAAGTGGGCTAAGGGATGATTGACGCTCACCACACAATGCCAGGTCAAAAAACCCATGTCGCGGAAGATAAACCGCCCGCCAACCGGAATGGTGCGAGTCGCCCCAATGGCCATTTCAGCTTGGCCATCCGCCAGTGCATCCCAGACACCATTAAATACCTCATAGCGTACCCGCAGTTCGATATCAGGAAAATGGCGATAAAAATCCAATACTAAGCGGCGACTCCGCTGAGGTTTGACGATTTTATCGATCACGATATTGAGTTGCCCACGCCACCCATTCGCCACTTGCTGGCACTGTCGCCGCGTGCCATTCATTTTTTTGATAACATCTCGAGCTTCTTTGATAAAAACCCTGCCCGCTTCCGTCAATTCTACATCCCGGTGACGCCGTACAAATAACGGCACGGCCAGCCATTCCTCCAACTGGCGCACGGTATAACTTACCGCTGACGGGACGCGGTGCAATTCTTGAGCAGCAGCGCTGAAACTCCCGGTGCGGGCAACTGCATCGACCACATCCAATGAATATTCTGACCACATGATTATGCACTTCCCTTAGACTGAATATTTACTATCAATTTTTTTGATAGCATGGCGCAAATATTACCGTTTCACAACAGAATACCTCGCCGCTAGAATGCCCCCCGCAATGGAATTTCCATGATAAGAGTTTTGCCTGCAAAATTATAATGAGACACAAAAAATGAAAACGACTTCTAGTTTCATGTTCTACCTGGCCGGTTTGAGCATGTTGGGGTACCTGGCCACCGACATGTATTTGCCTGCCTTTGGCGCTATGCAACAAGAGCTGCACACCTCTGCCGGTTCCATCAGTGCCAGCCTCAGTATCTTTCTCGCTGGTTTCGCTATCGCTCAACTTATCTGGGGGCCTGTTTCCGATAAGTTAGGCCGTAAACCTGTGCTATTAGTCGGGTTGGGCTTATTTGCCATCGGCTGTTTGGGGATTTTATGGGTTGAAACAGCGGCACAGTTATTGGTTCTGCGTTTTATTCAGGCGGTGGGAGTCTGTTCTGCAGCCGTGAGCTGGCAAGCATTGGTGGTAGATAGATACCACAGTAGCAAAGTCAATCGGGTGTTTGCGACCATAATGCCTTTAGTGGCGTTATCCCCCGCGTTAGCCCCTTTATTAGGTGCGTGGTTATTAAACCACTTTAGTTGGCGGTCAATTTTTGTCGTTTTATTGGCGATTACATTGCTACTGCTGATCCCGACCGCACTGCTTAAGGAACGGAAAAAAGTGGCCTCGGATGGCGGGCTTAAAAGCAAAAGTGCCATTAGTTTCTGGCAATTGCTGAAATCTCCGGTATTTAGCGGCAACGTAATGATGTTTGCTGCATGCAGCGCCGGTTTTTTCGCCTGGTTAACCGGCTCGCCTTTTATTTTAGGTGATATGGGATATAGCCCGAATGCCATTGGTTTGAGTTATGTTCCACAAACATTAGCCTTTCTGCTAGGGGGTTTTGCTTGTCGCAGTGCATTGAGTCGAATTAAAGGCAACACTCTACTGCCGTGGCTGTTGGCCGGTTATGCCCTCAGTATGATTGCGCTCTACCTGATCGCCACATTGACGACACCAACACTGGTGACCTTACTTATTCCGTTTTGCATAATGGCGCTGGTGAATGGTGCCTGCTACCCTATTATCGTAGCGAATGCATTAATGCCCTTTCCGGCGAATACTGGCAAAGCGGCGGCGCTACAAAACACACTTCAGTTGGGTTTGTGTTTTATTGCCAGCATGGTAGTTTCGCTCTTTATCAGCCAACCTTTACTGGCAACAGTCACGGTGATGCTATCGACGGTCGCTTTAGCCATATTAGGTTATGGCATTCATTGCTACGCGATGAAAAATGAAAAAAGCCATACTAATAATGATGACTATAATTACGCGGAGTCATAATCTCCAATAAAAATAGTCACTAAAGAACATGCAGGCCGGACGCGATTTATTATTGAGAAAGCGCTCCGGCCAGCCTATACTCAATCGAACTGATTAGATTACCATTTAAAAAAAGCATTATCTTAAGCATTTTCTGTGCGCGTGGATTGTGTCACATTTCCTCTTATGGATGAGTTGCCCTAAACCAAAGTGTCATTAGGGTTTCTTCTTAATCTTCCTCTGTCCGTAATGGATACCAGACACCAACTTTATTGGTATGTACCCGCGTATATAAATTTTATCGCGAGTCATAAGTCAGAAGAAAGTGATGGAGAAGCTATGAGTTCATCCTGTATTGAAGACCAAAGTATTCAAGAAAATCCGTGGTTTCGCATTATACAAGAAATGCTGAATCGGGCTGATATTGAAATCAATGGCTCACGCCCTTTCGACATTCAAGTTAATAACCCGAACTTCTTCAAACGGGTATTACAAGAAGGATCTTTGGCATTAGGTGAGAGTTATATGGATGGTTGGTGGGAATGTGACCGTCTGGATATTTTCTTCCAACGCGTTCTCAGATCGGGTCTGGAAAAACAACTTCCACACCATTTCAAAGATACTTTACGCATTGCTGCTGCGCGTATAATCAACTTGCAATCAAAGAAAAGAGCCTGGATTGTCGGTAAAGAACATTACGATCTGGGCAATGACCTGTTTAGCCTCATGCTCGACCCCAATATGCAATATTCTTGCGCTTATTGGAAAGACGCCACAACACTTGAGCAAGCGCAGGAAAACAAATTGCAGATGATTTGTGAGAAACTGCAATTAGCGCCCGGCATGACCTTGCTCGATATTGGTTGTGGTTGGGGCGGGCTTGCTGCTTATGCTGCACGTCATTTCGGGGTGTCCGTCTCCGGCGTGACCATCTCGGCTGAACAGCAAAAATTGGCCCAAAAACGTTGTGAAGGTTTGGATGTCACTATTTTGCTGCAAGATTATCGCGACCTGGATGAACAATTTGACCGCATCGTCTCTGTAGGAATGTTCGAACATGTCGGCCCCAAAAATTATCGCACCTACTTTGAGGTGGTTAACCGAAATCTGAAGCCTGATGGGTTATTTTTACTGCACACCATTGGCGCTAATCGTACTGACTTGAGCGTTGACCCGTGGATTGATAAGTATATTTTCCCTAATGGTTGTCTACCGTCAGTACAACATATAGCCCAAGCCAGCGAACCTTATTTCATCATGGAAGACTGGCATAATTTCGGGGCAGATTACGACCGAACACTGATGGCATGGTATGAACGCTTCCAAGCCGCATGGCCGAATTTAGCGGAGAATTACTCACCGCGATTTGAACGGATGTTTAGCTATTATCTGAATGCTTGTGCGGGTGCATTCCGCGCCAGAGACATTCAATTGTGGCAGGTATTATTCAGTCCAAATGGCGTAGAAGGCGGTATTCGAGTGGCGCGTTAGTCTCTAAAAACGCTGTCAAGGTGGGGGCTCATCAGCCCCCTACTCTTTTAGTATCCTATCCCCGGATAGCTTTATCAGCCGCCGCTGCAGACAGCTGTGCAATATCGCGTTGCGCTAATACCCGCTCAACGGTATCCACCACCGCCTGCGTCTGTGGGTCTATCTCGATATTCACTCTATGCCCCAAACGCTTTTTACCTAATGTGGTGCGCGCCAGTGTCTCTGGGATCAAATGCACACAAAAACGATTGCTTACGACTTCACCGATAGTCAGGCTAATGCCATCAATACCGATAAAACCTTTATGTAATACATATTTCATTAAATCGTCGCTGGGCAGTCGAAACCAGATCTGACGGTTATTTTCTGATGTATATATTTTAGTTATTTCGGCGGTACACATAATATGCCCGGACATAAGATGCCCACCAATTTCATCGCTGAATTTAGCCGCGCGTTCCAAATTAACCACATCACCGACCTTAATATCACCCAAATTGGTGATACGCAGGGTTTCCTTCATTAAATCAAAACTGACCCGATTTCCATTAACTTCGGTCACTGTTAAACAGCAGCCATTATGGGCCACAGAAGCCCCCAAGGCTAACTCAGGCAACATTTCAGTGGGCATTTCAACCACATGAGTACGGAAGTTGGATTTTTCGTCGATGGCTACCACGGGCGCGGTGCCTTGAACAATACCGGTAAACATACGCCATGCCTCTTATCTAGAGAGAAAATTTCTTTGCCGTGATTCTGCCTCAGAAGATAAAGAAAACCAAACCACTTAGACTAAAAATTACTATTGAAGTTATTTCGTTGATATTCAGTTGATATAGCCTAAATAATTCGAGTTGCAGGCAGGCGGCAAGTGAGTGACAAATCGGTCGGGAACCGATTTGAACAGCATTATTTATGCTAGCCCGCAGGGTGAGCCTCAAGGAGGAGGCTCATTCATCCCGATGAGTTTACACAGATAAGTGATTCGGGTTATTCAGCGTAGCCAACGCACATGCAGCTTAAAGTATGACGGGTATATTTAATGACAAGGATTGCTTAAGCACGGTGAGAAGGTACAATCTTTTATACTTTTTATGCTCCAAAGTTTTTCCGCTATTTTATTTATCGCTCATGCGCGATAAATAGTCGTTATTGACATCATAACTAGGTTATACCCAAGTAACTTCGAGATGCAGGTAGGCGGCAACCGAGTAACAAATCTGTCGGGAGCAGGTTTGAACGCTGCTAGCAACGGCCTCGAAGAGGCCTGGCCCATGAAAGGGCCGAGTAATGAGGGCAGCCAACCCCCTTGCATCTTGAAAGTCGACGGGTAGAAAAAGGTGTATGCGTGCAGAAGTATATTGTCGAAGCGCGTAGCTTATTAGCTCTCGCTATTCCTGTTGTTATTGCGCAATTGTCCCAAACAGCCATGGGCGTGGTTGATACTATTATGGCCGGTTCTGTCAGTGCGACCGATATGGCGGCTGTTGCTGTTGGGACTTCTATCTGGTTACCGGCTATTTTATTCGGTCACGGGTTATTATTGGCGCTGACCCCGACGGTCGCCCAACTTAACGGATCAGGGCGGCGCAATCAGATTGCTCATCAGGTCAGACAAGGGTTTTGGTTGGCATCCTGTGTCTCACTATTAATTATGGTGGTCATCTATAACAGCGACCAAATTATTAGACAGATGCATAATATTGACCCGGTGCTGGCCGACAAAGCGGTTGGTTTCCTGCATGCCATTATGTGGGGAGCGCCCGGTTATCTATTTTTCCAAGTGCTGCGAAATCAGTGTGAGGGATTATCCAAAACCAAACCTGGGATGGTGATTGGCTTTATTGGCTTACTGGTCAACATTCCCATTAACTATATTTTTATCTACGGTAAATTTGGTGCCCCGGCGCTCGGCGGGGTGGGTTGCGGGGTAGCAACCGGGACAGTTTACTGGGTGATGTTCTTGATGATGCGCTGGTATGTGACTCGCGCCCGCTCACAGCAAGATATCAAACTAGAGAAAGGTTTTGCCGCCCCTGATTGGAAAGTGATGAAACGCCTCGGTGGCCTTGGATTGCCCGTTGCACTGGCGCTGTTTTTTGAAGTCACATTGTTCGCGGTAGTGGCACTGCTGGTTTCTCCGCTAGGGATTGTCGCCGTTGCAGGGCATCAGATTGCCCTCAACTTTAGCTCACTGATGTTTATGTTACCGATGTCACTGAGTGTCGCCGCGACCATTCGTGTTGGTTTTCGCCTCGGTCAAGGGTTGGTTGATGACGCCAAAGTGGCCGCCTATACCAGTATTGCGGTTGGGTTAATGCTGGCTTGTGTCACCGCAGTGTTTACCGTGGTATTCCGAGAGCATATTGCGCTGCTGTATAACAAAACTCCGGAAGTCGTGGTGATGGCCTCCCACTTAATGTTGCTGGCAGCGCTTTACCAATTATCTGATGCTATTCAAGTGATTGGCAGCGGTGTATTGCGCGGTTACAAAGATACCCGCTCGATCTTCTTTATTACTTTTACCGCGTATTGGCTGGTGGGGTTACCGAGTGGCTATCTGTTAGGGCTGACCGATTATATTGTTCCGGCCATGGGGCCTAGTGGCTTCTGGATTGGGTTTGTTATCGGCCTGACCTTGGCGGCGATCTTAATGGCGCTACGCATCCGTTGGTTACAAAAGCAACCGTCCGCTTTTATTCTGCAAAAAGCGGCACACTAAGCGCTATTATTTTGGAAGCTAATCGTATTGTGGGCGTTAATCACAGCGGCTTATGCCCATGATTAACGCCCCTATAAATCAGAAAAGATGAAGAAAAAAACAGCGTAATGGGTAAAAGCTCAGCAATTACGTGAGTTTGCAGTGAATATTATGTTTTTCCCCTTGCCAGCAGACGGGCAGCTCGTTAATATTCGTCCCCGCTGTCAGCATTGATGGCAGGTAATAAGAGTGAAAATAATATACCCAAGTAATTGGAGCTGTAGCTAGGCAGCAAATGCACGAGTCCCGCAGAGCTGACTCAAGTCAGTGATTCGGGTGAGTAAGTGCAGCTAACAACGCTATGGCTTCAAGATAAGAAGGGTAGTATGTGCGTCCGTAGCTCAGTTGGTTAGAGCACCACCTTGACATGGTGGGGGTCGATGGTTCGAGTCCATTCGGACGCACCACTTTAATTAAATTACCTGAAGTGACCAGAGTATCATGTGCGTCCGTAGCTCAGTTGGTTAGAGCACCACCTTGACATGGTGGGGGTCGATGGTTCGAGTCCATTCGGACGCACCACTTTGGTATTATCTACAAATTTCAAATTGATAGTTTCTCAATGCGTTCTTAGCTCAGTTGGTTAGAGCACCACCTTGACATGGTGGGGGTCGATGGTTCGAGTCCATTAGAACGCACCACTCTGCTGTTTGCTTAATTTCCTGTCCGACTCAATATCCCCTACTCGAATTTCTTAAGTCTGGTTATATTGCTTTCATCAATTTTTCCGCCATCCGCTTGTTAAAATTGTTAAAAACTTTTTTTGTTGCGCAACAAACTAAGTATTATTCTCTCTGTTTGCGCGACTAATGGCCCATTTTTATAAAAAACGACAATGAGTTTCTGTTTTCTATTTCATTTCCCGCGACTTACCGCTTATAATACGAACCGTCGTTTCAGTTGAATGGTTTCAGCATCTTGATCTGCCGATACGCTAAAAAAATACAACTCACATTTACGCCATCGTATACCGATCATGCGTTTAGCCTCGTGCTAAAGTTTTCCATTCTATTTCCGCAACTGTCATCTATTCTTAGTAATGTTTTGCTTCTTGGTAACGTTTCGCTACACCAGACACTAATCAGATCCCACTCCGTTGCTGTATTTAACGGAACATTTGCTTTTTATCCATCACAACTTGTAGAAAAAATCCGTCATGAAAAAGACTAAAATTGTTTGTACCATAGGTCCAAAAACCGAATCCGAAGAAATGCTGACGAACCTGCTGAATGCAGGTATGAACGTTATGCGCTTAAACTTCTCCCACGGTGACTATGAAGAGCATGGTCAACGTATCAAGAATATCCGTGCTGTTATGGCAAAAACTGGCCTGAAAGCCGGTATTCTGCTGGACACCAAAGGCCCTGAAATCCGCACCATGAAACTGGAAGGCGGCAAAGATGCAGCGCTGGTTGCAGGCCAGACTTTCACTTTCACCACAGACCAAAGCGTTATTGGCAACAATAACATCGTTGCTGTGACCTACCCGGGCTTTGCCGCTGACCTAAAAATTGGCAACACCGTACTGGTTGATGATGGTTTGATCGGTATGGAAGTGACTGAAGTCACTGAAAATACTGTAGTTTGTAAAGTGCTGAACAACGGTGACTTGGGCGAAAACAAAGGCGTTAACCTGCCAGGCGTTTCTATCCAACTGCCTGCATTGGCTGAAAAAGATAAAGCTGACCTGATCTTTGGTTGTGAGCAAGGCGTGGACTTCGTTGCCGCTTCCTTTATCCGTAAGCGTTCTGACGTGCTGGAAATCCGCGAACACCTGAAAGCACACGGCGGCGAGCACATCCAGATCATCTCCAAAATTGAAAACCAGGAAGGTCTGAATAACTTCGACGAAATCCTGGAAGCCTCTGACGGTATCATGGTTGCCCGTGGTGACTTGGGTGTTGAGATCCCGGTAGAAGAAGTTATCTTCGCCCAGAAGATGATGATTGAGAAATGTAACCGTGCACGTAAAGTTGTTATCACTGCAACTCAGATGCTCGATTCCATGATCAAAAACCCACGCCCTACTCGTGCAGAAGCCGGCGACGTCGCTAACGCCATTTTGGACGGTACCGACGCCGTGATGCTGTCTGGTGAGAGTGCCAAGGGTAAGTACCCATTAGAGTCTGTCACCATCATGGCAACCATCTGTGAGCGTACAGACCGTATCATGCCAAGCCGCATCGAAACGCTGAACGATAATCGCAAAATGCGTATCACTGAAGCGGTTTGCCGTGGCGCAGTAGAAACTGCAGAAAAACTGGAAGCAAAAGTGATAGTGGTGGCAACTGGCGGCGGTAAATCCGCTAAGTCAGTTCGTAAATACTTCCCAACCGCGACCATTTTAGCCCTGACGACCAATGAAACCACTGCTCGTCAGTTAATTCTGACTAAAGGTGTGATAACTCAATTAGTCGCCGAAATTGCTTCAACAGATGACTTCTACCGCATTGGTAAAGAAGCGGCTCTGGCCAGCGGTCTGGCGCAGAAAGGCGACGTAGTCATTATGGTTTCTGGTGCTTTAGTACCAAGCGGCACCACCAATACCTCTTCCGTACACGTTTTATAATCTCAACGAAAGAGTCAATACTAATTAAAAACGCCGCTTTTCATAGCGGCGTTTTCTTTTTAAACATCTCTAAATAAACTTTCCGAAAAATCCATTTTATCCTAAGCGCCCAAAAGTTTTTTTCTGAGTCGGACTTTTCCGAAAGAATCCGGCTGTTTTCCCTCGTTTTTTTAACTTTTTTTTAAAACAAGATGCTTCTTTGAGCGAACGATCAAAATAAACCCCCCTAATACTAAAAATTTATTCTCTTTCGAAAAAACTTTGTGTAATACTTGTAACGCTACATGGAGATTAACTTAATCTAGAGGGTGTTAATAATGAATCGTACTAAACTTGTACTGGGCGCGGTAATTCTGGCTTCTACTATGCTGGCTGGTTGTTCAAGCAATGCTAAAATCGATCAACTGTCTTCTGACGTTCAAACTCTGAACGCTAAAGTTGACCAACTGAGCAACGACGTGAACGCAATCCGTTCTGACGTTCAAGCAGCTAAAGACGATGCAGCACGTGCTAACCAACGTCTTGACAACCAAGCTCACGCTTACAAGAAGTAATATTACTTCCTGAATGAAAAATGGCGCACATTGTGCGCCATTTTTTTTATCTTGCTAAAACCAGTTTCTGATTGTGACCTTCCCTGCTGACCTCTTCCCTAACGCCCTACTTCATCAACTCGTTTCACAATATGGGTGCACGCTATGCTTTGCCACAGCAAACCGACGGCTGCCATGGCAAAGGTGCGTGTGAGATGAGAACTTAGCTCACAGCTCTTAGTTTGCAGCTGAATAAACCGGGCCTGGTTGAACCAACTTAGGCATCTCTTGCTCCGTAGGTTGCTGCTCTTCGTTCTGAGGTTGTGTCTGTTGCTCGCCCTGAGGCGCTACAACAGCCGGAGCCTGCTCAGTGGCAGTCTCACCGACAGTGACAATAACCGGCATACCAGCACGGCGTACAATCGCTTCCTGAACCACTTGTGCATCAGTCTGGCTGTCGTTAATAAACTTCTGCAGGCTGCTGCTGATAGCGATTGGCATGGTTTGCGGATCATCACTGTCTACACGAGACAACGGCTGATGAACTTCCACATAACGCTTACCATCTGGCTCAACGGAATATTTAACCGGCTCATTGATGATTTGAACGCGAGTACCTTTAGGTACGGACTTGAACAGCGCTTCAATGTCATCCGGGCGTAGACGAATACAGCCAGAGCTGACACGCATACCAATGCCGAAGTTCGCGTTAGTTCCGTGGATCAGGTATTCACCGCTCCCCGCAGACAACCGCATAGCAAACAGCCCCATAGGGTTTTCCGGGCCGGCCGGAACCACTGATGGCAAAGTAATACCTTCCGCCAAATAGTTCTTACGGATATTTGCCGTTGGTGTCCAGGTTGGGTTCGGGATCTTTTGGCTGACTGTGGTTGTCATCGTTGGGGTATTACGCCCTAACTGGCCGATACCGATTGGGTACACCACAACTTTGTTTTGACCTTTAGGGTAATAATAAAGGCGCAGTTCAGCCAAGTTGATGACGATACCTTCACGTGGGGTGTCTGGCAGCAACATCTGGGTCGGAATAGTGAGCACTGAACCCGGTAATGGCAAATACGGATCAGCACCTGGGTTTGCTTCCAGCATCCCCAACAAACCGATTTTATAGTCGGCAGCAATAGCCTCAAGCGGACGACCATCATTTGGAACAGTATAAGTAGTATTCTCACCAATCAGACGACTATTGGCTGGCGGCAGAGGATACTCGGTCGCATTGGCAGCGGTGATACTTCCCGCCAGACAAGTTGCGAATAACATACCAATCAAAGTTAATGCACGTTTCATGCTTAGTTCCTACATCACTTCTTAAAATTCGATTTACACGGCTATACCCAATAAATTTCAAATTGCAGAAAAGCGTTAAGCGAGTAGCAACTTGGTTGTAAACCATGTTGAAGAGCGCTTGCGCAGGCCCGCAGGGTGAGTCTTATTAGAGGCTCATAATCCCGATGAGCTTACACAAGTAAGTGATTCGGGGGATATGAGAGCAGCCAACGCACCAGCAGTTTGAAAGATGACGGATATATCTACGTTAATTTTAGCAGCCAATTATAAGGCCACCATATAGTAACAGCCCATATTATAAAGGCAATTTATATCTCTAGAAATCAAGGTGTTACAATGTAATTTATTCTGCTTTTTCTGGCATGGAGGCCGATTTAAGCTGCTGAAATATCACCACTTTAATACTGTGACGCGCGGCGCAAAATACACAAGCCGCGTAGAATAAAGCACAAAATGTTGGCGTAGATCAGCAAACGTTGAGGGTAACAGCCTTAGTTCGAATAGCGCGGATCATGGCTTCAAGACCTTGGGAACGCGAAGGTGTTAAGTGCTGACTGAGAGCTAAATCGGCAAAAAAGGGCCGAACATCTAACTCAATTATCTGCTGTGGGGTCAAACCTTGGTACAGGATGAACACCACTGCAACCAAACCTTTGACGATAGCGGCATCACTATCACCAGCAAAAACCACCTGCCCCGCATCAGAGAGCGTCATTGCAATCCACACCTGACTTTGGCAACCAGAAATCACATTCTCTGGTTGGCGCTGCTGTTCAGTTAAGGGCGGCAACTGCGCACCTAACTCGATCACATACAGGTATTTTTCTTCCCAATTTAAACAGCGGGAAAAATTACGAATCAATTTATTTTTATCTGGCAAACCAGCCATAACATGCTTCCTAAATAATCCCCCGCGTCCTTGAAGCCGCAGGGATATTAGCTACGTTCACGATTCAGCCCGTCCGTGGGCCTCGCCTCTATGAGGCCGCTGCTGCCTACCGGCAGCGCCAATGACTTTGGGTATAATCGGTTTTAAAGAACACTCAGCCCAGCAATTTTTCGATGCGCTGCAACCCAACCACCAGCCGATCAACTTCCTCACGGGTATTATAAAGCGCCAGCGACGCCCGGCACATGCTTGGCACCTTGTAGAATGCCATCAGCGGCATGGCGCAATGATGCCCGGTACGAATCGCAATACCGTATTGGTCCAGGAAACTGCCGACATCATAAGCATGATGTGGCCCCAGATTGAACGCAATAACCCCAGCCCGGTTTACCGGGCCATACAGTGTCAGGCTGTTAATCTGGCGCAGTTGTTCCCACGCATACTGCATCAGTGATTGCTCATATTGCTGGATATTAGCAAGCCCCAACTGATTCACATAACTGATTGCAGCACCCAGCCCCATAATACCGGCAGTATTGGGAGACCCCGCTTCAAAACGCCATGGCGCATCAGCAAAGGTGGTGCCCTGTGTCAGGCTGACAGTTTTGATCATCGCACCGCCCCCTTCCCATGGCGGCATTTTTTGTAGCCATTCACTTTTGCCGTACAAGATACCAATGCCCGATGGGCCGTACAGTTTATGTCCAGAAAAAACATAAAAATCGCAGCCCAAATCCTGAACATCGACCGGCTGATGTATCACCGCCTGTGCGCCATCCACCAGCACCACCAAACCCGCGGCTTTAGCTTGCGCCACGATCTCTTTAATGGGATTCACTGTCCCCAGCACATTGGAAACTTGAGTGATCGCCAACAGTTTAGTGGTGCCGTCAATCAAACTCGTTAACGCGGTTAATTCAAGTTCACCCGTCGCCATCAGCGGCCAAACACGGATTTCAATGCCAATCTCTTTTGCCAGCATCTGCCACGGTACAATATTGGCGTGATGCTCCATTTCGGTAATGATAATGCTGTCACCGGCTTGCAGAAAATGGCGGCCATAACTGTTCGCCACTAAATTGATAGCTTCCGTCGTGCCTTTGACAAAGACGATTTCTTCCGCAGAAGCGGCATGAATAAAGTCCGCGACCTGTTGACGTACCGCTTCCATTTGCCCAGTCGCTTCGGCACTCAGAGTGTGAATGCCCCGATGAACCGCCGCATAATCTGCACGATAGAAGTTAAGTTCCCGGTCAATAACCACTTGTGGTTTCTGTGCGCTGGCGGCGCTGTCCAGATATGCCAACGGCTGGCCGTTAACCTCACGGCCAAGCAGCGGGAAATCAGCTCTGACTTGCTCAATACTGACTTGCCCAATAGAGAAACTCATAGCGACTCCCCAGCCAACCGCTCGGTAATTCGCGCCAATACAGCTTTGCGAATGGCTTCGTGATGGATGGCTTCGGTCAATTCGGCGGCAAAAGCAAAAATAATCATTTGCTGCGCATCAGCTTGATTGATACCGCGTGATTGCAGATAAAATAGCTGTTCTGCATCAATACGCCCGACGGTAGCCCCGTGACTGCACTTCACATCATCGGCATAAATTTCCAGCTGTGGCTTGGTATCTACCTCAGCTAACTTACTGAGCAGTAAGTTATTATTGGTCATCTGGCCGTCAGTTTTTACTGCATGCTGAGCCACTTTTATCATGCCATTGAAGACAGCTTTACCCCGCTCGCGCACCATGACCTTATGGAGTTGGCGGCTATCACAATAGCCTTTGTTATGTTCCAGGTAAGTGCGGGTGTCACAAATTTCTCGCCCTATAGGAAGCAGCAAGCTATTCATCGACAAACTGGCACCCTCGCCATTTAACTGGGCGCTGGTGTTATGGCGGGTCAGCCCCGCACCGAGCAAGAAGCTATAACTCTTCGCTCGCGCATCACGGCTTAACACTAAGTCATTATGGGCAAAATGGGTGCTTTGGGGCGCTTCGAACGCCAGTTTGCAGTGGTTCAACTCTGCATTCTCACCCACCGAAACAGTCAGCCGCGCACCGGTAAAATGCGGCTGTTCATTAAGACTGACAAAATGCTCAATGACCTCTGCCTGTGCGCCCGCCTCAATCGCCAGATGGTGACGGTAATGGCTGGTATTCACCACCTCAGAGCTATTGCCTGAACTGATATGCAACAGATACAGCGGTTTATCACTGTGTTGCCCGACAGGCAAACGGATGTGCAAGCTTTCCTGAGCCAGACTTTCGGTCAGATGCAAAAAGACTTCCGACTGAATCGCCGCTGGAAACTGAGTATTTTCAGTTATATGTGCCAGTTGATACGGGCCACATTCACTGTCACTCAATTCCGGGGCATATCGTCCATCAATGAAAACCAAACGATGGGCATCTTGCAACAATGACAAATTATCGCGCTGAGCCGCCGTCACTTTCACCGCCGGAGCAAAGCCGAAGCTATGGGCGAATAAACGCTCCAGCGGTGTGTATTTCCAATCTTCATGCTTGATGCTGGGGAAACCCAATGCCAGCACCTGTTGCCAATGTGCCGTAGCTTCAGCACCCTGACCATTTTGGTGCTGCTTAAGCTTTTGACTCTGTTCAAATAGCTGGCCAAAATTCGCTAAGGCATTACTACGCTGTTCGGCAAGAATGCGTTGTTGATTTGGGGTATTACTGTTGGTCGGTAAGCCAGCCATAGCCTTGCTCCTCCAACTGTTTCACCAGCGTGAAATCACCAGACTTAATGATTCGCCCCTGATACAGCACATGGACAAAGTCTGGTTTGACGTAATCGAGGATGCGCTGATAGTGAGTCACAATAATAAAGGCGCGATTCTCATTGCGCAGCGAGTTCACCCCGTTGGCGACAATTTTCAGCGCATCAATATCCAGACCGGAGTCAGTCTCATCCAAAATGCATAAAGAGGGTTCCAGCGCCGCCATCTGCAAGATATCGTTGCGTTTTTTCTCACCGCCCGAGAAGCCCACATTCACTGAACGGGTCAGTAAGTCTGCCGGCATTTTGAGCAACTCAATTTTCTCTTCAATGAAATCAGCAAAATCAAAACGATCCAGCGGTTCCTGTTGGCGATATTTGCGTACCGCATTGACGGCGGTTTGCAGGAAGAAATGGTTACTGACCCCCGGAATTTCTACCGGATACTGGAAAGCCAGAAAGACGCCCTCACCCGCACGATCTTCTGGGGCCAGCTCCAGCAAATCTTTGCCCTTGAAAGTCACACTGCCTTCAGTGACCTCATATTCTTCCCGCCCGGCCAGCGCCGCAGACAAGGTACTTTTCCCTGAGCCGTTCGGCCCCATAATGGCATGCACTTCGCCGGGTTTGATGTCCAGATTCAAACCATTGAGGATCTCGTTACCTTCGACACTGACTTTTAAGTTCTTGATGCTTAACATAGGTTTCCTTGGTGCGCAGGCGCGCAAAACTCTGCAAATACTTATTCAGCTCAGACTTAACCAACACTGTGTTCCAAGCTGATGGCCAACAATTTCTGTGCTTCGACGGCAAACTCCAGCGGCAATTCGGAGAACACGTCCTTACAGAAGCCGTTAACAATCATTGAGATGGCATCATCTTCACTGATACCGCGCTGCAAGCAATAAAACAGTTGGTCATCACCAATTTTGGAGGTTGTCGCCTCGTGCTCCAATTGCGCCGTATTATTACGCACTTCCACATAAGGGAAAGTATGCGCGCCGGAATCCGGGCCAATCAGCATCGAGTCACATTGAGTGAAATTACGCGCGTTATCCGCGCCCGGCAGGATTTTCACCAACCCACGATAGGTATTTTGGCTGTGTCCGGCGGAGATCCCTTTGGCAATAATGGTTGATTTGGTGTTTTTGCCAATGTGGATCATCTTGGTGCCGGTATCCGCCTGCTGATGGCCGTTAGTCAGCGCGACCGAGAAGAACTCACCGATGGAGTTATCGCCCTGCAAAATCACACTGGGGTATTTCCAGGTAATCGCCGAGCCAGTCTCAGATTGGGTCCACGACATTTTGGAGCCATCACCTTCACACAACGCCCGTTTGGTCACAAAATTGAGAATACCGCCGGTGCTGTCAGCCCCAGCAAACCAGTTCTGCACAGTCGAGTATTTCACTTCGGCATTTTTATGTAAAATGACTTCAACCACCGCCGCATGCAACTGATAACTATCACGAACGGGCGCGGAGCACCCCTCGATATAACTGACATAACTGTCTTCGTCAGCAATCAGAATGGTGCGCTCAAATTGACCGGTTTTGGCAGCATTAATGCGGAAATAGGTTGATAACTCCATCGGGCAGCGCACCCCTTTCGGCACATAAACAAAAGTGCCGTCAGAAGCCACTGCGGCATTGAGCGCGGCAAAAAAGTTATCTTTCGCTGGCACCACTGAGCCGAGATACTTGCGTACTAAATCCGGGTACTCCTGAATAGCTTCACCAAATGAGCAGAAAATAATGCCTTGTTCGGCCAGTTTCCCTCGATAAGTGGTTGCCACCGAAACCGAGTCAAAAATGGCGTCAACCGCCACTTCAGCGCCTTCCCGCACCGGCACCCCTAACTGGGCAAATGCAGACTCGACCTCGGCGGTGAGGTACTCATTCATTGCTTGTTCAGACAAATCGCTAGCGGCAGACGATTGCTGCACCGCTCCGGGCTGCGAATCACAGCTATCATCACAGCTGCCACAGGATGGCGCTGAGTAATAGCTATAATCCTGATAATCCAGACTTTTATAATGTGCTTTCAGCCAGTGCGGTTCTTCCATTTCCAGCCAACTTCGATAAGCCCCCAGGCGAAACTCCAGCATCCAGTCCGGCTCATTACGCTTGGCAGAAATGGCGCGAATGACATCCTCACTGAGGCCTTTCGCCAGCTCATCAGTCGCGAGCTGTGTAAAAAAACCTTCTTTGTAGCGACCATCGCTGACCCAAGCCTGCACTTCATCTGGAACTTCTACATTGCTTCGTGTCATTTCGTTTACATCGCTCAAACGCCAAAACTCTCGCCACACCCGCAGGAATGCTGAGCTTTAGGATTATTAAATTTAAAAATCTGATTCAGCCCTTCGCGGACGTAATCCACCACGGTGCCATCAATAAAAGGCATCGCTTTCAGTGGCACGTAAAGTCTGGCGCTGCCCTGTTCAAACACTAGCGCGTCACTGGCCGGCTCCTTGGTCATATCCATCACATACGCAAATCCGGCACAACCGGATTGCTTCACCCCAAGCTGTAACCCTTTGACTTCAGGGTCCTGTTGCATGAGTCGGGTGATTTGCGCCGCTGCGCTGTCAGTGATTGTAACGCCTTGCCAAACATTATCATCGAGTGAAAATGTCCCGACGGATTCCTGTTGCATATGCCCTACCTTAATACCGGTGAGATTCTCACTTTTCAGGTTAATAATGAGCTGGCTGATTATGGGGAAATCAACACAGCTTATTGACAATGGTAGTGATAATAATTATCACTTCAACCGTTTGTTTTGCAGGGATATTAAGAAAAGTACCGTTTAGACCTCAAATGAGGCGGCAACGAACAAGCATGCTGCGATGGCCGAAGAAGTCTGGATAAACAAGTGCTCTTTTATCGCCATGAAATAAAACAATAATTATCACAGCGATGTTCAAATCCCTTGTTATTTCAGAGGCTAATCGGGTTAATCCCTGAATTTTTAAACATTCATAAAAAATACCTATTTCTCCATTAACTTTAGCTGAAAACTCTCTCAGGGGGAATGAAAATGGATGTACTCTGGCACAGAGCCACATATAGGTATGCATTTCGAGGGAGTATACTCTAAATAATTCGGGTTGCAGGAAGGCGGCAATTGAGCGAGTCCCCAGGAACTTACACAAGTAAGTGACTGGGGTGAACGAAAGCGGCCAACGCACATGCAGCTTGAAGTATGACGAGTATATTATGTGGGGGATAGCACGGCAGTAGTCAAACGGGAGGTACAACACAGGTTGTTTTGTTCATCAAAAACTTCAATTTGCCAAACCTGATGGCTGCGGCCAACATGAATAGCACGACAACAGCCGCGCACTTTCCCAGACCGGGCCGCTTTTAGATGATTGGCATTGATTTCCAACCCCACGACTTGTTGCCCGTCAGTGGTACACAAATACCCCGCCATCGACCCCAACGACTCCGCCAACACCACTGACGCCCCGCCGTGCAGCAGCCCAAAAGGTTGAGTTGTCCGATGGTCTACCGGCATCGTCGCTTCCAATTCGTCATCGCCCAGCCGGGTTATTTCAATACCCAAGTGGGCGACCATACAATCAGCGCCAATTTTGTTCAGTTCAGCTAGCGTCGTTTTGCGTTTCCAAAGCATCCTTTCCCCTTCCCACTTGAAGTTGCATAAATGTTAATGATCTGTAGATATTAAACCAACTCTAGCAGCGCCTGCAATGGGTGCCGCAAGCCATTGCCTTCAATGCGTTTAACCTGACTGCGACAAGAATAACCGGTGGCTAAACAACGTTTACCCGGTAGTTTTTGTAAAGCCTGCTGCCAGGATAATGCATAAATACCTAATGAATTATCGATATTTTTTGCTTCATGACCATAGGTTCCCGCCATGCCGCAACAGCCGACACTGACGTTTTCCAGCTTGGCACCATAACGGGAGAATATCGAGGCCCAATGCTGACTACTGGCTGGCAGCGCCGTGGTTTCAGTGCAATGGCCGAACAGATACCAAGATTCGCCACTGATTGGCTGTTCGGGTTGCTCCGTCAGCGCCACCTGTAGCCACTCATGAACTAACTGCACACTAAACTCACCACGAGAATCACCCAAAATCTCTTTATATTCATCGCGATAACAAAGCACCAAGGCCGGGTCAACCCCCACCATTGGCATACCCAATAGCGCAATGCGATTAAGAAAATCAGCTGTTTTCCGGGCTGTTTTGGCAAAACGTTGCAGGAATCCTTTGATATGCTGCGCTTTACCATTCGGCGAGAATGGCAATAACACCGGATTGAAACCGAGTTTCTCCACCAGCCGAACAAAATCAGCAACAACCTGCGCATCGTAATAACTGGTAAACGGGTCTTGCACGATCAAAACATGTTGGCTGCGCTCAGCTGCGGACAACTTCTCAAGCTGTTCCAGCGTCATGGTGCTGGCGTAATGCCCGGACAATGACTGCTTTAAGCTTGGGCTGGACAATAGCGGTAAATCCACCATGCCGATGCTTTTGCGGCTTAATGCACCCACCCAAGGTTGCTTGAGGAAGAAGTTAAACACTTTCGGCGCTTTCGCCATCAGCGGGGCATAATCTTCCACACCCGCGACGACATAATCACGCAATGGCCGGTGATAGCGGGTGTGATACAACTGTAGGAAGCGGGAGCGGAAGCCCGGTACATCAATCTTTATCGGGCATTGTGTCGAGCAAGCTTTACACGCCAGACAGCCCGACATCGCCTCTTTAACCTCATGAGAGAAATCATAGTCACCCTTGCTGGCATGCCAGGTATTGCGCGTTTTTTCAATCAACCCGCGCAAGCTGGGCCGCTGGGTTGCCAGCCCTTGCTCCAGAGCTACTGGGTCAACCCCTTGCTCGGATAACAGCCGTAGCCATTCTCGTACCAGCGTTGCCCGCCCTTTCGGCGAATGAATCCGGTCACCGGTTATTTTCATTGACGGACACATGGGGCTGCGGGCATCAAAGTTAAAGCAAAGCCCATTACCATTGCACTCCATCGCGCCACGGAATGAGGTTCTGACCGCCAGTGGGATGCGCCGGTCCAGAGTGCCGCGTTTGTCGGGGGTGTCCACTTTCATCATCGGCGCGTCACTGGCCAATGGAGAACAAATTTTCCCCGGATTCAGGCGGTTATCGGGGTCAAATACTGATTTTATCTGCCGCAATTCATGATAAAGCACCTCACCAAAGAACTCTGGGCTGTACTCTGCGCGGAAGCCCTTACCATGCTCCCCCCACAACAAGCCACCATAGCGCGCTGTCAGTTGCACCACTTGATCTGAAATCTGCTTCATCAGCATTTCTTGTCGCGGATCGCACATATCCAGTGCCGGACGAACATGCAATACGCCAGCATCCACATGGCCAAACATGCCGTAAGTCAGGTTGTGGCTATCCAACAACTGACGGAATTCAACAATATAATCGGCTAAATGTTGTGGTGGCACACAGGTGTCTTCGGCGAATGGGATTGGTTTGGCTTGCCCTTTACTGTTGCCGAGCAGCCCCACCGCTTTTTTGCGCATGCCATAAATACGTTCAATCCCGGCTAATTCACTGCAAATCTGGTAGCCAATCACCCCGCCTTCATGGGCCGCCATCAAATCATCCAAACGCTGGCAAAGTGCCTCCATTTGCTTGTCAATCAGGGGTTTATCATCACCAGCGAACTCAACAATATTCAGCCCCAGCATCTCTTTATCAGGGACATCAGTAATCAATTCTTTAACCGAGTGCCAGACAATATCCTCTTTCGCCAGATTGAGGACTTTGGAGTCCACGGTTTCCACTGACAGCGCTTTGGCTTCCACCATAACAGGGGCATTGCGCAGCGCGGAATCAAAAGAGTCATATTTCACATTCACCAAACGGCGAACTTTTGGCAAAGGTGTAATGTCCAGCGTTGCTTCGGCAATAAAGGCCAGAGTGCCTTCAGAGCCGGTTAGAATCCGCGTTAAATCAAACGTTTGTAGGTCATCACTAAACACATGACGTAAATCATAGCCGGTCAGGAAGCGGTTTAATTTAGGGAATTTTTCCAGAATCAGCGCACGTTGATCACGGCAGCGATTCAACACTGTATGGTAAATACGGCCAGTGACGGAATCTTCCTGCGCAATCGTTTCTGCCAGCGACGTCTGCATCGCGCGGGTGTCCAGCATCTCACCCCCCAGTAAAATGGCGCGCAAACCCAGCACATGGTCAGAGGTTTTGCCATAAACCAATGAACCCTGACCAGAGGCGTCGGTGTTAATCATTCCGCCCAAAGTGGCGCGATTGCTGGTAGATAATTCTGGTGAGAAGAAATAGCCGAACGGCCGCAGATATTGATTAAGCTGGTCTTTAATCACGCCCGCTTCAACCCGCACCCAACCTTGCTCGACATTTATCTCCAGAATGCGGTTCATATGGCGCGACATATCCACCACAATACCGGTGTTCAATGCCTGGCCATTGGTGCCCGTTCCGCCACCGCGTGGGGCGAAGACCAACGATTTGAAATTATCCTGCCCCGCCAGGCGGGCAATCAGTGCCACATCCGCAGTCGAGCGCGGGAATATAACGGCATCAGGCAGTAATTGATAAATACTGTTGTCCGTCGCCATGGTCAGGCGATCGGCATAATGAGTGGCAGTATCGCCGGTGAATCCGTGTTGCTTCAAAGCATCCAAAAAATCCAGCACCAACGGAATAACACCCGGTGCTTGAGAAATCTGTGGGATCATTAGTGCGACCCTATCTATATGTGTCATTGTTTTAAGGATTATTCCACTGGAAGATTATCTGTTCGCAATCACCTTTGTCGAACGATTTATATCAATTCAGAATGATGCGAAAGTGATGACTATCAGCCAAGGTCAAATACCGTCATAAACTATTCAGTATCAAAATTTTATATTGCGCAAATAATAGCCATGGCGCAGTAAAAGCGCGTTACTTTGACACTTTTTCTGCCATCAGATTTATATTACGCCAAGCACTTCGCCACTTTTTTGATAAAAATACAGTAGTAAAACTCAAGTGGCCTGTTAAAAACGGGGGAAATACACCATGATTACAGCTAAGACTGAATGAAATTGGTGCAGAACCCTCATTAGTGCAAAATCTAATGGGTACCCAAAAACGGTATGATGGCCATCTTGCCATGAATTGTGAAGTGAGAACCCACTGATGAGTTACCCGCAGCTACGTCGTTTCGATTTACCCAGACTGATGTTTGGGGTGATATTCATTATGATAATGATTATCGCCAGTTTTTGGGTGGTACAGCCCTTTATTATGGGCTTTGCCTGGGCTGGCATGGTGGTTATTGCCACCTGGCCGCTGCTGATCCGGCTGCAAAATCTACTTTGGGGCAAACGCTGGTTGGCTGCGATTATTATGACCATCCTGTTGATTTTACTGTTTGTTATCCCGATTGCATTACTGGTCAGTAGCCTGGTGGAAAACAGTGGCCCGCTTATCCAGTGGGCATCTAGCCCATCCAATTTAAAAATGCCCGATGTCACCTGGTTAAAATCAGTCCCTATGGTGGGTAACAAGCTGTATAGCGGCTGGCATACATTGATTGCCGGTGGCGGGAATGTCCTTATCGCCAAAGTTCAGCCTTATGTCGGTGCCGCCGCAACCTGGTTGGTCGCACAAGCCGCTCATATCGGCTACTTCTTGATTCATCTGGCGCTGATGGTGCTGTTCAGTATTTTGCTCTATTTCCACGGGGAACAAGTGGGCTTAGGCATTCGCCATTTTGCAGTGCGGGCGGCAGATAAACGCGGTGATGCCGTAGTCGTGCTGGCGGCGAAAGCCATTCGCGCTGTCGCGTTAGGTGTTGTGGTCACTGCACTGGTGCAAGCCGTGTTGGGCGGGATTGGTCTCGCCATTGCCGGGATTCAATACGCGACGCTGTTCACCGTCTTAATGTTTATTTGTTGCGTCGCGCAACTGGGGCCACTGCTCATCATGATCCCCGCCGTCATTTGGCTATACTGGACGGGTGATTCGACCTGGGGCACCATCTTACTGGTGTGGAGCTGTATTGTCGGGACCATGGATAACGTCTTACGGCCTTATCTGATCCGCATGGAAGCTGATATGCCGATGATATTAATTCTGTCTGGCGTTATTGGCGGCTTGCTGTCATTCGGCATGATTGGGTTGTTTATCGGCCCGGTAGTATTAGCTATTTCTTACCGATTGACGTCGGCTTGGGTCAGTGAAGCACCAGAACCCGAAGAGAGCATTAACGAAGTCGCCAAACATTTAGAAGAGCTTTGAGCGTTGAAATTTATACTCTAAATAATGCGCGTTGCAGAAAAGCGGCTAACGCATATGCAATTTGAAGTATGACGGATATCATGGGGTTTGGCAGTTATGCTGCCTAACCCCTATTGCCCAGTAATTTACGCTATTATTAATAAACAATGAGGCCTTTAATATCCATATTTATATTCCTCACAACGAATTCTATTTTTGATTAAAAAAAGATGCTCAAATAAATTCATTAAATAATGTTGTTATTAATGACAAGACGAAATTACTTTTATAATAAATATATGTTTAATTAATTTTATTCAGATATTTCTTAATGACTAACTCTCGGAATTTATTTAATATTCTCAATGCTTCCCCTGAGATATTTAAATAAATCATTTCATAATGACATATTTAAATATCTGTAATCGAATACGCGTATTGCTGTGTGTAGTCTTTGCCTGTCACCTAAGACAGGCTTTTTTTTTGCTATTTATTTCTAACGTAAAACTACAAATAACATTCAAATCCGCAGCCATCGCTGCGGATAATGAAAATACTCTTTACGGGTATTGATCAATGCGCCGGTTTATCAATGATGAGTGGCTTGGGCCAGACTTAACCAAGTTTGCACCACGGTATCTGGGTTAAGGGACAAGCTGTCGATTCCTTGCTCCATCAACCATAACGCAAAGTCTTCATGGTCTGACGGCCCCTGCCCGCAAATTCCGACATATTTACCCTGCCGCTTAGCCGCCTGAATCGCCATGGATAACAGGGCTTTTACCGCCTCATTCCGCTCATCAAACAATTCAGACACCACACCAGAGTCCCTATCCAGCCCCAGAGTTAACTGAGTCATATCATTGGAACCGATGGAGAAACCATCGAAATATTCAAGGAACTGATCAGCTAATAAAGCATTAGATGGGATTTCACACATCATAATGATTTTCAAGCCATTTTCCCCGCGTTTAAGCCCTTGTCGGGCGAGTTCTTCCACCACCGCTTTGGCCTGTTCTACAGTGCGGACGAAAGGCACCATTATCTCAACGTTGGTCAATTTCATCTTATTGCGCACGCGCTTAACCGCCTCACATTCGAGTGCGAAGCAGTCGCGGAAACTGTCTGCGACATAACGCCCTGCTCCCCGGAAGCCCAGCATCGGGTTTTCCTCATGGGGTTCATATTTTTCGCCCCCGACCAAATTGGCGTACTCGTTAGATTTAAAATCTGACAAGCGCACAATCACCCGCTTGGGTGAAAATGCCGCCCCCAGAGTGGCAATCCCTTGGGTCAGACGATCGACATAAAACTCAACTGGGCTGTCATAACCGTTCATTAGCGCCTTAATTTCAGCCTGAATTTCCGCTGACTGTAGATCAAACTCCAGCAGCGCTTTCGGATGGACGCCAATCATGCGGTTAATGATAAATTCTAACCGCGCCAGCCCGACCCCCTCATTTGGCAAGCGGGCAAAATCGAAAGCCCGGTCTGGGTTACCCACATTCATCATGATTTTCAATGGCAAATCAGGTAATTCAGTGACTTGTGAACTTTGAATAGAGAAGTCGAGCAACTCATGATAAACATAGCCGGTATCCCCCTCTGCGCAGGAAACCGTCACATTCTGCCCTTCTTTCAACAGATCCGTGGCATTACCGCACCCCACCACCGCAGGGATCCCCAGCTCACGGGCAATAATGGCCGCATGGCAGGTTCGCCCACCACGGTTAGTGACAATGGCTGATGCCTTTTTCATGATAGGTTCCCAATCAGGGTCAGTCATATCTGTCACCAAAACATCACCGGCCTGAATTCTGTCCATCTCGCTGATATCATGAATGACCTTAACCGGCCCCGCGCCAATGCGATGCCCGATAGCGCGGCCCTCCACCAGTACATTACTTTGCGTATTTAACTGGTAGCGCTCCATGACCTGCTGATTGGAACGCACCGTTTCCGGACGCGCTTGCACGATAAACAGCTGGCCGGTATGGCCATCTTTTGCCCACTCGATATCCATCGGGCGACCATAATGCTCTTCAATCAGTAATGCCTGATGGGCCAGTGCTTCCACTTCATCATCACTGAGAGCGAAGCGATTGCGTTGCGCTTCTGGCACATCTTCAATTTGAACTTGTTTGCCATGGTTTTGGTTTTCGGTATAAACCATGCGAATCTTTTTCGACCCCATATTACGGCGCAAAATTGCGGGATTGCCGTCACGTAATGTGGGTTTATGGACATAAAACTCATCAGGGTTGACCGCGCCCTGCACCACCATTTCCCCCAAACCATGGGCGGCGGTGATAAAGACCACTTGATCAAAACCTGATTCAGTATCAATGGTAAACATCACGCCAGAAGAGGCGAGATCTGAGCGCACCATCCGCTGCACCCCCGCCGACAGTGCCACGCCGCGATGGTCATAGCCCTGATGCACGCGATAAGAAATGGCCCGGTCATTGAACAGTGAGGCAAAGACATGCTTGATAGCAATCATCACCGCATCAATTCCCTGCACATTCAGGAAAGTTTCCTGCTGCCCGGCAAAAGAGGCATCCGGCATATCTTCTGCGGTGGCTGACGAACGTACAGCAAAGGACGCATTCGGGTCATCCGCTAACTGCTTATATGCATCGTGAATAGATTGTTCGAATTCAGGATGGAACGGCGTATCAATCACCCATTGACGGATCTGCGCGCCGGCTTTGGCTAACGCCGCAATATCATCAACATTGGTTTTATCCAACAATTGATAAATACGGTTGTTAACGCCGCTTTGCTCCAGAAAGTCGTTAAAAGCCTGAGCTGTGGTAGCAAAACCATTGGGCACCGAGACACCCAGTTCTGAAAGATGGGTTATCATTTCACCTAGAGAGGCATTTTTGCCGCCCACTCTTTCAACATCATGCATGCCAAGCTGGTTGTACCAAAGCACATTACACGGGGTTAGGCCATTGTTGGACATCGAAACAATCCTTTTACAGGTCATTAATTATGGGACGATCAGTAGGGTACATTTCAGACTAGCACAATCATCCATACCCCATGGACAGGTGAATCGATCAACCCAACAAGAAAAACTATTTTCAGGCTATTCTGACAGCGAACACTTTACCGCTAGGTCGAATAAGGCACACTGATAGCGTTAAACAACGGCAAAGATCGGCCAGGAAACTATTCAGGAGTCAGTGTGGAAAGAAGTGTATTTTATATTTCGGATGGTACGGCAATCACGGCAGAAGTCCTCGGCCATGCTGTTTTGTCTCAGTTTCCGGTCAAAGCGACCACCTTTACGCTGCCATTTGTTGAAAGTGCTACGCGGGCTCAAGAGGTGTGCGAGAAGATTAATGCAATATATCGCGAGACCGGCGTCCGCCCCTTGGTTTTCTATTCAATAATCAGTGCTGAGGTTCGGGAGCTCATTCAGCATAGTGAAGGGTTCTGCCAAGATATTGTGCAAGCGCTGGTGGCCCCACTTCAGGGCGAACTGGGGGTATCACCGCAACCCGTCCTCAACCGCACCCATGGTTTAACTGCCAGTAACCTGGACAAATATGATGCGCGCATTGCCGCTATTGACTATGCACTGGCTCATGATGATGGCATTTCTCTGCGTAATCTCGACCAGGCTCAGGTGATTTTATTGGGTGTTTCCCGCTGCGGCAAAACCCCCACCAGTCTGTATTTGGCCATGCAATTTGGTATTCGTGCCGCTAATTACCCTTTTATCGCCGATGATATGGACAATTTGCAGCTTCCGGCGGCGCTGAAACCTTTCCAGCAGAAGCTGTTTGGCTTAACCATTAACCCTGAGCGGCTGGCAGCCATTCGTGAAGAACGGCGTGAAAACAGCCGTTACGCATCGCTGCGCCAATGCCGGATTGAAGTTGGAGAGGTCGAGGCCCTGTTTCGTAAAAATCAGATTCGCTATCTGAATTCCACCAACTATTCCGTCGAAGAGATCTCAACCAAAATTCTGGATATTTTGGGGATGAGCCGCCGAATGTTCTAATTACCCACTTAGTGCTTGTGGGTATAGCATTCCCGCAAAAAATAGTTTACATCCTATTTAATCAAAATTTGTATAAATCATGATGCTGGCGGTTGAATTCATCTGTTTTTGGTTTATTGTGATCGCCATCACTTCCCGGTATTTCTGCCGCAGAGAAGAATAGATTTAGAGAGTTTTCATGCACAAAACTGATGAACTGCGGACCTCGCGCATCGATAGCTTGGTGACGCCACAACAATTGGCGGAAAAATTACCGATTTCCGAGACGGTTGCTGATAATGTGACGGCGTCACGTAAGCGGATTGAAAAAATACTCACCGGTGAAGACCCACGTTTATTGGTGGTTGTCGGGCCTTGCTCGATTCACGATCTGGATGCTGCAATCGATTATGCAACGCGGCTGAATGTATTACGGACTCGCTATCAAGACCGCCTTGAAATCGTCATGCGCACCTATTTCGAAAAACCACGGACAGTGGTCGGCTGGAAAGGGTTGATTTCAGACCCCGCACTGGATGGCTCATGTCAGGTGAATTTGGGCATTGAAATGGCGCGGCGCTTACTGTTGGCCGTCAATGAGTTAGGTTTGCCGACCGCCACCGAATTCCTGGATATGGTGACCGGTCAATATATTGCCGACTTGATTAGTTGGGGCGCAATTGGGGCCAGGACGACGGAAAGCCAGATCCATCGCGAAATGGCATCAGCCCTCTCCTGCCCGGTAGGCTTCAAAAATGGCACTGACGGTAACACCCGCATCGCCATTGATGCTATCCGTGCAGCACAAGCGAGCCACATGTTTTTATCGCCAGACAAAACCGGGCAAATGACTATCTACCAAACCCGTGGCAACCCCTATGGGCACATCATCATGCGTGGTGGCAAAACGCCCAATTATGGTGCATCTGACCTCGCGGCGGCTTGTGATAGTTTGCGTGAATTTGATTTACCCGAACATTTAGTGGTGGATTTCAGCCACGGCAATTGCCAGAAAATGCATCGCCGCCAGTTAGAAGTTGCAGCAGATATCGGCCAGCAGATCCGTGCCGGTTCTACCGCTATCGTCGGCGTTATGGCGGAAAGCTTCTTGGTTGAAGGTACACAGAAAATTGTGGCTGGCCAACCGCTGACTTACGGGCAATCCATCACTGACCCTTGTCTGAATTGGGCCGATACTGAACAGTTGCTCAGTTTACTGGCGGATGCCGTGAGTAGCCGTTTTAATGAGCAATGAATAGCAAGGTTAATTAGCATTAATTCCCGTTATAACAGTGATGGAATCGCTTTCTCTTCACCGGCATTCCATCACTGTACTAAATATACAAAGCCCCTCCATTGGTATACTCCCCTTTTTTCCCGACCCTAATCAGTCAAAGCGCCAATAACTAATGAAAAAAAATGCATCGGAATAACGACTAATAAACATTAGGATTGAAACAAACCACAAATGGGGATGATAATTATTATCAACTTGATAATAATATGAACTCTGAAGAATTGCCTTATGCACAAAGCCACTTATCACACTCAAAATGCCACTGACCAGACACCCCTCTCAGTGCCATTTGCATGTATTAACAGCCAACAACTGCTTGGGCTACATGATGTTGTCGCCATCAATCACCAAGGCCAGCTTTATTATTTGCGCCAAACTAAAACCGGGAAACTCATATTGACTAAGTAATTCTGAGTCACTTTTTGGTGATAAGTCTTATCGCAATTTACCACGCCAGCCACCGAATAGTTAATACTTAGGCAGCCAGCAATCCATTGATTATATTGAATAATACAAGGAAAGCTGTTTATGCCTCATGTCTTTCGTTTATCTTCATGCAGTCTGATTATTACCCTGGCGTTGTCGTCAGCGGCAAACGCCAGCCCCTCGTCAAAGAATCATAATGACACTCTGAAAGTGACCGGTACGCGCACTATAGCCGACAATTTTAAACATCCCGGTGTCGTGACGGTCATTGATGCTTCGCTGCCGCAGCAGCAAACTGCCACCACCGCCACCGACATGCTAAAAAATGTGCCGGGGGTGAGTATCACCGGGGTTGGCCGCACCAACGGGCAAAACGTGAATATCAGGGGCTATGACCAATACGGCGTGCTGGTGTTAATCGATGGCATTCGTCAGGGAATCAAAGGGACACATTTTAATGGCACATTTCTTGACCCGGCGTTAATCAAGAAAGTCAGTGTGATTCGTAGCCCATCAACCTCGCTATTTGGTAGCGGTGCCATGGGGGGAGTTATTGCTTACCAGACGGTTGATGCTGCGGATTTACTCGCAGAGAGTGAAAAGTTGGGCATGCGAATTAGCCATAATAGCGCCAGCGCCTCCCACAGCCAGGGCCTCACGATGTCTGCTTTTGGTCGAACTGAACATTTCGACGGTATTATTGCCCTGAGTAAACGTATGACAGGAAATATTCGCCAAAGCAATGGTGATGAGGCACCCAACGATGAAGCCATTGATAGCCTGATGCTCAAGGGCACTATTTCCCTTTCTGATAACCAATCATTAAGTACGGCTCTGCGCTATTACAATAACCGCGCGTTGGAACCCCGCATGGCCAACCAGAGCGGGGCAAACTTGAAGCATAATATCAGCCCGATGATGGCGCGCTCGACTATCCAACGCGACGCCGAGCTAACCTACCGCCTACAGCCGCAGCACCTTAATTGGCTGGATGCCACCACGCAAGTTTACACTTCCGAGATTAATGTCAACGATGACGTACGCGGTGAGGGTTACGGCAGCCGCAAGCAGATAACCCGTGGCGTAAAACTGGAGAATCGCAGCTCGCTATTCACTCACAGCCCGGCTGCTCATCTGCTGACTTATGGCGTGGAAACCTACCACCAGCAGCAAATCCCTAACGGCGTTACCCGCAGTTTCCCCCCGGCTGAAATCAAATTTTCTTCCGGTTGGCTACAAAATGAAGTGACCTTACGCGACCTGCCGGTGACCTTGCTGGTGGGCACCCGTTTCGACCGCTATAAAAATAGCCGCGAGGGTTTTGCTGATCGAGAAGCTAAAAACCAGTCCACACGCGGAGCGGTAACCGTCAATCCGACCGATTGGTTAATGCTATTTGGTGCTTACAGTCAGGCGTTTCGCACCCCAACATTGGCTGAACTTTATAATAATTCAAATCATTTCATGTTCAATTTTTGGCGGCCTAATCCTAATTTAGCCCCTGAAAGTAACGTCACACGTGAGGCCGGTTTTGGGTTGCAGTTTGATGACTTGCTGGCCGATAACGATACCGTCAAATTTAAGGCCAGCTATTTCAATATTTACGCCAAAGACCGTATTACTAGTGAAGTTAAGGTTGGATTTGATAAGTTTAAATTTGGTCCTAAAGATAATTATTCCACCTATATCAATATCCTCCGCAGCAAAAGCTGGGGTTGGGATGCTTCGCTGGATTACCAAAACATCTGGTTTGACTGGAATCTGACCTATAACCGCACCCGTGGCATCAACCTCGATACTCGCCAATTTATTCACAGCATCAATCCTGACACCGTTACTAGCCGCCTGCATATCCCGATGGCGAACAGCGGTTTTAGCACCGGCTGGATAGTCACCATGGCGGGAAACACTAAATTTATGAAAAATAATGACGCCCAAACTTCGTCACGTAAACCCTATAAACCGCAAGCGGGTTACGCCGTGCATGACTTTTATCTGAGCTACCGTGGGCAAGGGGCATTCAACGGGGTCACCACGACGGCCGTCCTGGCCAATGCCTTTAATAAAGAATATTACTCGCCACAAGAAATTCCACAGGATGGGCGCAATGCTAAGTTGTTGATCAGCTATCAATGGTGATATTTCATCCCGCTGACCATGATGCGCGGTCAATAAACAACCATAATTAACTGGCTCTATGGAACCCTGTCGCAGCCTCACAAGCTGCGGCACTAGATTATCAAGGAACAAATCAATGGAAATAACACTGTCTCAACGCTATCTCAACACCAAGCAAACTCACGCCGAACTG
Organism: Yersinia sp. Marseille-Q5920; assembly: GCF_946902935.1. Lineage (NCBI taxonomy): Bacteria > Pseudomonadati > Pseudomonadota > Gammaproteobacteria > Enterobacterales > Yersiniaceae > Yersinia > Yersinia sp. Marseille-Q5920. The sequence continues at coordinate 59,191 of NZ_CAMPQA010000002.1, read as the reverse complement.
TCCTCGCGTGATTTAGCCCAAAAACTGAATGTTAGCGAAGCCGAACTGGCCTATGTCCGGGTGGGCGAGGATGCAGAACGATTGGATATCAGCGCCAGCCTGTTGCTTACCGAGTTAAAAAAAGTTGGCGTCACCCGCTCAATCACCCGTAACCCACATGCGACACATGAAATGATCGGCGAGTATCAGAACTTGCGGCTCCATGGCCATCTGGGTTTGCTCCTTAATCCGCGCGCACTGGATTTAAGACTGTTTTTTCGCCACTGGAGCACTATTTTCAGCCTGCGCGAAACCACCGCGTCCGGTGAGCAACTGAGTATCCAATGCTTTGATTTTCAAGGCAATGCCATTCATCAGATCTATTGTACCGAGGAAACAAACCAAGACGCCTGGCACGCGTTGGTCGCTCAGTATCGTACGGCGAATAATTCTCCGCTGACAATAGAGCCTGCTGATGAAGCCTCCACCGTATCTCACATCGACAACGCCATTATTGATGCTGAATGGCGCAAACTGACTGATATCCATCAATTTTTTATGCTGCTGAAGCGCCATAACATTACCCGCCAACAGGCTTTTAACGCGGTTAAAGATGACTTAGCTTGTCGGGTTAACAATCAAGCATTAATACAAATACTTAACGCCGCTCACACTGACCAAAATGAAATAATGATGTTCGTCGGCAACAGTGGATGCATGCAAATATTCACCGGGGTTATTGAACAACTTGAGATTTCGCAACAGGAAAACCCCGCTGACGGCTGGTGGGTAACCGTGAGAGACCATCAGTTTAATTTGCAGATAAATCAGTTAGCTATCGCCGAAAGTTGGGTGACGCGCAAGCCGACTAAAGAGGGATTTGTCTCAAGTCTGGAATTGCTTGATAAGCAGGGTAAGCATATTTTGCAAATCTTTGGTCAACGCAGCGAAGGTCAACCCGAGCAAAATAAATGGCATGATCAATTAGCTGGATTGATCGCAATAGGTACTCTGGATGAATAAATGGACAGCGGCATTTAAATTGGTCGTTTCATTTAGATTTTTCATTTCACTTATTTATGTTATTTCAATAAATTGCCTTGCAACACAACGTATCGTAACCATTGGCGGCGATGTTTCTGAAATCACCTACGCATTAGGTGCCGGTGAGCACATTGTCGCCCGTGACAGCACCAGTCTGAATCCTGCGCCACTAAAAGCGCTGCCCAACGTGGGTTATATGCGCCTGCTGAATGTGGAGGGCATTCTTGCTTTAAAACCCACATTGGTGTTGAGCACCGCACGCGCCGAGTCTTCAAGGGCATTAAGACAAGTGAAAGATCACGGGATCCAGCTTATCTTTGTTCCGGCAGATAAATCGCCGGAAAGAGTAATAGATAAGATACGGATGATTGCCGCCACTGTGAATCAAGAAGAAAAAGGCCAACAACTGATTCAGCATTACCAACAGCAGCTAGCCACGGTGGTTTCAACCCCGCTGCCAGTGAAAGCATTATTTGTCATGATTCATGCAGGAATTCCGCCCTTAGCGGCGGGAGTAGATACTGCCGCAGAGAGTATGTTCCGGGCGGCAGGGCTGAAAAATGCCATTGAGGAATTTAGCGGATATCGCCCTTTGTCACAGGAGGGGATCATCGCCAGTGCGCCTGATTTGCTGATTGTCACCACCCATGGCGTGGCGGCGCTCAAGGGCGTAGAGAATGTCTGGCGCTTACCGGGGCTGGCCCTCACACCGGCAGGTAAACAAAAACGCCTGCTGGTGCTTGATGACATGGCTCTACTGGGGTTCGGCTTACAAACTCCGGATATGCTCAACCAACTTCGCGCGGCGGCTGAAACTAACTGAGGGGAAAAACTCGGGTGGCGGGAAAGTCCTCCTGCCACCTATTCTGACTAGCTGGAGCAGGAAATGTCCAAATGCTTGCCCCACTCTGGTGGCAATGCCGCTAAGTCGTTGAATTCAGGTTGGTCAGCAAAAGGCTGCTGCAACGCCTGATGTAAACGCTGCAAGAGCTGAATATCATCTTTTTCAGCGTGTTCAATAGCCAACTGCGCCAAATAGTTACGCAATATATAGTGAGGATTCGCTGCTTTCATGATTTGCTGGCGCTGTGCATCATCAATCGGCTCTTGTTGCAAACGCGCGCGATAACGGCTGTACCAACTATCAAAAGCGGCTCTGTCGATAAAATCATCCCGCAATGGCGATTGCGCGGAGTGTATTTCCACCTCACTCAGCAAACGGAAAGTCCGGGTATAATCCCGCCCTTCTTTGATCATCAAACTCAATAACCCGGTCAATAAGTCATTATCCTGACTATCACGCTCAGAGAAGCCTAATTTGGTGCGCATTTGCTGGCCGTAAGCCGCCATTAATTCTGGCTCATAGGCCTCCAGCCCCCGCTGCAACTGCTCCGCGGTCAGTAGACCAGACAGCGCCTGCCCCAGCCGATGCAGGTTCCATAATGCCACCGCAGGCTGATTATCAAAAGCATAGCGCCCTTGATGATCAGAATGATTACATATATAACCGGGGACATAATCATCAAGAAAACCGAATGGGCCATAATCCATGGTGATGCCCAGTATCGACATATTGTCGGTATTCATCACACCATGGGCAAAACCCACCGTCTGCCAGTGGGCCATTAGCCGTGCAGTGCGCTTAACCACGTCAGTAAACCACAGCAAATAGCATTCTTCTTGCCCTACGAACTGCGGCCAGTGTCGCGCGATAACATAATCGGCAAGCTGTTTAACTTGAGCGGGCTGCTGGCGGTAGTAGAAATGCTCGAAATGACCGAAACGCACATGGCTTTCAGCCACTCGTAATAGCATCGCCCCCCGCTCTGTTTGCTCGCGATAAACCGGATGGTCGCTGGTCACGATGGTCAACGCGCGGCTGGTAGGGATCCCTAAGTGGTGCAAAGCTTCAGAGACCAAAAACTCGCGCACTACGGAGCGCAATACTGCCCGCCCATCCCCCATGCGGGAATAGGGCGTTAGACCGGCGCCTTTCAAATGCCAGTCCATCTGCCTGCCATCACTAAGCTGTTGTTCTCCCAGTAAAATACCGCGCCCATCCCCCAATTGCCCCGCCCACATACCAAATTGGTGGCCGCTATACACTTGTGCCAATGGCTCCATACCGGGTAATAGCGTTTCGCCCGCCCATACCGCCGCTTTCGGGTCGCTAAACCAACTAGCATCAAGCTCCAGTTCGCGCGCGAGCGGCTCACTGTGATAAAGCAGCCGCGCCCCTTTTAAAGGTGTGGGTTGCAAATGAGTATAAAAACCGCTCAATTTCTGCCCATAGCTACTATTAAACTGAGGTGTTTTATCATCCATTCCCATCAGCGCATAACCTCCGCCAACCACTGGCGAACTTGTAACAGTTCAGCTTGTGAGTCAGGAAAATCATCACTTAATTGCAAGCAAATCGCATTAATGGCGTCGGGGCGATAAGTTGTGCCCTGTAATCGTTCGGCGAGGGCTTCCAACGGCGCTGGATTCAAACTGTCAGTAAATATTTGGCAGCGGTCAATTGCACCGTGCAATACATCAAAATGCAGTTCAATTCCGCCCCAGACAAAACGGGTATCGACCAGATGGCTAAATGCCGGGGCCTGACCAAAGTTCCACTCCCAGCTACTCTGTTTGGCAAATTGTTCGGTGAAACCGGGCAGATCGGGCAATGCTTGTGGGGAGATGATTTCTGCTGAGACTTTTTCATCGTAATAATTGAAAAAAGCTTGTTGGATGGCGACACAAACCTTTTCGTGATCAATTCCTGGCAGTAACTCCACCAGATTCGTCACCCGTGACCGCACCGAGGTAATGCCTTTGGCCTGCAATTTTTTCGGGTCAGGATTGAGATAATCAGCCAGACGATTGAGATCAGCGTTGAGCAATAAAGTCCCATGATGAAAACCACGATCTTTAGTTTCTTTATAAGCAGAACCGGAGACTTTGCGCTCACCATCATGCTTGACCACCACCAAATCATTGCGGCCCGATGCCGTAGCCTGGATACCCATAGAGGCCAATGCATTCAGAATAATTTGAGTTGATATCGTTTTATCGTATTCCGGTTTACCGGCCATAAAAGTAAAACAGGTATTACCCAAATCATGAAATACTGCCCCGCCACCGCTGCTACGCCGGGCCAGCTTCACCCCATCTTGTTCCATACGCCGGGTATTACACTCTTTCCATGGGTTCTGCGCGCGGCCTATGACCACGGTATTGGCATTACGCCATAAAAACAGAACCCGCTGATCCGGCGACATTTGGCGAAAAATACACTCTTCTACCGCCAGATTGAACCAGGGATCATAGGAATCAGAAATGAGTAACCGAAGGGATGACATAAACGCGGCTCCGAACCAGAATAAGCAGCCACTAAGATAACATAATCGGCCTAGATATCTTTAGGTTCGGGTGAATGAGTGTGAGCGCAGCTAACACCCCTGCGGCTTCAAAGGTGAAGGAATACCCCAATACCATTGGAGTTGCAGGTAGGCAGCCAGCAAACTCATCCCGATGAGCTTACATCAAGTAAGTGATTCGGGTGCGTGAGCGCAGCTAACACCCCTGCGGCTTCAAGGGTGAAGGGGATGTTTCACATACGGCGCGCTTGCCAATACACCCGTTTCCAGTAAACATTCTCTAGCGATGAACGAATGACACCTTTGCTCGTTGAGGCATGAATGAATTCATCATTAGTATCGTAAATGCCAACGTGTAATCCATTTTGCCCGCTGCCGGTTTTAAAGAACACTAAATCACCTGGCATCAGTTCATCACGGGGGACTTTCGTGCCTAACGTGGTTTGCGCAATAGTCGTGCGAGGCAATTGCATATCAAAACGATCACGGAATGTGCGGTAAACAAAACCAGAACAATCAACGCCGCGTTGGTCTAACCCACCATTACGATAAGGCGTGCCCTCCCACTGGCGCAGTTGTTCATTCAGTTTGGCAACCACCACAATAGAATCAGACAAGTGACCACTTGGTGTCGGGGCATGGCTGCTACAGCCAGCAAGGATAATACTGATCAGAAAGATCCAGAAACGTATCCGCATCAATAATTCACCAAGGTAAAGCTTAGCTTAGCCAATTCACTATACAATCAGCTAGTTGCTAATGAAGGATATCAGTAAGGTAATTTAACTATCGATTTTGGAAAAAACAAGTTATACCCGTCATACTTCAAATTGCATGTGCGTTGGCTGCTTTCCTGCAACTCGAATTATTTAGGGTACATACCCACCATCTTTCAAGTTGCGGGCATGCTGGTGACTCTCATTACTCAGCCTACTTCTGAATCTCATGTCTATAAAACCACTATGATTTGATATTTATCAGTTAAATATCAATTGGATGGAAATTTCAGTCTCTTTTTATTGGTTTTGTATTAATCAACCATATGCCCAGTAAAATAAAGCCCGCACCCAATGTCTTCAGTAAAGTTGCAGACTCACTAAACCATGGGAGTGATACAGCGCCTAAATAAACCAATGCATAACTGAGGCTTAATAGTGGATATGCACGATTGAGCGGTAAATATCTTAGTGCAAAGAACCAACACAACATTGATAAAGCATATCCCGCCAGCCCGCAAATAACGGCGAGTAATTGTGTCAGGTGATTGAATAAGAATTGCCCATTAATATCGGCTAACGACATTAATGGCGTATTCATCATGCCCCATTTCAATATTAATTGTGCAGCCGTCACCAGCAGTACACTTCCGATTCCCCAGCCATACCCTTTCATAACTGCCAACTAATTAAAAGAATACCAAACATAATGGAAGCGACCCCCAACCAATGGCGAGAAGTCGCTTTCTCGCCATAAAACAGTTGAGCGGCCAAGGTGACTAACACGAAATTAAAACTGAGAATTGGATACGCCACACTCAGAGGTAAATGTTGCAGTAAACGTAACCACAGCAACATCCCCAAACCGAGTAAAAACACGGCACTAACCAGCCAGCGCAATACCGGGGCCAGCCGCTTTTCTTGCGGCAAGGCCCAACATTGCGCTGCTTGTTTCTGACACAACTGCCCCGCACAGGTCAATAAACTGACCATTATCAATAACAGGTAGTTGGTCATGGTGTTTTCTTGTACCACAAAAGGACTAAGCGATTCATCAGGTTAACTTTATCCGCTGCAGGTAAAGTATCCGGTATTTTCTCATCGCGGGATAATTGAACCACCAGTGAAACATCACCTAGCTTACGAGCCTCAGCTAGCCAATCGTTGAAATTTCGGCCATTGATATAGTGACTTTCACTGTCAGCATAATTCAGCCCATAAGCCAATTCGCCCTTTTCGCTAAACATCAAAATATCGCTGCGTTTTAGCTCCCAAGCAAGCCCAGCCGCGACACCCACACTGTCAGTGGCCACATAACGGCTACTATTGAGTTCGACAAAATTACTCCGAATGAAGTTCTGCGGCTGTTTGGAATCAATGACCTGTTGTGGGATCAGATAACCTACCAGCACTATAAACAGCAATGGGCAAGCCGCAGCCCAGCGCCAATGGCGCGCATTATTACGCAGAGTAACAAAACCGACTATCCCCCATCCGGCAAAGGCAATTGTCGCCAGTACGACTTTTTGATGTTCATGAGGTTCATATGCCACCAGATGAGCCACCAGCCCCATACCAATAATCAAGATAGCCACTGCACAAATAAGCCCAAAGCCGAGGTTTATCGCAGCATTAATCTTTAATGCCCGCATGCGCATCTTCTCAGCACAATCAGTAGCATAAGCGGCCATCAATAAAGATAATGGTGCCATACAGGGCAAAATATAAGTCGGAAGTTTCCCTTTAGCCACACTGAAAAATAGCAACGGCATTAATACCCAACTGAGTAAAAAGAATAGCTCCGGCCGTGCAACCCGTTCGCGCCACCCTTTCAGTAAGGCTCCAGGTAATAACCCCAACCAAGGCAAAACCCCCAGACACAGAATAGGTAAATAATACCAAATGGGGGCTTTATGCTGAGCGTCTTTCTCTGCAAAGCGCTGAATATGTTCGACCCAGAAAAAATAGCGCCAAAAATCAGGCTCGCGTTGAGCAATAGCTAATGCCCACGGCAAGCTCAATATTACCGCACCCACGATGGCTATCGGACCAAAAACAATCAGCTCTTTTACTCTTTTTTGCTGTATGACAATCGGCAATACCGAGATGACCGGCACTGCCAATGCCAGAAACCCCTTAGTCATGAAGCCCATACCGCAAGCCAAACCAAGGAGGAGATAAGCTCCTGCTTTTTGTTTTGCGGTTTCTGCTCGCAGCGTGAGATAAAAACAAACCATCGATGCAGTGAGCCATAATGAAATCATCGGATCCAGTACGGCATAAGAACCAATACTAAATACCAACAGCATGGAAAGGTAAATTAATGCCGCTAAAAACGATGTGGAGCGGTTACGCCATAATAACGTTGCCAACCAATAAACCAGGACGGCACTCAGGGCAGTACTAAATATTGAACCGAATCGTACGGCAAAATTTGTATCACCAAAGATCCACTGGCTAATATTATTGAACCAATATCCCGCGATAGGTTTTTCAAAATAACGAATTCCCAGTAAATGCGGTACCACCCAGTCGCCACGCTGTAACATTTCGCGGCTTATTTCAGCATAACGTGTTTCATCAGGCTGCCATAATAAACGGCTATTAATCGGCAATAGATAAACCAAAGCAAAAAACAATGCCAGCAGCGCAGCGCCACTTCCTTTTAACAGCCTCATTGCACATCCTTTATATCTGACTGACACCCTAGCCACCCCTCTCGCCCTGGAAAAGCAGCTCGTACAACTTTCCCTACGGGGAGTGAATCCAGATTTTCGGGTAATAGTGAACTCAGAGCACAAAATTGAATACCGCGCTCCTGCGCCGTCATCAATAATTGTTCGAACATCAATGCCTGTGACATCCCTTCGACTTCAGCATGAATGGTGTAAACCGGCACACCGCTATCATGTGAAATGGCATTCATAATGAAATCATTAAAGTCTTCGGCCCGAACCTCACTGCCCACCACTTCATCGTAAGTGGGTAAAGTGACGGGAATTTGTACAGTACCCAAGCGGCCATCAGGCAACAATGGGCGGAAAGGATGAGTACCACGGCAATCACTGTTGTAGCTGAATGAGAACAACTGTTTTACTGCCAAAACACGTTCATCGGCACGCCAACCCGCCGCCGCAGAACAGGTGACCGGTTGCTGAATGCTTTCTTGTAATGCATCAACGCCCCATTGCACCTGCGCAGTTAATTGCTGTTCTGACCAAGAGGCGACTTTAGCTTGCCAACCTTGATGGTCCCAAGCATGTAAGCCAACTTCGTGCCCCGCCTGTAAAGTCTCTTTCATCAACGGGCCGAAATCTTTAGCGATTTGCTTACCCGGCCAGGCCGTTCCGGCCAGCAAGATATCCCAGCCATAAAGCGAGGCAGCATTAGAACGCAGCATTTTCCACAGGAAACGGGGGCGGAAAAGGCGCCATAAATGGCGCCCCATATTATCCGGCCCAACACTGAAAAAAAAGCTGGCACTAATATCATATTTTTCCAGTACAGCAAGTAATGATGGCACACCTTCCTTCGTCCCACGGTAGGTATCTACATCAATCCTCAGGCCAACTTGCTTCATACCTGATGTTCATCCTTCGAGGTTTTGTTTTGCTCAATAGCATTTTTCTCATTAACACTCTGCTCAATAACACTCTGCTCAATAACAACACCACGCAGGAAGAAGTCCAAAGTTTCCGTGACGGTTTGTTGCAAAGTAATTTCTGGTTGCCATTGTAATATACGCCGCGCATTACGAATACTTGGCGTGCGATGTTCTACGTCCTGATAGCCTTTCCCATAATATGCGCTGCTTTCGATATCTTTAAAGCCCGCAAACGGCGGGAATTTATCGCGTAATTCGTGTTGTTCGAAACTGCTTAATAACATTTCCGCCAATTCACGAATACTGGCTTCATTGGTTGGGTTCCCGATATTGATTATCTGTCCATCACAGGCACCATCACGATTCTCAATAATACGGAATAATGCTTCAATACCATCATGAATATCTGTAAAGCAACGCTTTTGCTCCCCACCATCGACAAGTTTAATTGGCGAGCCTTCGACCAGATTTAAAATAAGCTGCGTAATGGCGCGGGAACTGCCAATGCGGGCGGCATCAAGATTATCCAAACGCGGCCCCATCCAGTTGAATGGACGGAACAGGGTAAATTTCAAATTTTCTTTCGCGCCGTAAGCCCAGATAACACGGTCTAACAGTTGTTTGGAAACCGAGTAAATCCAACGCTGTTTATTAATCGGCCCAACAATCAGTCGTGAACTGTCTTCATCGAATTCTTTATCATCACACATGCCATACACTTCGGAGGTGGATGGGAAGACAATACGTTTATTGTATTTAACACAATCACGAACGATTTTTAGGTTTTCTTCAAAATCTAATTCGAAAACACGCAACGGATTACGGGTATATTCAATAGGGGTCGCAATCGCTACCAAAGGCAAAATAACGTCACATTTTTTAATGTGATATTCAATCCATTCGGAATGAATACTAATGTCACCCTCAACAAAATGGAAATTCGGGTTGTCCAGGAAACGACTGATGGCATCAGAACCAATATCTAAGCCATAAACTTCGTAGCGGTCATCACGCAACAAACGCTCAGTTAGATGGTTACCAATGAAGCCATTGACGCCCAATATCAATACGCGGGTACGTCTTTTCAGGATTTTACTTGGCTTGTTACCGAGACGGACGTCAGTGACAATCCCCATCTCTTGGGCCAAACGGTGCCCCTGAACATATAACCCGTCCTCCCCCTGACCCGTCATAATTTCCAGCGCGCCTTCACCACAAGCGACAACTAATGGAGAGGTTGACAGCACGGTACCAGCTTGCTTGCCATGAACAATATTGAGTGGACGTGCGCGCCAGACGATCAATTTGCGTTGCCCAAGATAACTGAACGCACCGGGGTAAGGTTCGGTCACTGCGCGCACCAGATTATTGATTTCTGATGCTGATTTTTGCCAATAAATTTCGCCATCATCTGCCGTACGGCGGCCAAAATAGCTGGCTCCGGCTTCTTTTTGGGGTACCAGAGGTAATGACGCACTTTTCATTTTAGGCAATAGGTCATGCAGCAATTCTTGGGCGGCATCACGTATTTTTGCATGTAGCGTTAAGGCAGTATCTGTCTCACTAATGATGACTTTATGCTGACCGACAATCGGGCCTGCATCGGCTTTATTCACCATCTGGTGTAAAGTCACACCGGTTTCTGTCTCACCATTGACCAACACCCAGTTAATCGGCGCTCGCCCACGGTATTTCGGTAATAAAGAGCCATGTAAATTAAAACCACCACGGGGTGCCGATGACAAAATGTCATCACTGAGCATATTGCGGTAGTAGAAAGAGAAAATGATATCAGGCTGTAATTGCTTAATACGTTCAACCCACAGCGGATGGTTAACATCTTCTGGTGCAAATACCGGTAGCTCTAGATCTGCGGCCACTTTGGCGACAGAAGAGAAAAAGCGATTCTCGCCAGGAGAGTCAGTATGGGTAAAGACCGCCTGAATATCGTAACCGGCTTCAACAAGGGCTTTCAGGCCGACACAGCCAATATCATGATAGGCAAAGACAATCGCTTTCATTTTTCTACTTCCTGATTATTTTCGGTCTGCTCAGCGCTGACCACTTTCTGTATGAAATAACGCGGGCGCGCACGCACATCGTTATAAATACGACCGATATATTCACCGAGTAATCCCATACCAACAAATTGGGCACCAATGAACATAAACAACACGGCAAACAGCGTAAATACGCCGCCGCCTGCCCATTCAGGGCCAAATACCAAACGTAAAACCACTAACAACACGGCGAGAGTGAAACCAGAAAGTGCAATAACACTGCCTACCAGACTTAATAAGCGTAATGGCGTTGTTGTCAGGCAAGTAATCAAGTCATACATCAGATTAATGAGTTTCATCAGGCTATATTTAGAATCGCCAAACTCACGTTCTGCATGATGCACAGTAATCTCAGTCGTGCGGCGGGCAAATGTGTTTGCCAGAATAGGAATGAAGGTACTGCGTTCGTGACAGTGTAACATTGCTTCAATGATATGACGGCGATAAGCACGTAACATGCAGCCATAATCACCCATGGATTTCCCCGTGGCGCGTTGAATCATCATATTAATCATGCGGGAAGCCGTCTTGCGAAACAAAGAATCCTGACGGTTCGCACGCACAGTGCCCACGACGTCATAACCCTCTTCAGCGACACTCACCAGCCGAGGGATCTCTTCCGGCGGATTTTGCAAGTCAGCATCAAGTGTAATGACCAAGTCGCCGCTGACCTGATTGAACCCCGCCATAATGGCGGAATGTTGTCCATAATTACGATTGAGTAAAACGGCAATGATATGGCTCTCTGGCTCATTCGCCGCTGCCGTCAAAAGCTCGGCGGAATTGTCACTACTGCCATCATCAACCAGAATAATTTCATAGGGTTGCGTTAGTAACTTACAGGCAGCCAACGTCCTTTCTATTAATGCTGGTAGACTCTCTTGCTCGTTATAAACAGGGATAACGATTGAGACTTTCTTGATTTCTTTACATTCAGACACGGTGCGGCCCTATAATTGTTGCCAATGCATCAACCACCCGATCAACATCGCTGTCTAGCATGTCGGGGAAAAGGGGCAATGTGCATAATCTGGCAGAATTCCACTCAGTATTTGGTAAGTTAAGGCGCGGATAACGCTCGCGATAATATTTCTGGGTATGCGCCGCACGAAAATGCAACCCTGTGCCTATCCCTGCATCTTTCAGACGCGCCATCAGTAAATCCCGGTCAATGCCACAACGTTCCTCATCAACTCGCACCATAAAAAGATGCCAGGCATGTTGATGGGCATAATGCGGAACAGCTAAAGGTTGCAAAGGAGAATTAGCTAATGCCGCATGATAACGAGCGACTAGCTCTTGCCGGCGGGCGTTGATTTCAGGTAAACGCCCAAGTTGAACCACTGCAATAGCGGCGTGAATATCCGATAAGTTGTATTTATATCCCGGCTCAACAACCTCAGCCTGCGGACTGCGGCCTTGGATTTGGCGGTCAAAGGCATCAACTCCTAAGCCATGAAACTTGAGTCGGCGCACTCTGGCTGCCAATTCATCATCGTCAGTGGCAATTAAACCACCCTCAGCACAAGTGATATTTTTGATAGCGTGGAAAGAAAAGATAGCGGTACCTTTCTCACCAACCCATTGATCTTTATAACGCGTACCAACAGCATGAGCCGCATCTTCAATTAATGGGATTCCGTATTGCTGGGCTATCAGACGCAAAGCATCAAGATCACAAGGTGCCCCTGCATAATGAACGGGAATAATGGCTTTGGTTTTCGGTGTGATCGCGGCTTCAATATCCGCAGCATTCACCATTAAGGTGTCGCGGTCGATATCAACCATTACCGGTTCAGCGCCCAGCAGCACAATCATATTAAGGGTTGAGACCCACGTCTGAGATGGCGTAATGACCTCATCACCAGGGCCAATCCCTAGCGCCATTAGCGTAATATGCATACCTGCCGTAGCAGAACAGACAGCAACTGCATGTTTGCAACCCAATGCGCTACAAAAATCAGTTTCCAACTGTTGGTTCTGAGGGCCTGTGGTTATCCAACCGGAGCCTAGCACTTTTACTACCGCATTAATTTCGTCCGAACCAATCGCCGGACGAGAAAAAGGCAAAAAATTCTGCATTGAGAAATCCCTAGGATACTTGGCACTTTGGGGAACTATATGCCCCTATAAGTTAACGGAAACTAAACACTACTCAGATAGATACATGCTTGGCTGAACATGAAGTTTAGTTTATTAACCTTAAATAAACCTTAAGATAGGATTTTTTTGCGGTAGTATTTGACGTGATTATTTTAAGTTGAATTATTCATTTTTTCAGAAAAATCAATCTAATGAAAAAGATATCCTGACGCGGTTGAGACCACGATTAATTATCTTTATCAGAAAGGAAGTATCGAAATCGAAACGACAGATACCGGCCGGTTGTTGGCGGATATAATCTAATAATAATCAACAAATTTTACGATTGAAAACTTTTGGTAATGATCCAACTCTGTTGATTAAAACTGTGTATTTGGAAATCGACCTCAAATACTTCAGAGAGAATATGAGTTTCCATCACCTGATGAGTCCCACCTTGGGCCAGCACATGACCACGTGCCATTAACCAAACCTGGTCAGCCTGTTGTAAGGTGTGATTAAGATCATGGGCGCTGATTATTGCGCTGCGGCCAGCAGAACAGAACTCGCGTAGCAAACTATCCAATGCCACTTTTTGCGCGACATCAAGACCGGTGTACGGCTCATCAAGTAACAGCAATTTACTATCAGGATTAATATCTGGCCAAGCTTGCAAAAAAACCGCCGCTAAACGAACCCGCTGCCACTCTCCGCCAGAAAGTTGTGACAACATGCGAGATAACTTGTCGGTTAATCGTAATTTCTCACAGAGATAACCAATAGTAGCCGCAATGGCATCCTGAGGAACACCTGCCGGTTGATAAAGAGAAAGGTATTGAAAAACCGGCATCATTGTCAGAGCCGATTGTTGTTGAGATAAATAAGCCCGAAAACGAGCCAAGTCATGCCCTAAATAACGGGATAATGATTTCCCCGCGAGGGTAATATCCCCTTCCGAGGGCAATAATCCCGCTAAAGCAGTGAGTAACGTACTTTTCCCTGCCCCATTCGGGCCTATCACATGAATTTGCAACCCAGCAGCGACTTGCGTAGAAAAAGGAGCAAGACGGGTATCTACACTGACATTACTGAGTTGCAATAACATAAAAATAACTTTTTCATCCGTAAATTAGTGAGCCGCTAAGGCCCGAGTAATAGCATTGATCAAAATCGGGTCTTCTGGTGTCATATCGGGAGCAAAACGCTCAAGAACCACACCCTCTCGGCTAATCAGGAATTTTTCAAAATTCCATAAAATATCGCCAACCTGCTTTGGTTCACGCCCTTTACTCGCTAAGCGCTGATAGAATTCACTGCCTTCAGGTTTTACAGCAACAGGTTTAGCTGCGATCAATTGCTGGTATAAAGGATGGCGTTGTGAGCCATTGACTTCAATTTTGCTAAACATCGGGAAATCAACACCAAAAGTACCGCGGCAGAATGCCTGAATTTCCTCGTTGCTGCCCGGCTCTTGCCCCGCAAACTCATTACTAGGAAATCCTAATACCTCAAAACCCTGCTGCTGATAAGTTTTGTACAGATTTTCCAAACCTTCATACTGCTTGGTTAAACCGCATTGGGAAGCGACATTGACCACCAGCAAAACCGAACCTTTATACTTTTCCAGCTTAACTGATTGGTTTTCAATTGTTTTTACTGGGATGGAATAAATTGAATCATTCATCAGGAGGAATCCTTATTCAGCGATGATAAACCTACCGGAACATAAGCCCATGTAAGGCTGATCACTTTACACGGTTCACTCGTGTCAGCAACCAGATAAATAATGGCGCGCCTAAGGTTGCCGTTACCACACCAATCGGCAATTCTGCCGAGAATAAGGCGATTCGCGCCACGACATCGGCTAATAACAATATTCCGCCCCCCGCCAAGGCACATCCAGCCAATAACCGGCGCTGATCCGTTAACCCCGTCAGCCGTAAGATATGTGGAATGACCAGGCCAATAAAGCTGATCACTCCCGCCAGGGCAACACTAATACCCACCAGTAGACCAATCGCGAGAACCAATAAGTTCCGCCATAGATGGAGAGAAACCCCCAATTGTCGGGCTTGTTGTTCACCGAGAGACATAAAATTAAGTACATGACCTTGGCAACAGAGCCAAATAACAACAGGTAGCAATGCGAGCACTAGCCCTTGTTGCCGCCAGTCAATACCGCTAAATCCGCCCATCATCCAATACATTAATTGGCGTAAATCCAAGCTGGTGCTGAAATAAACTGCCCACGTCATAATGGCGCTACAAACAATTCCCAAAGCAACCCCAACCAACAACAATCGAGCATTGGTTAATAAGCGTCGGCGGGCAAAAGCCAGCAGAAGCACCGTCATCAATAAGGCTCCCGCAATAGCACAAGCACTTAAAAACCAGATAGGCAGCAACCCGTGCCCCAATAAAACAGCCATTACCAGCGCAACACCAGCGCCGTTTGCCACCCCTAATAAGCCCGGTTCTGCTAATGGATTCTCAAACAATGCCTGCATGACGGCGCCAGATACGGCAAGACTCGCCCCTACCATCATCACTGCCAATGCTCGAGGCAAACGTAACTGCCAGACGAATAATTGCCCGGTTTCGCTGAACCACTGAGTGGGCCAAATCCAAATATCACCGACACATAAACTAATGAAAAACGCCAAAAACACTATGACAACCAGCACGTTGAGATAAAGGTGATCACGTTGTTGTTGTCGTTGTTGAAGTGCGGTAAATAACTGACTGGTCTGCATGACATCCTCGGCCATTGCCTCAGGATCTACCTGAAGATATCTGATAAGTATCAGGGGCTATTATTGATTGCTAAGTAATGATAGTAAGAGGTTCAGGGGATAAGAGGAAGTTTTGCATGAAGAAGTTGATTTTTTATTGAGAGAAAACGCCAGCGTTGCCCCTAATATCAGAGGCAACGTGAGCGCTATCTGTTATTTATTATCCGCGATAACCATTACTTTGCGGGGGCTTGACCTGCTGACCGCCATGACGACCATTATTATTCTGACTCCCTGGGCTATTTGACTCTCCCGGTTTGCCGGGGTTGCCCACACTATGATTATTACCCAGTTGACCAGGCCCATTATTTTCATTGTGCTGTGATTGATTACCACGAGAATCACGCCCACTGTTCCTTTCACTAGGTTCCGGCCCACGGAATGGATTATGACCATCATGTTCAGAGGGGCGCTGCCAACGCCCACCATCCCAATAATAACCGCGTTCACTACGGTCACCGATATGTCCATCACGGTGCTCGTGCCACCATTGTGGTGGACGCCAATCATAACCATCCCAGTAATAGCCTCGGTTATCTTGGTCACCTAAATGTAAGCTGACTCCGGGTATATTGATGTCCAGCGACACATCAGCCTGCGCGATCAATGGCATTAATGATAGGATGCCTAGTAACAGCAGATATCTTTTCATATTAATCCGAATGTATTATTTAACATTGATAATTTTATATCAGTGAAAATAATGTCTATCTATCGGATAACTTCCCATTTTCAATTTCATTGCATATTGCTAACGGAATCCATACACTCATTTCAGATTATCTATTTTAATCTACTACTATTCTCGGCATCATTTAACATGCCGTTTATAGTTACTGGTTTGATATTTAATCATCATTGTAAATATTTTCAATCACCAGTTTAAATAGTGGCTATTTTGCTATTTACACATTGTAAATCTAAGCCAAAAGATGTAATTCAGTCGGGCTGGTAGCAACGGTGTTGGCAACTATCCAGAATAATCCTGTGTGTGCCATGAACTGACTGAATATAAAATATTAATGAAAAGCCTTGGGAGACTTTTCATTAATAAGCATCTGCAAAAACGTTAATTACCACATCAAATCATCTGGTACTTTAAAGTCAGCATACGGATCTTCTCCATCTTGCTCTTCCTGACTCAGCGCACTATTTAATACAATACTGCTCGCATCTCGCTGCGCAATTTTATCGGCTACGCTCGCAGGGATAATAGCGTATTCACTCTCTCCACTGTTATCAACAACCAAACGAGCAATGGCGAGACGGCCACTAATCAACTGAGTTTGAGTAAGCTTATCCACAACTATTTTTTTAATTAAATTATTATCTGTGAAGTTAAAACCAATATTGCCTTTTGAAAGACTGATTTTGTTCATTTCAATCAACTGCTTCACTTGAGCTTTATATTCTTTAGATAAAGCAGCTTGTTTTTGTTGTTCGCTTAGCTGTTTATCGCGCTCCAGTTGTGCTTTCTTATTTTCTTCCACAATCTCTCTTGCCTCACGCGCTTGAACTCGTGATTTTTTAGCCGTCCTTTGGACTTTAGCCATTTTTTTGCTGGTTACTAATCCAGCCTTTAACATCTGTTCTTGTAAGGTTAGTTTTGTCATCTTCGCTTCTAAACCAGTTGAATAATTTGTGGGATTATACCTGTAATTTTTGAGTCTGTACCAGGTTGCTAGACCTGATCACTGTGTCGCCTGAGTTTAAGGGGCTATAAAGGCTGGGGTTTTGCAGTGTCAGAATGTTGCTGTCGTTCATCCAATGTCATTTCAAATCAACTTTATTGGTTTTTGAGCTTCTACCTCAATTAAAGCAGACACTCGCATTAGGGAAGATAGCCCTAATTTGCGATTAGGATGTGGCTATTTTTAAAAAGTTAATGAATTTCAATAATTTACTGATAAGAAAAAGGCCGCTTGCGCGGCCTTTTGTTTCGGGAAAAAAATTCACTCTTTCGGAGTGGCACTCTCTACCCGGCTTTTTAACTTTTGCCCTGGACGGAAAGTCACCACACGGCGCGCCGTAATAGGGATATCCTCACCCGTCTTCGGATTACGGCCCGGACGTTGGTTCTTGTCTCGCAGATCAAAATTGCCAAAGCCAGACAGTTTGACCTGTTCGCCATTCTCAAGAGCACGACGTACTTCTTCAAAGAATAACTCAACTAGATCTTTTGCATCACGTTTGCTAAGCCCTAGCTTCTCAAACAGATGTTCTGACATTTCAGCTTTAGTAAGCGCCATAGGTTCAATCCCTCAAGGATGCTTGGAATCGCTGTTTTAACGCCTCTACACATCTTGCGACAGTAGCGGCGATCTCCTCTTCTTCCAGTGTACGGGCGGTATCCTGCAACACCAGACTAATAGCCAGACTCTTATAACCTTCTGCTACGCCCTTGCCACGGTACACATCAAACAAGTTTACGCCAACTACCTGATTTGCGCCAACTTTCTTACACTCCGCCAAAATATCTTCTGCGGGAACGTTTTCAGCCACGACAACAGCGATATCACGACGGTTTGCTGGGAAGCGCGAAATCTCGCTGGCGTGAGGCACAGCGCGGTCTGCAAGCTTGTTCCACTGCACTTCAAACACCACAGTGCGGCCATTTAAATCCAGCTTACGTTCCAGTTCAGGATGAACTACACCAATGAAACCAATGTGTTCCCCTGATAAATAAATTGCAGCGCTCTGCCCTGGATGCAGTGCAGAATGCGTTTCGGCACGGAACTGAACATCCGATAATTTGCCAGTAAGTTCCAGAATTGCTTCCAAATCGCCCTTCAAATCATAGAAGTCGATTGGCTGACGTGCCAAATCCCAGTGTTCATCATAACGGTGACCGGTAATGACAGCAGCCAGCATTACCTCCTGCCGAACACCAAGATCTGCTTTACTATCAGGCACAAAGCGCAAACCGCTTTCAAATAAACGCAAACGAGATTGCTGGCGATTCTGGTTATATACCACCGCTGACAGTAAACCTGTCAACAATGACAACCGCATTGCAGACATCTCAATGGATATTGGGCTGGGTAAGATGAGTGCATCTTGCTGTGGGTGCAGCAATGCCTGTATTTTGGGGTCAACAAAACTGTAAGTAATTGCTTCTTGATAGCCGCGATCGACTAAAGCGGTCTTAACTCGCTTCAGTGACAAGTTGGCTTCGCGGTGTTTCGTCATCACCAAATCAGCCTTAATAGGCACGTCTGGAATATTGTTATACCCGTAGATACGCGCAACTTCTTCCACTAAATCTTCTTCGATTTCCATATCGAAACGCCAGCTTGGTGCGACTGCCTGCCAGTCAGAACCTACTTCAGTCACCTGACAGCCGAGACGGCGCAGAATATCGCTGACCTGTTCAGAAGGCACATGGTGACCAATCAGGCGATCCAGTTTCTCGCGGCGCAAGGTGATAGTGGCGCGTTTGGGTAATTCTGCCGGAGCAGTCACATCAATCACCGGGCCTGCTTCACCACCGCAGATATCAATCAGCAGCCGTGTAGCTCGTTCAATCGCTTTATGTTGCAGCGCCGGATCCACACCACGCTCATAACGATGAGAAGCATCTGTGTGTAAACCATGACGACGCGCGCGACCCGTAATTGAAAGTGGGTTGAAGAAAGCAGATTCCAACAGCACGTTGCGCGTTTCTTCATTAACCCCTGAATGCTCTCCGCCAAAAATGCCCGCCATCGCCAACGGCTTCTGTTGATCAGCAATAACCAGAGTGTCTGCATTCAGTTTGACTGCGGTGCCATCTAATAAGGTTAATTCTTCACCTTCAGCCGCCAGGCGAACAATAATCTCAGCGTCGATACGGTCTAAGTCAAACGCATGCATCGGTTGGCCTAACTCTAACAAGACAAAGTTAGTAATATCGACAACAGGATCAATTGAACGAATACCGCAGCGGCGTAATTTCTCGCGCATCCACAATGGGGTGGCGGCCTTAATATTTATGCCTTTCACCACGCGGCCCAAATAGCGTGGGCAAGCTTGTGGGGCATCAACGCGGATCGGGAAGCTGTCATTAATAGACGGCGCAACCGGGCTGATATCTGGCTCAGTGAGTGACAATTGATTCAACACCGCCACATCACGTGCTACACCGATAATACCCAGGCAATCTGCACGGTTAGGTGTGACACTGATTTCGATAGTTTTATCATCAAGTTTCAGATATTCACGCAGGTCAACGCCAATCGGTGCATCAGCAGGTAGCTCAATAATACCGTCATGATCTTCTGAAATAGCCAGTTCAGAGAAAGAGCACAACATACCTTCAGATGGCTCACCGCGTAATTTAGCCGCTTTAATCTTAAAATCACCCGGCAGTACAGCACCGACCGTTGCAACCGCAACTTTCAAACCCTGCCGGCAGTTAGGTGCACCACAAACGATGTCCAACAAGCGCTCACCGCCAACATCAATTTTGGTTACACGTAATTTATCTGCATTTGGATGCTGACCGCATTCCACAACGTGGCCGATAACAACACCATTGAATTCGCCTGCTACCGCATCTACGCCATCAACTTCCAAACCTGCCATGGTAATTTGATGGGCTAAATCATCACTGCTAATGGCTGAGTTTACCCATTCGCGTAACCAAAGTTCACTGAATTTCATGAGATATTCCCGCCTTACTTAAACTGTTTGAGGAAACGTAGATCATTTTCGAAGAATGCCCGCAAATCGGTGACACCGTAACGCAGCATCGTTAAGCGCTCCATTCCCATGCCAAATGCAAAGCCCGAATAAATTTCAGGATCAATACCTACGTTTCGTAATACATTGGGATGCACCATGCCGCAGCCCAATACTTCGAGCCATTTACCATTTTTCCCCATAACATCGACCTCAGCAGAAGGTTCAGTAAACGGGAAATAAGAGGGACGGAAGCGAATTTGCAAATCTTCTTCGAAGAAATTACGCAGGAAATCGTGCAGAGTGCCTTTCAGATTGGTGAAGCTGATATCACGGTCAACAATCAACCCTTCCATTTGATGGAACATCGGCGTGTGTGTTTGGTCGTAATCATTACGATAAACACGACCAGGCACGATAATCCGAATCGGGGGTTGCTGGCCTTGCATGGTACGAATCTGCACACCTGACGTCTGCGTGCGCAGCAATCGAGTGGCATCGAACCAAAACGTATCATGATCAGCACGAGCTGGGTGATGAGCCGGAATATTCAATGCATCGAAGTTATGATAGTCATCTTCGATTTCTGGGCCAGACTCTACAGAAAAACCCAACTCACCAAAGAAAGTTTCAATACGATCAATAGTACGAGTCACCGGATGCAACCCACCATTTTCCATACGACGCCCCGGTAAGGAGACATCAATGGTTTCGGCCGCCAATCGGGCATTCAGAACCGCTGATTCCAGCTTCTCCTTGCGAGCATTAAGCGCTTCTTGTACTTCTTGTTTAGCCTGATTAATGACGGCACCTGCTGCTGGACGTTCTTCAGCTGGTAGCTCGCGCAGCGATGTCATTTGAAGGGTCAAATGGCCTTTCTTGCCTAAATATTCGACGCGCACCAAATCCAACGCGGCAACATCCTGGGCATCTTCTACGGCTGCTTTAGCTTTGGCAACCAGCTCTGCGAGATGTGGCATTGTTTTCTCTTCCTCTGGCCGTATGGCCCGCTTGTAGTTATATCCTTTGTTCTTGAAGCTGCTGGGGTGTTAGCTACGCTCACTCACCCGAATCACTTACTTGTGTAAGCTCATCGGGATTCACTCGCTTGCTGCCTACCAGCAACGCCAATAACCTTGGCTATAGGTAATGAGTTAAAATCCGATAATTAAAATAAATTTTCACACAAAATCAGTAAGGTATCCCATCAGTGACACCTTTACTCACGTCACCATAAGTGCTGTAGAGTAAAAAAACAAAAAAGCCTCCACGATGGGAGGCTTCGGCGCTATTTTTCGTTTCTATTCTTACGCGCAAGCCTCCTGAAATCAGGCGCTAAAGTAAAAAAAGAAGCGAAAAGTAACAGCATGCATCATAACGATGACCTTCTTACTAATAAGCTAAAGATTAAAAGAGGGAGACCAGCTCCCTCTTCAATTCTGACTTACGCCAGAGCTACTTTCGCTTTTTCGACCAGTGCAGAGAATGCCACTTTATCGAATACTGCGATGTCAGCCAGGATCTTACGGTCGATTTCAACAGAAGCCTTTTTCAGACCATTGATGAAACGGCTGTAAGACAGACCATTCTGACGTGCAGCTGCGTTGATACGTGCAATCCACAATTGACGGAATTGACGCTTCCGTTGACGGCGGTCACGGTAGGCGTATTGGCCTGCCTTGATTACTGCCTGGAAAGCAACACGATAAACGCGCGAACGGGCACCGTAGTAACCTTTCGCCTGCTTTAAGATTTTTTTGTGACGTGCACGAGCTACCACACCACGTTTTACGCGAGCCATTTACTTCTCCTATCGTCTTAATTCAAACCAAAATTACTTATGCGTATGGCAGACATGCTACGACCAAACCTAGATCGTTCTTAGATACCATGCCTTTTGGACGTAAATGACGTTTACGCTTAGTAGCTTTTTTGGTCAAAATATGACGCAGGTTGGCATGCTTACGCTTAAAACCACCGGCACCGGTTTTTTTGAAGCGCTTAGCGGCGCCGCGTACTGTCTTAATTTTTGGCATTGAATATATCCACTTCGCATTGTTAATTACAACGAGCTAGCTAGGCGAACAGACCTCTTGCTATGCAAGCATAGAGAAGCCTGTTACTTGAGTGCCTTACTGTCTCTTCTTAGGTGCGAGCACCATGATCATCTGACGACCTTCGATACGAGTCGGGAAGGACTCCACGACGGCCAAATCAGAATCTTCAGTCAGATCTTTTTTGACACGGTTAAGGACTTCCATGCCGATCTGTTGGTGCGCCATCTCACGTCCACGGAATCGCAGAGTGATTTTGGCTTTATCGCCATCTTCCAGAAAGCGAATCAGGTTGCGTAGTTTGACCTGATAGTCGCCATCATCGGTACCAGGACGGAATTTAATTTCCTTGACCTGAATGACTTTTTGCTTCTTCTTCTGTTCTTTTGTCGACTTGCTCTTCTCATAGAGGAATTTGCCGTAATCCATGATACGGCAAACCGGCGGCTCGGCATTCGGACTGATTTCTACTAAATCAACACCGGCTTCCTCGGCTTTTTCAAGAGCTTCATTCAGACTGACAATGCCAATCTGCTCACCATCGACGCCTGTTAAGCGAACTTCTGTGGCGCGAATCTCTTTGTTGATGCGATTAGGACGCGCCGGTTGAACTCGTTTTCCGCCTTTAATACTTTATTCCTCCAGTTGATGAAGACTACGGCTGCGAATTTCTGCTAGCAGCTGGTCTACGACCACGTTGACGTCTAAGCTTCCTAAGTCTTTACCACGGCGGGTACGAACGGCAATTTTGCCTGATTCGACCTCTTTATCGCCACAGACCAACATATATGGAACCCGACGCAACGTATGTTCACGAATTTTAAAGCCAATCTTCTCATTTCTCAAGTCCGCTTTTGCCCGAATCCCTGCATCTTGCAGTTTTTTGGTCACTTGTTGGACATAATCAGACTGACTATCGGTGATATTCATCACCACGACTTGTACCGGTGCTAACCAAGTTGGGAAGAAGCCTGCATATTCTTCGGTAAGAATACCGATGAAGCGCTCCATTGACCCCAAAATAGCACGGTGAATCATTACTGGCACCTGGCGATCGTTATTTTCGCCGATGTAAGACGCACTTAAGCGGCCCGGTAATGAGAAATCGAGCTGTACGGTACCACACTGCCACGCACGATCCAAACAATCATGCAAGGTAAATTCAATTTTCGGACCGTAGAAGGCACCTTCACCCGGCTGATAATCAAACGGAATACCGTTTTCGGTCAGCGCAGCGGCTAAATCGTCTTCAGCACGAGTCCATAAGTCATCGCTACCGATACGTTTTTCAGGGCGCGTAGATAGCTTGACCACAATCTTTTCGAAGCCAAAGGTGCTGTACATGTCGTACACCATCTTGATACAGCTGTTCACTTCATCGCGAACCTGCTCTTCAGTACAGAAGATGTGGGCGTCGTCCTGAGTAAAGCCACGCACACGCATTAAGCCGTGCAATGCGCCTGATGGTTCATTACGATGGCAGCTACCGAACTCAGCCATACGCAGTGGCAGGTCACGGTATGACTTCAACCCTTGGTTGAAGATCTGCACATGCCCTGGGCAGTTCATTGGCTTGATGCAGTACTCGCGGTTTTCTGACGACGTGGTGAACATATGCTCAGCATAGTTCTCCCAATGCCCTGTTTTTTCCCACAGAACACGGTCCATCATAAATGGCCCTTTCACTTCCTGGTACTGGTACTCTTTGAGCTTCATGCGCACAAAAGTTTCCAGCTCACGGAAGATTGTCCAGCCATCATTGTGCCAGAACACCATACCGGGTGCTTCTTCCTGCATGTGGTAAAGGTCCAATTGCTTACCAATCTTACGATGGTCGCGTTTGGCGGCCTCTTCCAGACGTTGCAGATAAGCATTCAGTTGCTTTTTATCACCCCAAGCCGTGCCGTAAATACGTTGCAGCATTTTATTTTTGCTGTCGCCACGCCAATAGGCCCCAGAGGCTTTCTGCAATTTAAAATGATGGCAGAAACGCATATTGGGAACGTGTGGGCCACGGCACATATCAACGTATTCTTCATGGTGATATAAACCAGGGCGATCATCGCGGCTGATATTCTCGTCAAGAATAGCCACTTTATAATCTTCACCACGAGCAGCAAAAGTATCACGGGCTTCTTGCCAACTGACCTTTTTCTTGATCACGTCGTAATCTTTATCGGCAAGTTCATGCATCCGCTTTTCCAGCAGCTCAAGATCTTCCTGCGTCAGAGTACGGTCGATATCAACATCGTAATAGAAACCGTTGTCGATAACTGGGCCGATAGCCATCTTGGTATCTGGCCAAAGTTGCTTAATAGCGTGCCCCAGTAAGTGCGCACATGAATGGCGAAGAATTTCCAAGCCTTCAGCATCTTTGGTGGTGATAATGGCCAGTTGTGCATCAGATTCGATCAGGTCACCGGCATCCACTAGTTCACCATTGACGCGGCCAGCAATACAGGCTTTTGCCAAACCGGGGCCGATATCTAAGGCAACATCAAGGACAGAAACGGCGTGATCATATTGACGCTGACTGCCGTCAGGAAGGGTAATAACAGGCATTCTAATTCCTTATCTACAGTGGTGACCCACACGACAGATCACATGCAAAATTCTAATACTATTTAAAATCAATATGTTATAAACGCTATCCGGCTTTACTTTGCCTGATATGTACACTCATATGTACACTCATATGTACACAACTCGTTTTGCACATATAGTGTGACGCTATAACGGACAAGTCATACTAACATTCTCATTATTGGTTTATCTACTTAGAATGTTTTCTTTATTAAGCATCCCTGCCCTTCCGTTACATACACGGTCTATCGTCAAACACATCTGTCCTAGTATCGTTAATCGACCAGGTTACAACGCCCTCGACTGCAACCTCAGTATCCTCAATATTATAGCGGTCAACTAAAACCGGACACGGATTTAGGCACATTGCTGTAGTCGGCGCTCATATTCATCCGGCGATATATTTCCCAGCCGATAATGCCGCCTTTAAGATGATAAAAACTGTCGATATAATCGATAACATCAGCGATACCCTGACTTCGGGTTTCATAACGACGATAGTTAACCCTCTCAGCTTTCAGGCTGCGGAAAACCTTTCTGTAACAGCATTATCCAAGCAGTTACCTTTTCGGCTCATTCTACCTGTAACATCCAGTTCCTGCTGGCAGGACTGGAACTGAGTTCTGGTATATTGCTCCCCTTGATCGCTATGGAACACCACTGACCCTGTGGGTCGTCGTTTATTGACTGCCAGCCTTAAGGCCCGGACAGTCAAGTCGCTGTCCGGTTGTCTGAGAAAGCCTAACTCACTATTTTTCTTGATAAGTCCATCACGATAGCCAGATATAACCAACCCTGAGTGGTACGCAGATAGGTAATATCACCTGACCATCAGGTATTCAATGTCTCTGGATTAAACTGCCGGTTCAACAGATTAGCGGCCACGACCGCGGGTTTTCCGCAGCGTGGATAACTTCAGTCCTTATGATGTGTTACCGAGTAAAAGCACATCACTGGTAAGCTTTACACACAACGGATTGAACGTAAAAACCTGAACCTTCGCAACCGATTAAGACGTCTAAATAGAAAAACTCTCGGGTACTCAAAATCAGTGGAGATGCATGATAAGATAATCGGTACATTCTAGAACATAAACATTATTTGCAATAACATGATCTACACAGTAAATACGTGACCCGATATTTCCTGATATTTTTAAAAACATCGAATTCCTGCATTCTATATATAGGAAATTTCCTACAACTAAATTTCTTGTTTCTTATTTAAATTAAACTATAAACTTATTATAATGTTAATAAGTTGTTTACCCGCGGGCCTTTTATAGGCAATTAATTTGAATGATAAGCTTTATTTAACAGTAAAGCTTCTTAATATATTTCAAGGTTTAAATGTTATATTTATATAGAGTTAAGAAAACAAAAAGTAATATGATTTTTATTACTCCGCGCCTGAGTGTAATTGCATTAATATTCGGTCAATTATTTGGTGGTGTAAATGCCCAGCCCATTGTATTAAACGGAACCACAGTTATCCTAGATAATCCAATAGTAATTGACACTGGGTCAGTGGCGGGGAGTGCTGGCTACGCTATTAGTGTTTCCAATGCTGGTAAATTAATTGTAAATAATAGTGTTGAATTATTTACATCGGGTAATCTCGCGCATGGTATTTCCTTAAATAATAATGCCACTGCTGATTTGGCACAAGGCGGCGCTATAATAATTAAGGGTACAGGCTATGGCGTATACAGTGACAGTGGTGCTTCTATTAACTCAAATGGGCCACTATCTATCACCACTAATGGCCGCACTACTTATGCGCTCTATGCACGAGATAATGGGGGAATAAATTTAACGCAGGGTGATATATTAACTAATGGCATTAATGGTACGGGTGTTGGGGCGCTTAGTGGTGGTCAAGTTGCTCTCAATAATACTGATATTACCACTACGAATAATAGTTCCCGAGCGGTGTTAAGTACTGGACAGAATAGTCTGGTACAAATTGATAATGCAAATATTAGTACGCAAGGTGGATATACTACCGCTTACACTTGGGGTTCTAGAGGTATCAGTGCTGAAAACAGCGGCAGTATAAAATTAAGTAACAGTAAAGTCAGCACCGTCAGCCAGAGAGGTTTCGCTGTTTATGCGACAAATGGCGGTACTGTGGAACTAAATAATACCGCTATTGATACCCAGGGGGTATCTGGGCATGGGGTAAGTGCAAGCGGGGTCGACTCCATCGTTAATTCAGCGGGTGATCTAACGATTGATACATTTGGTAACTCTGCCCATGCAGCATCAGCCACTCTAGCAGGAGCGGTCAACCTTGGAAGTGGCGCGCGGATCAACACTAGTGGTAATACCTCAAACGGCATTAATATTATCAGTGGTGGTGGTCTTATTACTGGAGATGCTGTCACTTTGACTACCGAGGGTTTGGCTGCCAATGGTATTTATGTTGATACTATGGGGGCCGCTGCGGGGGAGGTGGCCGAAGTGATATTAACTGGGAATTCAAACCTACATACCACTGGTGAAACTTCGGATGGCATATGGAGTGCAGGAAAGCTAACCAGTATTGATATTGAAAATGTCAATATCAATACTGGTGGAAATATTTCTTATGGCATTAATGCTCAACGTGATTCTAAAGTCAAAGTTACACGAGCTGTATTGTCAACTTCAGGTGATTGGTCTTACGGAGCTGTTGCAAACCTAGGCGGGCAAATAAGTCTAGGTGCCGGGAGTTTGATTAATACACTGGGAGAGTATGCGCATGGTCTATGGGCTGCAGATGAAAAAACACAAATTAATGCAAGCGATACTTCCATTGTTGCTTATGGTTTAGGTGCTGATTCTGTCGTAGCAACAAGCCTAGGAACTGTAATATTAAGCCAACGCTCTGGTCAGTTAGTGAGTAACCATGGGACAAACTTCAGTGCTAGCGGTGGAACGATCAATGCAACTCTGGATGGAAGCGAGGTACGCAACAGTGGTTTGCTGATTAGCGCTCTTTCTGATGTTAATGGGCATCAAAGCGATATTTCCTTACAGACCAGTAATTTATCTATGCAAGGCGACATTCTGGCTGACACAATCAGTATTGCTGATCTTTCTATGTACAACACACAGTGGACTGGCGCTGCGACCAACGGCGGGAAAATTGAGATTGATGGACTCAGCCGTTGGGATTTGACACGTAATTCTGATGTTGCAAGTATTACTAACTCCGGTTTAATTAATTTCATGAATCCTGTTCCAGGTGATGTTCTTGTCATACATGGTGACTATGTAGGTAATAATGGCACTTTGCACTTCAATACTCAGTTAGGGGATGATACTTCCTCCACAGATAAAATAGTCATTGAAGGGAATACTTCTGGTATCACTAATGTGAGTGTTAGCAATGCTGGCGGTCAGGGAGACAAAACTCTTAATGGAATTGAGCTGATTCAAGTGAACGGTCAGTCAGACGGTGATTTCGTGCAACGTGGACGTATTGTCGCGGGTGCTTATGACTACAGTTTGGCGCGTGGTGTCGGTGCGAATGCCGTCAACTGGTATCTGAGCAGCGCAGCGGTACCAGTTGACCCGGCGGCCCCAGTTGACCCGGCGGCCCCAGTTGACCCGGCAGCCCCAGTTGACCCGGCGACCCCAGTTGACCCGGCGACCCCAGTTGACCCGGCGACCCCAGTTGACCCGGCGACCCCAGTTGACCCGGCAGCCCCAGTTGATCCGGCAGCCCCAGTTGACCCGGCAGCCCCAGTTAACCCGGCAGCCCCAGGTGACCCAGGTGAGCGAGTTGACTCAGTTAACCCATCACCATTGACCGTGCGCCCCGAGGCTGGTAGTTATATGGCCAACTTAGCTGCCTCGAACAATATGTTTGTAACACGCTTGCATGATCGTTTAGGCGAAACTCAATATATTGATGCGTTGACTGGCGAACACAAAGTGACCAGCATGTGGTTGCGTAATGAAGGTGGCCATACCCGCTCTCGTGATACTTCAGGTCAACTGAATACACAAGCTAACCGCTATGTAATGCAATTAGGTGGAGATATTGCTCAATGGAGCAATAATGAAATGGACCGTTTTCATCTTGGCGTTATGGCTGGTTATGGTAACAGCAAAAGTACCACTGTATCACGCGTATCAGGCTACAATGCCAAAGGGTCAACTTATGGTTATAGCGCGGGCGTATATGGAACCTGGTACGCTAATAAAGAAGATAAAGCTGGGTTATACGTGGACAGTTGGGTGCAATACAATTGGTTCAACAATACTGTGGAAGGTCAGGATCTAGCTGCTGAAGAATACAAATCTAAAGGGATAACAACATCTGTCGAAAGCGGTTATACATTTAAAGTCGGCGAAAATGCTGCTAAGAATGCGACCTACTTTATCCAGCCTAAGTCACAGATAACCTGGATGGGAGTAAAAGCCGATGACCATAAAGAAGCAAACGGTACCAATATATCGGTTGATGGAGATGGAAATATCCAGGTACGTCTGGGAGTGAAAGCCTTTATGAACGGCTATAGTAGCCAAGATAAAGGCAAAGATCGGGTGTTCCAGCCTTTTGTTGAAGCTAATTGGATACACAACACTAAAGATTTTGGTGTCACAATGGATAATGCTACCGTGAAGCAAGATGGGGCTGCAAATATCGGTGAGCTAAAAGCAGGTGTTGAAGGTCAGATTAACAAGAAAGTCAATCTTTGGGGTAATGTAGCTCAACAAATTGGTAGTAAAGGCTACAGTGACACTGCTGTGATATTAGGTATTAAATATAACTTCTAATTAGCATTTGAAATAGCAAATTAGGTTGTCAATAGAGAGTGTTAGAAATTCTGTGTCATTCCAGTAATATGCAATCAAAAAGGAATGACACATGTTCCACCCCTTCGATTTTGACAAAGCCCTTAAAGCACTCCAGTCTGGTCAGGCACTAACGGGGAAAAATGGTATTTTAACATCTTTAATAAAACAGTTAACCGAAGCAGCACTGGCTGCTGAGCTTGACTCTCATCTGGCTCAGGATATGGAAGCCAACCGTAAAAACGGCTCCAGTAAAAAGACCATTAAAGCCGCTACAGGCAACTTCGAACTGGCGACGCCACGTGATCGTAATGGCTCGTTTGAACCCCTGTTAGTGAAAAAGCATCAAACCACACTGTCCTACGAGATCGAACGCAAGATCATTCGTCTGTTTGCACTGGGGATGTCCTCATGTGGCTTATGAAGACATTACTAATTACTAATATCGGGGTGTACTAATCAACGGGGAGCAGGTCAGGTACGCAACTGTGTATACAGTTTACTTTGTGACACAGATCATGCCATAAAGTGAAGTCATATTATCACCACTTAATGCAATGGCAATAAAACCTAGCGAATAATCTATTAATACGGCAACCAAACAGTGATAATGATCACCGACAAAGTTATCATGCTTAAACTGCTCTACGATCAGCATAATATCAACACCATATAACTGAGGGTCTACTATTGCAGCGACACCCTGTTACATCCTCCAGAATTTTGTCGATTGGTTATGATCCTGAAAATCGCATGCTGGAGATACAGTTCAGAGAACAAGGGATTTATCAGTATCTTGGCGTCCCTGAGCGTGTTCACCAGAATTTTATGTCGGCCGTTTCGAAAGGTCGTTTTTTTGATGGCGTAATAAAAGGCAAATTTTTATGCCGGAAAATTGGCTAGGCAAAAAATAATCAAATAAAAACACATCATTACACCACATTGAAACGGTTACTTCTATGATAAGCATTTGCAAAGAAGCCTACCGTTTCAGTATCTTAGCCGCTCACGCCCTCAAATTCTTATCCCATGAAGTGACGCCATAAATAAGAAATTGGCACGACAAACAATAATGCTGGTAGAAAATTCACCACAGCAAATATTTTAATTTGAGCAATTCGCAATCCAACTGCAATCATAATAATCCCACCACAGGCGGAAAAATCGGCAAAAGCGATGTCATCCATGTACGGCATAATAAGTTTTGCCAGAAAAACCAATGCGATTTGAATGAGCAATTGAGGAATCGCAATGGCTACCAATGCAATACCTAGTGAGATGGAAAATATCAGCGCGGTGAAAAAGTCCATCAGAGCTTTTACGAATAGCAGCTGAAAATCACCGGTAAGACCTTCAGTTAGAGAACCTACAACCCCTAATCCGCTGGCACAAAACAAGACAATCATGGCGGTAAAACTTTGTGCAAACTCCTGTGGCGGTAAGGTACTGCGTGAAGGAATGATGCGGTCTAACAAAGCACGAGTTTTATTGGCCCCCCACTTCACACCTTGTTCCAGCGATAGTAGCTCCCCTACTGCTGTCCCAATAATCAGTGCCAAAATGACAGCAGGCATAAAGTGCACTTTTATCACCATCACAATACCAATGGATATCGATGCCAGAGCGAATGTTGCCGGTAATCCCTCTTGGAGCCGTTTGGGCACATGACGGGCAAGCAAGACACCTATGATACCCCCAAGGATTATCCCCGCACTGTTAATAAATGGACCGACCATAGCATGCTCCCAACCGCTAAAATGCGTTCTGATGAGTTAAAGTGTGTCTGTTTTAGAATTGGTATTTCCGCTAATAGCTAAAGACAAACGATTGAATCGCCGACACAATTTTTTTAAATGTTACGTTTGGCGAAGGGAACTGATTTTATCACACATACAACAGGCGTCAGTTGTATAAAGGTGTTTATCCTTACCAACAATGATTTACATTATGATCTATTGCTTTTGAGTAGCACTGGGTGTATTGCTATTTCAACAGGATATGTCCATAATCAATTTCCGTTTCCGTGTAGCAATGGTTACTGGAACGCCGCCCCGATTGTTTACGCAATCGGGGCGTTTTATTTGGCCCAGACCAAGAATTACATGCTTTCTTTCCCCTCTCCTCGTCAATACTCCTCATTGCTTAAAATGGCGGCGTTTCCCTAAATACTGAACAATAAGATATATTCCATCCCTTTTTCTTCCGCATTTCATTGCCTATGATTTGCACACTGGTCAATAAGAGGGAGAAATACGATGAAACAGACTAACGACGTTCTGTCGGGCCTCGAACTTTACTTTCGCCGGACACATCAACAGAACACAGAGAAAACACCTTGGTTTACTCGCTGGTTGTATATTCCGATAGAAGAAAGGATGCAGATACTGGATGATTTACTGAAGCCATACCCTGCTGCTACAGAGTACCAAAAGAAATAAGCTATGCGAGTCGAGAGAGATATTGAGTAAAAAGAGGATAACGGTTGAGATGCACTCACTCTGATGAGTGCATTTTGGCCAGATCGATAGCGGCTTGAATTGCTGAGCGCGCTTGAGGGCTATTTTTCCAACACGTCGATCCCACCATGGCAGCCGCGCTGCTAACAATCTCATTCATATCAGCCTGACCAAGTTGAGTCAGAGAAGTAAAACCGAGCTGCTCCAGACGTGTAATAACAGTCGGCCCAACCCCCTTGACGGCCAACAAAGCGCTGCGTTCATTATCAGTAAATGCCATGCTAGCCTCCGGAGAGATAAGGTGAAAGTTAATAAAAAGGCACGTTATTTAAAGTAAAACCATGCTGTCACAATCAAACCATCCTTTACTTCAAAAACAGCCATACTCTCTATTGGCTCATCACTTAATCCGTAAATTTTTTCCAAATCGAACACTTTATTACCCAATACGCTACGAGAAATTAATTCAGCTCTTAATGCAGGAATATTAAAACGTTGTGTCCGATAAAACTCTGTCAATTGCTGTTTTCCCACCAGCGATGGTGTGGTAGACGGCATTCTGTAAGCAACAAATGAGTCACTAAAATTTGCCACGAAAGCGGCTAGATCATGCTGATTATAAGCATAAAACTGTTTTTCTACCGGTAATAATGCGCTTGACATAAAACCTCAAGATGAATTTAAATGCACAATAAATGAAAATAAATTCACTTTATGCATCTTGTCAAACAAAACCGACTATGGGCTCAGTTAAAAGTGATTAGAGCCGCTTCCTGGACGCATTTTCCGCACTGAAAAACCAGAGCTCGGGCAAACGGTTAGGATAAAAGCGGATTTCGTAAGTATCTTTAAGCGGTGCTAAGCGCCAACGGGGACGGGCTTCACGTTTAGGTTTTAAAAAACGCAAACGACCACGATCACGTGCAGCTTGTGTATCTAACACCCACGCAGCGGAAGCCGATAATGGCTGACGAATATATTCATCTTCAACACTGATATCACAAATACACAAAACCTTATTCCTTGCAAAAATTGATGCTGACATGATTATGCTTTAAATAATTCGAGTTGCAGGAAGGCGGCAATTAAGCGAACTCCCAGGAGCTTACTTATTTTAAGGTCAACAATCAGTAAGTGACTAGGATGACAAATCTGCCGGCAGCAGCTTGAACTATGGTGAGTATATTCTGGATCTGCGGTATTGAGCCAACTGTTGCCAGCCAAAGATTTGATCTACATCACATATCTTCGGGTGCTTGTTATCTCCGTTACACTCATTGCTGGGCGTCGATGCCAATGACGTTGGGCAATAGCATTGGTATCGCGTAGAGTGGCAAGGTAAGTAATCATTGCGTATGCGGGCATATTTGCCTGATGTGCAGCTAATTGCCTAATATGTTTTACTTTCATTGGGTTGGTTTGAAGTTATGTCCGGAGCAAGATGAATGCACAGTATTCTTGAGTTATTTAAAGCCATTGGCCTGGGGTTAGTTCTCCTGCTGCCATTGGCAAACCCATTGACGACAGTGGCACTATTACTCGGTTTATCCGGCAATATGACCAGCGAAGAGCGTAATCAACAGTCGAAGATGGCATCGATTTATGTCTTCTTTATTATGACTGTTGCTTACTACGCAGGTCAGGTTGTCATGAGTACCTTTGGTATTTCGATTCCTGGATTGCGCATCGCGGGCGGACTGATTGTGGCATTCATTGGTTTTCGTATGCTTTTCCCACAGCAATCCGCAGAAGATACGCAGTTAGAAGCAAAATCACAGGATTTAAAGAAACGAAAATCGATCAATATTGCCTTTGTGCCATTGGCAATGCCCAGTACCGCCGGGCCAGGAACTATCGCCATGATCATCAGCTCAGCAGCCTCGGTAAAAGGTCATGACATGTTCAGCCCATGGGTTGTGACAGTTGCACCCGTGCTGATTTTTCTCAGTGTTTCACTGATTTTATGGGGTTCACT
Source organism: Yersinia sp. Marseille-Q5920 (assembly GCF_946902935.1). NCBI lineage: Bacteria > Pseudomonadati > Pseudomonadota > Gammaproteobacteria > Enterobacterales > Yersiniaceae > Yersinia > Yersinia sp. Marseille-Q5920. Next base: position 25,035 of record NZ_CAMPQA010000002.1, on the reverse strand, counting down.
GCTCAGTTCTGGTGCCATTATGCGTTGGGTCGGGAAAGGTGGTATTGAAGCTATTTCACGGCTGATGGGATTCTTACTGGTGTGTATGGGCGTACAGTTTATTATCAACGGTGTGCTGGATATTATTGCCAATTACCACACTGTGGTTGCATAACCTAACAATGACCAAGAAAGAAACGCTAGCCGATGTTTACGCTGATGCATCCATAAACGACATCGGTTAGCGTTTTAATATTATTCTGACATCGCCCGGTAAGCGGTATCGACTTTCCACAAATAACGTGGCGCTTGTGCGGCCGGGTGCTTCTTTTGTATATGCTGATAAAATTCGTTCGGGCTAAGACTATTAATTTTATTCACTGCCAGACGTTTATCAGATGAGAACGTCCGCAGCATAGCACCCGCGCCATTGGCGTAAGAGACGATAGTCGCATAACGCAATGTTTGCGGATCACTGATCCCCGCTAACTGCTGGTTTTGCAAAATATTGATATAAGCCGTCCCAATATCAATATTCTTCACTGGATCTTTTAATTCGCCAGAGCTTGGTTGACCATTACGCCCTTTCATCCGGTAGGCATCACGACCCGCAGTAGAGGCTTTAATTTGCATCAAACCCACAGCATTTGAAGTACTGACCACATTAGGATTATAACCAGACTCCACTTGGATAATGGCTTTAATCAAAGTTTCATCAACACCATAATGGCTGGCGGCTTGTTTAATTACATCGCTATATGCAACTGTACTTGAACCTACGCTGCTTTTTTGTGCATTAAGGAAACCACCTTGGGGCGCGTTCTTCAGCCACCCATTATTTGCTTGCGGTGGCGGGGTTTGTTTGGCGCACCCCGCCAGCAATAAAATTGCCATTAGGCAACCGACTTTTGAATTCACAGTATTCCCCGAGCTAGTAAGCTGTTTGGTAGCATATACAAGTTGTCACTTCGTCCAAATAGATTTTTTGCGCTAGTTTGACCATTATTAACATAATGATCAGGCTATATTCGGTAACTATCGGTAAGTTTTAGTTTATTGTATGGCGGGGCTTGACTTCATCGCTAATGATATTGATAATCATTTTCATTTAAAGAAAGGGAACATCGCCATGTTTACTAAGCAAAAAATACCCTACCTGCACTCTATTCACGGCTTCAGACCTGGTTTTTTACGGGCTATCGCCTTGTTAACAGCTGTGGCAATTTCATCACTGATCAGCACCTCAGCGTTGGCAGAAAATAAGCCCAACGATCCGGATAAAAAATTCAAAATTGTGACAACATTCACGATTATTCAAGATATTGCGCAAAATGTCGCCGGTGATGCGGCCGTGGTCGAGTCGATAACCAAACCCGGTGCTGAAATCCATGACTATCAACCGACCCCGCGTGACATCGTCAAAGCACAGTCAGCGGACCTGATTTTATGGAATGGCATGAATCTGGAACGTTGGTTTGAGCGCTTCTTCGAAAATATTAAAGATGTCCCCTCTGCTGTAGTGACTGACGGCATTACTCCGCTCCCTATCCGTGAAGGGCCGTATAAAGGTATTCCTAACCCACATGCCTGGATGTCCCCCTCAAACGCATTGATTTATATTGAAAATATTCGCAAGGCGCTGGTTGAACACGATCCCGCTCATGCTGATACTTATAATCGCAATGCTAAAGCCTATGCTGAAAAAATTGCCGCACTGGATGCTCCGCTACGTGAGCGTTTATCCCGAATTCCAGAACAGCAACGCTGGCTAGTGACCAGTGAAGGTGCTTTCAGTTATCTGGCAAAAGATTATGGTTTTAAAGAAGTTTATTTATGGCCAATCAATGCTGAAGAGCAAGGATCTCCACAACAGGTACGCCATGTTATTGATACCATGCGCGCCAATAAAATCCCGGTCATATTTAGCGAAAGCACTATTTCTGATAAACCTGCTAAACAAGTCAGCAAAGAAACCGGCGCACAATATGGTGGCGTGTTATATGTTGATTCTCTCTCGAATGAGCAAGGCCCTGTTCCTACTTATATCGATTTGATTAACACCACGGTGCAAACTATTGCGAAAGGATTTGGTCAATGAACCCTGCTGTTTTTGTCCGCCCGGAGTTGATAGTGGATAACGTCACTGTCACCTATAACAATGGGCATACGGCTATTTATGATGCCAGTTTTTCCCTCACTGGCGGGACTATCTGCGCATTAGTCGGCGTCAATGGTAGCGGTAAATCGACTCTGTTTAAAAGCATCATGGGGCAAGTCAAACCCAGCGTGGGCAAAGTAGAACTGAGTGATAAACCGGTTAGCCACGCCTTAAAGCAAAATACCATCGCCTACGTGCCGCAGACCGAAGATGTAGATTGGAACTTTCCGGTCTTAGTTGAAGACGTGGTGATGATGGGTCGTTACGGGAAAATGAATTTTTTGCGTATCCCGAGCCGGGAAGATAAAGCTCTGGTTGATAAGGCTATTGAGCGGGTCGGATTAACCGCATTGCGTTCACGGCAAATCGGCGAACTGTCTGGCGGGCAGAAAAAACGGGTATTTCTGGCGCGCGCACTGGCCCAGCAAGGCACGGTGTTACTGCTGGATGAGCCTTTCACCGGAGTTGATGTCAAAACAGAAAATGCCATCATTGATTTGCTGCGCGCGCTGCGCGATGAAGGCCATCTTATTTTGGTTTCAACTCATAACCTCGGCAGTGTGCCGGAGTTTTGTGACCACGTTATTTTGATTAATCAGACTGTGCTCGCGGCGGGCCCAACAGAAACCACCTTTACTCAAAAAAACCTTGAAATGACCTTTGGTGGCGTCCTGCGCCATATCAATCTATCGGGAAATACGCTTCACGACGATAATGACCCGCGCACCGTGACAGTTATCACTGATGACGAGCGCCCTGCGGTATTTTATGGTCATACCAAAGATGATCCACCGGCGCAAAGCCAGTCGAAGGAGAATACTCCCTAATGCTGGAAATTTTACTGCAACCCTTTAACTACAATTACATGGTGAAGGCCATTTGGGTGAGCGCGATTGTCGGTGCGGTCTGTGCTTTCTTATCCGCTTATTTGATGCTGAAAGGCTGGTCGCTGATGGGAGATGCGCTCTCGCACTCCGTGGTGCCCGGTGTGGCGGGTGCTTATGCCCTCGGCCTGCCTTATGCCGCTGGCGCATTCTTTACCGGCATGCTCGCTGCATTGGCTATGACATTAGTCCGCCACATTACCCGCCTGCGTGAAGATGCCATCATCGGTTTTATTTTCTCCACTTTTTTTGCCGTCGGGCTGTTAATTGTTTCGCTCAATCCCACCTCGGTTAATGTGCAGTCGATTATTTTCGGTAATATTTTGGGCATAGCCGATGAAGATGTTTTGCAAGTCGAAATCATTATTTTGGTCTCTTTTGTGATTTTATGTCTGATTTGGAAAGACTTGCTGGCGGTGTTTTTTGATGAAGGCCATGCTCTGTCGATTGGCTTGTCACCACTGCGGTTAAAGATTTTATTCTTCACCTTGCTGAGCGCCTGTACTGTGGCTGCGCTGCAAACTGTCGGGGCGATTTTAGTGATTGCTATGGTGGTCACGCCGGGCGCAACCGCCTATTTGTTGACTGACCGTTTCAGCCGTTTATTGGTGATAGCTATCGCCATTGGGGCTTTTACCAGTGCTTTTGGCGCTTATCTCAGCTTTTATCTTAATGGGGCAACCGGCGGGGTCATTGTGACTTTACAAACAGTGGTGTTCCTGTTGGCCTTTGTCTTCGCCCCTAAACACGGCTTGCTGGCAACGCGTTATCAAACGCGCCAGAAGCGCCGTCAACCTGCGGCCCCACGTCCGGAGGATAATATATGAATACCTTGTTCAGCCTGGTCAGCGAACCTTTCGCCTACCCTTTTATGCAACGGGCGATAGTGGCCGCCATCATTACCGGTGTGGTGTGCGCAGTTTTATCTTGTTACCTGGTGCTAAAAGGTTGGTCATTGATGGGGGATGCTATCTCTCATGCCGTGCTACCGGGCATTGTATTGGCCTTTTGGTTGGGTATCCCATTGGTTATCGGGGCTTTTATTTCGGGGGTCTTCTGTGCTGTCGCCACTGGCTATTTAAAAGAAAACAGCCGGGTTAAAGAGGATACGGTCATGGGGATTGTATTCTCGGGGATGTTCGCTTTTGGTCTGGTGCTATTTTCCCGTATGGATACTGACCAGCATCTTAGCCATATTTTGTTCGGCAATATGCTGGGTATTTCACTGGCGGAACTGAAACAAACCTTATGGATTGCCGGGTTCACTCTGTTAGTGGTGCTGTTAAAGCGCAAAGATTTCATGCTGTACTGCTTTGACCCAAACCACGCCCGTGTCATTGGGCTGCCGGTTAAATTATTGCACTATAGTTTACTCTGTTTGCTGGCATTAACTATTGTGGCTTCATTGCAGGCGGTTGGGGTTATTTTAGTTATCGCCATGTTGATATCTCCGGGTATTATCGCCTTTATGGTGTGCCGCAGTTTTGATCAGATGCTGGTTGTCGCCACTTTGGCTTCAGTGCTTTCGTGTGTATTAGGGACATTAATAAGCTTCCATATTGACGGCGCAACAGGCCCCTGCATCGTCATTATTCAGGCATTATTCTTTGTCATCGCACTCATATACAGCCATATAAAGCCGATGAAAGGCCGCCCAATAGCGTTGAAAACCAAAGATGGCGGGGCTGAAAATACGCCCAAAGGTAACCTGCTATAATAAATTGAGCTTTAATATACTTGCCGTATTGTATTTGCGCACTACGGCTTATTATTAATGACTATTCACCAAATGTATTTCTGTCGCCATAGCAGTAAGTCATCGGCCAGAGCATGAATTGCGGCCCAATAAGCAGTGGAATCTTCCTTTTGTTTGATCCTGCATGTGTTCCCTGTGCACGGGGTCTTGTGCTTCGCACCATAAAGAAGTTAACCTAACATTCTGCATTCAAGATCATTGGGATTGCAGGTAGGCAGCAAGCGAACAACGCTTCAATCATCATAAATGAAGGGTATAACTGGCAGCTGATAGGGGGTGAATCATGTGGCAAGTAGTGAATCGTCTGTTAAGTGAATATTTCGGGCCCGCTGAAATCCGAGAAAGAACCGAACTGCCCGGCGGGGATATTCATGATGCCTGGCGTCTCAGCTATGGTGATACTGAAGTTTTCGTCAAATGTGATGCCCGTGAAATGCTGCCCATATTTACCGCCGAGGCAGACCAACTTTCTCTATTAACCCGCAGCAAAACCGTCCAAGTGCCTGAAGTTTATGGTGTGGGTAGTGATCGTGAATACAGCTTCCTGCTACTTGAATATATCCCGCTTAAACCCTTAGATGCTCATAACGCTTATTGTCTGGGTCAACAATTAGCGCATTTACATCAATGGAGTGAACAACTGCAATTTGGGCTGGATTTTGATAATGATTTGTCCACCACACCACAACCCAATAGCTGGCAACGGCGCTGGGCGCAGTTTTTCGCTGAACAGCGCATTGGTTGGCAATTACAATTGGCGGCAGAGAAAGGCATGTCGTTTGGTGATATCGAGCATATCACTCATCTGATTCAAGAACGCTTACAGGGCCACCAGCCGCAACCTTCCCTGCTACATGGCGATTTATGGCCGGCAAACTGTGCTTCCAGTGCCAATGGGCCGGTTATTTTTGATCCCGCCTGTTATTGGGGTGACCGCGAGTGTGACCTTGCCATGTTGCCGCTCTACCCAGAACTTCCGGCACAGATTTATGATGGTTATCAGAGTATCTGGCCACTTCCGGCTGACTTTATTGAGCGCCAACCTATTTATCAACTTTATTACTTATTGAACCGCAGTAATCTGTTTGGTGGGCAACACTGGATTAATGCTCAGATTGCGGTTGAAAAACTGCTGTATCCAGAAAGATTTTAATGCAGCGCTAATCCCCCCTAAAGTAAAGGATTAGACTTTTTTTGTTCGGGGGGATAGAAAAAAGGCCCATATTATGGACCTTTTCATTATGATCTGATTAATCAGACTTAACAGTGTTGTCCGGTATGGTTGCTACCCTTCAGCCATCACTCCTAACAGCTTGATGACAAAATAGAACGCCACACCTATTACTAATGGCAGAATATATAAGGTGAAAAACTGCAAAAAGATGGTGTGATGCGGTAATACAATTTTCTCTTCCAACTGTTCGCGGCTACGCCCTTCACTGCCCTTGGCCTGCTCTAAAATCATTTGGTCTTCAATACCTTCGCGAATGTGACGGACTTGTCGTGACATCCGCGCACCGGAGGCTTGTAATGACAAACCAACGAAAATCAGCATATAAATGATAAAGAACATCATATTCGATGCTGAAAAACCCTGTTCGAAATTCGGCACCGGTGAGTTGTACCAGAAGATATCCAGAAAAGTCGTGTTAAAGCGGATCATATCGGTCATGACGCGGATAAAATCCAGCATTACCGCATTAACCCCAGTGCTTTTTTGACTATATTGATAGGCAAAATTGATAATTGAAATCAATGTTGACAGCAGTGCTGGAATAAAAACGAGCCACCCGGCTATCCGTTTGATGACAGCGACACGCCCAGCCTGTTGATAGGTCATGACTTCTCCTTGTAAATACCACAACTTATGTAGCCTTAGTTTACCCGCTACATCCCGGTCTTGTGCAGAATTTTGCTGAAGTTCTTACGATTAACACAAACTCAAGCCTAGCTCATCCAGCGCAATATCATTAAGTTAATAAATTACATCGTAAGAAAGACAAAGAATTGTGTTCCACCGGTTCAATCATTATGAACCAATGTTACAGTGTTAAATCCGTAGCTAGAGACCAAACAGGAGTAATAATAAATGGCGACCCCTCACACTATTAAGGCCGCAATTTTCGATATGGACGGCTTGCTGATTGATTCGGAGCCTTTATGGCTACAGGCTGAACTCGATATTTTCACTGAGTTGGGGCTGGATACCTCCTCAAGAGATTCATTGCCCGACACCCTCGGATTACGCATCGATTTAGTCGTGAAACTTTGGTTCCAGTCCATGCCATGGCAAGGGCCAAGTCAGGCAGAAGTTTGCAACCGTATTATTGCCAGAGCGATAGATTTGGTAGAAGAAACCAAGCCGGTATTACCCGGTGTGGGATATGCATTGGATCTTTGCCGTGCGCAAGGGCTGAAAATTGGCCTGGCATCCGCTTCTCCACTACATATGCAAAAACGCGTCCTGGCGATGTTAAACATTGAAAAATACTTCGACCGCCTGGTTTCCGCAGAATATCTGCCCCACAGCAAACCACATCCTGAAGTGTATTTGAATGCTGCGGCTGAACTGGGTGTTGACCCTCTGGAATGTGTCACGCTGGAAGATTCTGTCAATGGGATGATTGCCACTAAAGCAGCACGTATGCGCTCTATTGTCATTCCGTCGGAAGAATACCGCGCCGACCCCCGCTGGGCTCTGTCAGATATTCAGTTGAACTCATTAGAACAATTGCGAAAGGAACATATTTCGTAGCGGCAGGTTGATTATTATCTTGGCGATAAAGGGCGGTCAGAGTGAGTAACTCAACCGCCCGAATTCGTTTTACAGGAAATCATCCCGTTTAGGCGTAAAGGTGTCGATCAAAATACTATTATCTTCCAGTGATACCGCACCATGCATTTCGTTCTTAATCGCCCGATACGCATCTCCGGCTTTTAAAACGCGTTTTTGACCGTCGATTTCCACTTCGAAACTACCTGCCGCCACATAAGCAATCTGGTCATGAATATCATGCTTGTGCGCTACACCAATGGCACCTTTCTCAAAGTGAACACAGACCATCATCAGCTCATCGCTCCAGGTCATCACTTTACGTTTAATACCATTACCTAGCTCTTCCCAAGGCGTTTCATCATTAATAAAGAACATCTTCATTATTTCTCCTCACTATTATGCAGAATAGTCTGTAGCCCAGTCACAGTTTCACGCTGAATTCGGCTCATTCTACGGCCAAAATTCACAGTTCGATCATTATTAATCCAAAAATTATGACGCCCCTCAAAAAATAATAAAACATCATTTCATTTTAATTGAATTAACTTCCCGCAAATACTATCATCACCGCATCAAAAGAAACACCGGTCCGAACCGAAAGAGAGGCACCGACATGCAAATTCGTCAAAGCATTCATAGCGACCACGCCAGACAACTCGATACCGCCGGCCTGCGTCGTGAATTTTTGATTGAGAATATTTTTGTCGCCGATGAATACACCATGACCTATAGCCATATCGACCGCATCATTGTGGGTGGTATTTTGCCGGTCGAGAAAACGGTCAGCATTGGTGATGAAGTGGGTAAGCAACTGGGTGTCAGTTACTTTTTGGAACGCCGTGAGCTGGGCGTGATCAATATTGGTGGACCTGGTCTTATCTCAGTTGATGGACAGGTTTATGAAATTGGTAACGAAGAAGCCTTGTATGTGGGTAAAGGTGCAAGGGATGTGATCTTCAGTAGCCTTGAGAGTCAAAAACCGGCCAAGTTCTATTACAACAGCGCCCCAGCACATACTTCTTATCCCAATAAGAAAATCACGCTGGCAGAGGCCACACCACAAACATTGGGTGATGACGCGACAAGTAATCGCCGCACTATCAATAAATACATCGTGCCCGATGTGTTGCCAACCTGCCAACTGACTATGGGGTTAACCAAACTGGCCCCCGGCAATCTCTGGAACACCATGCCCTGCCATACCCATGACCGCCGCATGGAAGTGTATTTCTACTTTGATATGGACGAAGAAACGGCCGTCTTCCATATGATGGGCCAGCCACAAGAAACCCGCCATTTGCTCGTTCACAACGAACAAGCGGTGATTTCACCCAGCTGGTCTATTCATTCTGGCGTGGGTACCAAGCGTTATACATTCATCTGGGGCATGGTCGGTGAAAACCAAGTCTTCGGTGATATGGACCACATAGCCGTTAGTGAACTGCGCTAAATGTTTACGAATAGTGTTAAGCGTCACCAACTGAATCCGTCCTTTGGGCGTTTTCTTCCCCAATATTGAAATCGCGGCAATCGTTGACCGCCTTGAGAGAGATGTTAGCTATGATCTTAGATTCCTTTGAGTTAAAGGGTAAAATTGCTCTGGTTACCGGCTGTGACACAGGTTTGGGCCAAGGTATGGCGATTGGTTTAGCCGAAGCAGGTTGCGATATCGTTGGTGTGAATATTGTTGAGCCAAAAGATACCATTGAGAAAGTGACCGCATTAGGCCGCCGCTTCTTAAGTTTGACAGCTGATCTGAGCAAGATTGATGGCATCCCTGCCCTGTTAGAACGCGCCATCGCTGAATTTGGCCAAATTGATATTCTGGTCAATAACGCCGGGATAATCCGTCGCGAAGATGCGATCAACTTCAGCGAGAAGGACTGGGACGATGTGATGAATGTGAACATCAAAACGGTGTTCTTTATGTCTCAAGCGGTTGCTAAGCAATTTATCAAACAAGGTACTGGCGGCAAAATCATCAACGTTGCTTCCATGCTGTCTTACCAAGGCGGTATCCGCGTTCCGTCTTATACTGCATCGAAAAGTGCAGTGATGGGTGTGACCCGTCTGTTAGCCAACGAATGGGCTAAACACGGCATCAATGTGAATGCGGTAGCACCTGGTTACATGGCAACCAACAACACCCAACAGTTGCGTAAAGATGAAGAACGCAGCAAAGAGATCCTTGACCGTATCCCGGCGGGTCGTTGGGGCTTACCTGATGACCTGAAAGGCCCAGTCGTGTTCCTGGCCTCTAAAGCATCAGACTATATCAGTGGTTACACTATCGCTGTAGATGGCGGTTGGTTAGCTCGCTAAACCCAGAAATATCACCAATTTGAGTTAAGGATTATTTACTGCGGTTATTCGCAATATTCCAGCTCAAAATTCCATTCGGGCACAACTTCTGTTGTGCCTTTTTTTATTGGTTATTTATCAATTGGTTAACAAAGCAAACCAGCTAAAAAAACCGTCAAAAAGTGCAAAAATAAAAAATTCAAAACAACGTTCCGACTCTGATCACACTTTTGTCATTCGCCCAATGACTCGCCAGTAAATACAAATATAATAGATTGAAACGGTGTTTCTATTTATAAGGAACCTAAAACCGGTTCCGACCAGATATTTCTATGATGGGGTTATGGTGATGAATTTTGTCGGTAACATTAAAGACAGTGACGCAGTGATGATTAACTGGCTCAGCGCTATCCGTAGCTATGTTGAATTAGTCCAGTCTGTTAGCCATAGTCATCAAAACCCGACCCCACTAATGGCCGATGGCTTTGATGTTTTGACTCACCAACCTGTGACCTGGAAATTCCCAGATGGCCGTGATATTCCGATATCTAACTTCGCCAGTCAACAAAACTGGCTACGGACGTTGGATGCTCTCAGCCTGGTCACACAAGACCCGCAATATCATCAACAAGCGCGGGTACAAAGCCGCTATTTCATGCAAAAAGGTGTTCATGAGCAGAGCGGGCTGTTTTATTGGGGTGGTCACCGCTTCCTGAATTTGGACACTTTACAAACTGAAGGCCCAGAATCAAAGGCGCAAGTGCATGAACTTAAACATCACCTGCCCTATTACGACTTATTGCTCAGTGTTGATCGTGAGAAAACGCTTAATTTCCTACAAGGTTTTTGGCACGCCCATGTCGAAGATTGGCAAACACTGGACCTAGGCCGTCATGGTAGCTATGACAAGCAACGCGACCCCCATGTTTTCACCCATGTGCGCAATGACGTGGTTAAACCAGAAGCATTGCCACAATTACCGGAGACTAAAGGCCTGACCTTTGTGAATGCCGGTACCGACCTCATTTACGCAGCTTATAAATATGCGGCGTATACGGGTGACATCGCAGCTGCTGCTTGGGGAAAACATCTATACCGTCAATACGTCTTAGCCCGTAATCCTGAAACAGGATTACCGGTTTATCAGTTCAGTTCGCCGCAACAACGTCGGCCAATACCGGCAGATGATAATCAGACCCAATCCTGGTATGGCGATCGAGCCAAACGCCAATTTGGCCCTGAATTTGGTGAAATTGCCCGTGAAGCCAATGTCTTGTTCCGTGATATGCGGCCATTGCTGATTGATAACCCATTGGCAATGTTGGATATCTTGCGCCAGCAACCTGATGCGGAAGTTCTGCAATGGGTTATTGATGGGTTAAAGAATTATTATCGTTTCGCTTATGATGTTGAGAGCAATACATTGCGCCCGTTATGGAACGATGGACAGGATATGAGCGGTTATGTCTTACAACGCGATGGTTATTATGGCGCAAAAGGCCAGGTTATTTCGTCATTCCCATTAGAGGTCGATTATCTGCTCCCGCTGGTTCGTGCCTGGCGAATCAGTGAAGACGAAGAATTATTCGATCTGATTGGGGTTTTGTTGCACCGCTGGCAGTTGGCTGAATTAAACAAACAAGAACGCCGCGCAGTGCTAATCAATGACAAAAAAACAGTGATTTCCCCGTCTTTACTACTGGCCTTAGTTGAACTGGCCGAGCATTGCCAATGCAAACAATTATTTGAATTAGCTTGGCAAATTGGGAATGACCTATTTAACCAGCATTATCATCGCGGCTTGTTTGTCGAATCAGCACAGCACCGTTATTTTCGTATCGACAATCCGATTGCATTAGCAATATTGACCTTGATTGCTGCCAAACAAAATAAATTGGCAGCCGTTCCTCAATTTATTACCAATGGTGGTTACATCCATGGAGATTATCAGGTGAACGGAGAAAGCCGCACTCTGTATGACATCGATTTTATTTATCCGACACTTTTGAATCAGTAGTTTTATTTATCTTTCATGTTATTAAAAATAGGTAAGCATTATGAATGAAAACAGAATGCTGGGGTTAGCCTATATATCACCTTATATAATAGGGTTGATAATATTCACGGCTTTCCCCTTTGTATCATCTTTCTTTCTCAGTTTTACTGAGTATGACTTAATGAACCCTCCCGTTTACAACGGGATCGAGAATTACCGTCATATGTTCCTTGAAGATGATTTATTTTGGAAATCCATGGCAGTGACTTTCGCTTATGTATTTCTGACTATTCCATTAAAACTGGCATTTGCTCTGGGGATTGCTTTTGTACTGAACTTTAAATTACGCGGTATTGGATTCTTCCGTACCGCATTCTATATTCCTTCAATTCTCGGCAGTAGCGTAGCTATTGCGGTGTTATGGCGTGCTCTATTTGCCATTGATGGTTTGTTAAATGGTTTTATCGGGGTATTTGGGTTTGACCCTGTCAACTGGCTGGGAGAGCCGGCGCTGGCACTGACTTCAGTAACATTACTGCGTGTTTGGCAGTTCGGTTCTGCCATGGTTATTTTCCTCGCCGCATTGCAGAACGTACCGCAGTCACAATATGAAGCTGCCATGATAGATGGTGCCTCAAAATGGCAAATGTTCATGAAAGTTACCGTGCCACTGATTACGCCGGTTATTTTCTTCAACTTTATTATGCAAACCACACAGGCATTCCAAGAATTTACCGCGCCTTATGTCATCACCGGTGGTGGGCCAACCCATTACACTTATTTATTCTCGCTATATATATATGATACCGCGTTTAAATACTTTGATATGGGATACGGTGCTGCGCTGGCTTGGGTATTATTCCTAGTCGTCGCCCTCTTTGCCTCAATTGCATTTAAATCTTCCAAATATTGGGTCTTCTACTCCGCCGATAAAGGAGGAAAAAATGACTGACGTACACGAAAACTCCAACCAGAAGAAATTAGATCTGGCGCAGGATATCGCTGATGCAGAAATTAGCCGGACATTACGCAAAGCTAAAGTCAGTGCTGCTATCCGCTATATTGTTTTGATTATTGTCGGACTGATGATGCTTTACCCATTGCTGTGGATGTTTTCCGCCGCCTTTAAACCTAATAATGAAATCTTCACCACTTTAGGATTATGGCCAGAACACCCAACGAGCGATGGTTTTGTTAACGGTTGGAAAACCGGTACAGAATATAATTTCGGTCATTACATGCTTAACACTTTTAAGTTTGTTATCCCGAAAGTCATTCTGACGATTATTTCCTCCACTATCGTGGCGTATGGTTTCGCACGCTTTGAGATCCCATGGAAGAAATTCTGGTTCGCAACATTAATCACCACCATGTTGCTGCCAAGTACTGTGTTATTGATTCCTCAATACATCATGTTCCGTGAAATGGGCATGCTGAATAGCTATATGCCGCTGTATCTGCCATTAGCGTTCGCAACACAAGGGTTCTTTGTCTTTATGTTGATCCAATTCCTGCGCGGTGTTCCTCGCGACATGGAAGAAGCCGCACAAATTGACGGATGTAACTCATTCCAAGTGTTGTGGTACGTGGTTGTGCCAATCTTGAAGCCAGCCATTATTTCCGTGGCATTGTTCCAGTTCATGTGGTCAATGAACGACTTTATCGGCCCACTGATTTACGTCTACAGCGTAGACAAGTACCCGATAGCGCTGGCTCTTAAGATGTCAATTGACGTGACCGAAGGCGCACCTTGGAACGAAATTCTGGCAATGGCGAGCATCTCCATTCTGCCGTCCATCATTGTTTTCTTCCTGGCTCAACGCTACTTCGTGCAAGGCGTAACCAGCAGCGGAATTAAAGGTTAATAGAGGATTTATCATGGCTGAAGTCATTTTTAATAAGTTAGGCAAAGTTTACTCCAACGGTTTCCGCGCGGTTCATGGCATTGATCTGAAAATCCATGATGGCGAATTTATGGTGATTGTTGGCCCATCTGGCTGTGCTAAATCCACGACCCTGCGTATGTTGGCCGGGCTGGAAACCATCAGTGATGGTGAAGTTCGAATTGGTGATCGGGTGGTCAATAATCTGGCCCCGAAATCACGTGGTATTGCCATGGTGTTCCAGAACTATGCGCTGTATCCGCACATGACTGTAAAAGAGAACCTGGCGTTTGGCCTTAAATTAAGCAAACTGCCAAAAGACCAGATTGAAACACAAGTTGCTGAAGCTGCAAAGATTTTAGAGTTAGAAGACTTGCTTGACCGCTTGCCGCGTCAGCTATCTGGTGGTCAAGCACAGCGTGTGGCTGTTGGTCGTGCCATTGTTAAAAAGCCCGACGTATTCTTGTTCGATGAACCCTTATCAAACTTGGATGCCAAACTGCGCGCCTCTATGCGTATTCGTATCTCTGACTTACATAAGCAATTGAAAAAAAGCGGTAAAGCAGCAACCACAGTTTATGTAACCCACGATCAGACCGAAGCAATGACCATGGGTGACCGAATCTGTGTGATGAAACTGGGCCACATTATGCAAGTGGATACTCCAGATAATCTCTATCACTACCCTACCAATATGTTTGTTGCTGGTTTTATTGGCGCGCCGGAAATGAATATCAAACCGAGCACGCTGGTAGAAAAAGACGGGGAAATTGGCCTGACCGTGGGTCAATACACCTTAGTATTAAATGCAAGACAACAAGCCAAAGTTGCCGCCCACGCCGGGGAAAAAGTGTTCTTTGGCGTTCGTCCTGAATTCGTCAGCATGTCTATGAATCCATTTACTGAAAATCACTCTCAAGGTGAATTGGTACGAGTGGAAAACATGGGTCACGAATTCTTTATGTATATCAAAGTTGATGATTTTGAGCTGACTTGCCGTCTGCCATCTGACGAAGCGCGCCCTATTATCGAAAATGGTCTACATCGCACAGTGTACTTCCAGTTTGATATGGATAAATGCCATATCTTTGATGCAAAAACAGAAAAAAATATCTCTCTTTAACAGGAGCAGTACCCAATGAAAAAAGCGATCCTACACACGCTAATAGCATCCACTCTGGCACTATTATCACATCAAGCCTTTGCAGCACAGGACGAAGTTAATTTACGCATGTCATGGTGGGGTGGTAATGGCCGTCATCAGGTGACATTAAAAGCATTAGAAGAATTCCACAAACAACATCCGAATATTAATGTTAAAGCAGAATATACCGGCTGGGATGGTCATTTATCTCGTCTGACGACACAAATTGCCGGTGGTACTGAACCTGACGTTATGCAAACTAACTGGAACTGGTTACCTATTTTCTCTAAAGACGGCACCGGATTCTATAATTTGTTTAGTGTTAAGGAACAATTAGATTTATCACAATTCGATCCTAAAGAACTGAAACAAACTACCGTTAATGGCAAGTTGAATGGCATTCCAATTTCAGTGACTGCACGTATCTTCTATTTCAATGATGCGACCTGGGCTAAAGCTGGCGTAGAATATCCTAAAACTTGGGATGAATTGCTTGCTGCAGGTAAAGTATTTAAAGAAAAACTGGGTGACCAATATTATCCAGTAGTATTAGAGCATCAAGATACTTTAGCGTTAATCCGCTCTTATATGACACAAAAATACAACATTCCAACCATTGATGAAGCTAATAAGAAATTTGCCTACACGCCAGAACAGTGGGTCGAATTCTTTACCATGTATAAAACCATGGTCGATAATCATGTTATGCCATCTACCAAATACTATGCTTCATTCGGCAAGAGTAATATGTATGAAATGAAGCCGTGGATTAATGGTGAATGGGCAGGTACTTATATGTGGAACTCCACTATAACTAAGTATTCTGATAACTTGACCAAACCCGCTAAACTGGTGCTTGGTCCATATCCGATGCTGCCAGGAGCAAAAGATGCTGGCTTATTCTTTAAACCAGCGCAGATGCTTTCCATTGGTAAATCAACTAAGTATCCACAAGAAAGTGCTATGTTAATCAACTTCTTGTTGAACAGCCCAGAAGGGATTGAAGCATTAGGTCTGGAGCGTGGCGTACCATTAAGTGCAGCGGCGGTGGCTCAACTACGCGAAACCGGCGTAATTAAAGATGAAGATCCTTCTGTTGCTGGTTTAAGTATGGCATTGGAGTTGCCACACAAAATGACAACTTCACCATACTTTGATGACCCGCAGATTGTTTCACTATTCGGTGATGCCATCCAATATATAGATTATGGTCAGAAGACTGTACAAGAAACTGCAGAATACTTTAACAAACAAGGTGACCGTATTCTCAAACGTGCCATGCGTTAATAAACCAATTTAACTTAAGTCCCTATTAAACCCTGCCATTAATTTGGCGGGGTTATTTCGTTTTAAAAAAAGTAATAGTCAATTAGATCGACATCACAATTTAATATCTGTTTAAAAAATTAATCACTAACACAGACTTGGATCACAAAAATAATTATTAATATAAATAGAATATGCATTCACAATAAATGAAACATTGTTTCTTTGTTCGTGAAATTGATTTTTAGTCGTATGTTGATCTTTATAGAATTGTTAATTGATTTTGATTTAAATAACCATAACTCTGGGATTATATAAAAATGAAATTTAAATTACTAACTCTGGCAGTGGCATCTGTAATCAGCTTTAGTTCTGTTGCAACAACAATTGACTACCGGCACGAAATGAAAGACACCAGTAAATCTGACCATAAAGATCGTTTGCTATTTTCCAACCGCTTTGCCAATGGCTTTGGCTTGTCTTTAGAAGGGAAATGGGGCCAGCACAGTTCTGACACCACTCCGAATAAACCATTCAATGAACAAGTGAGTAACGGCACCGAAGTCGTTGCCAGCTATGTTTACAAAATCAACAAAACTTTCCAAGTTGAACCAGGATTCTCATTAGATTCAACCTCTGACTCCAATAATTACCGTCCATATGTTCGCGGTAAAGTGGCTTTCACTGATGATTTTTCAACATCCCTACGTTACCGCCCATATTACAAACGTAACCAACCTGCTCAGACTAAAAAAACCGAGAAAGGCCATGAGTTCACCATGCTGTTTGCTTATAATTTCTTGAAAGACTATTCAGCTGAATATGAATTGAACTACAAGAAATCTGAAGACGAAATTCTGGCAAATAAAGAAAAATACGAATGGGCACATGATGTAAAAATCGCCTACAAATGGGATAAAAGCTGGAAACCCTACGTGGCTATCGGTAACGTCCCTGGTAGTAAAGCAACCGACGAACGCCAAACTCGTTACCGCGTAGGTGTGCAGTACAGCTTCTAATTTTGACCGGATAAATAGACCTGTCGATATTAATAAACCTGTAGTTGTTAATAGATCTGTAGTTATTAGTACCCTCATCATTATTTGTTAATTATGCCCTACCGTATGACTTTGGGGAAAAGCTGACTCCCAGTTGCTTTTCCCCTTTTTTAAGCCCCCCCTAGTGTGAGCCATGGCCGTTCCAAAGTTGCCCCTGTCTGACGCCGCTATTTCAGCCCAACACCCGATATTTCCATTACAAAACCTCAGGTTAAATGACATTTCCTTAATCCACGAAAAATGAGACATTTAGTTACAGCGTAACGGCTATTCATGCCATTAAAAATCTCATATACTGGATAAATCAACAGCTACAGATTCGGAATTCAAGTATGACAGGGGAAGGACACCTTATTTTTTCTGTCGCCTGCGTTATTTTTGCCAAGAAAGTCGGCCTCACCCCTGAACTGGCACATGGCGATTGGTGGCATATTATCCCTGGCGCCCTGCTAACTTCCCTGCTGCCAGATATTGATCACCCCAAATCAATCCTTGGTCAGCGACTAAAGTGGATATCAACGCCTATTGCTCGTGCATTTGGTCATCGCGGGTTTACTCATAGCCTGTTGGCGGTATTCGGCGGTATTGCGCTTTTTCAAATGGATATTTCTCGTGACTGGATTATCCCCGCGGATGCATTTCACGCGATGATTATTGGCTATTTTAGCCATCTATTGGCCGATATGATTACGCCTGCCGGAGTACCGCTTTTATGGCCATGCCGTTGGCGTTTTTCTGTTCCAATATTACGCCCACAAAAAGGTAATCAATTAGAGCGCGTATTATGTGTCCTATTAGTTTGTTTTTCCGTCTATTGGCAAACTGACACCACTATTCCGCTACAATCCTATATGGAGCAATTGAAGAATTTTAGATTATGATCACATTTTAGTGTGTAAATAACGGCCAATTTGTATGAATTACATACAAATAAGGTAAAAAAATTATATAAAATTCTTTTTGAGTATAAGTGAGCTTCCTAAGTAACTGCTAACATACGCGACTAATTTGCGCAGTTGCCTGTGCGTGGCTCTATTCTAGATAAAAATAGACATAGAATATGTGGCCAGTATTTAAAATAATAATTTGGAGATTTGGGGATGAACCTACCGCTTGTGATTAACGTGCTGTTATTTGTGGCACTGCTATTACTGTTGGCACAAACCCGGCATAAACAATGGAGTCTGTCCAAGAAAGTCTTGGCCGGTCTGGGGCTGGGTGTGCTATTTGGTCTGGGGCTACAATGGGTCTATGGCTCAGATAATCCGCTACTGAAAGAGTCGATCACTTGGTTTAATATCGTCGGTAATGGCTATGTGCAATTGCTGCAGATGATTGTTATGCCGCTGGTATTCGCCTCAATTTTAAGTGCGGTTGCCAAACTTCACAATGCCTCTTCTTTGGGTAAAATCAGTGTATTGACTATTGGCACATTGCTATTCACCACATTAATCGCAGCTCTGGTGGGTGTGTTGGTCACTAATCTGTTTGGCTTAACGGCCGATGGTCTGGTGCAAGGTACACAAGAATCAGCGCGTTTGAGTGCTATCGAAAGCAATTATCTTAGTAAAGTGACTGACCTGACAGTCCCTCAGCTGATTCTGTCCTTTATCCCGAAAAATCCATTTGCCGATTTAACCGGTGCTAGCCCAACCTCAATCATCAGTGTGGTTATCTTTGCCACTTTCCTGGGAATAGCTTCCCTGCAATTACTGAAAGATGATGTAGAAAAAGGCCAACGCGTGTTAGTGGCTATCGACACCCTGCAAGCTTGGGTGATGAAGCTGGTGCGTCTGGTGATGAAACTGACCCCTTACGGCGTACTGGCCTTGATGACCAAAGTGGTTGCCGGTTCTAATATCCAAGACATTATCAAGCTGGGCAGTTTTGTTGTTGCCTCTTACCTCGGCTTGGCCATTATGTTTGTGGTACATGGCGTGCTGCTGTCTTTCACTGGCATTAACCCGCTGAAATTCTTCCGCAAAGTTTGGCCTGTGCTGACGTTTGCATTTACCAGCCGCTCCAGTGCTGCCAGTATCCCGTTGAATGTGGAAGCACAAACTCGCCGCTTGGGTGTGCCAGAATCTATCGCCAGTTTCTCCGCGTCTTTTGGGGCGACTATCGGCCAGAATGGCTGTGCTGGTTTGTATCCTGCAATGTTGGCCGTGATGGTTGCGCCAACCGTGGGTATTAACCCACTGGACCCCATCTGGATTGCCACACTGGTCGGCATTGTCACCATCAGCTCTGCCGGTGTTGCCGGTGTTGGCGGTGGCGCGACTTTCGCGGCGCTAATCGTATTACCTGCGTTGGGCTTGCCCGTCACTTTGGTTGCTTTGCTCATCTCTGTTGAACCATTGATTGATATGGGCCGCACCGCCTTGAATGTCAGCGGCTCAATGACTGCCGGTACGATTACCAGCCAATTGATGAAACAAACAGATAAAGACATTCTTAACAGTGAAGATGATGGCGATTTAGCCCATCAATAAACATCGCTGATGAGTCCTCAAAAGCCAGTCATATCTGTGACTGGCTTTTTGTTTTTAAAAGACTGAGAACAACTAACCCCCTGCGGCCTCAAGGATTAAGGGGATCCCCAAAAGCATTGAAGTCGCAGGTAGGCAGCAAATGAACGAGTCCCGATGAGCCTACTCAAGTAAGTGATTCGGGTGAGTAAATGCAGCTAACACCCCTGCGGCATCAAGGATGAAGGGGACGATATTTTTCAACCAATGCCAATGCAATAGCTTCCGTTTCTACATCAGGTACACCACTAAAATCTTGCGCCCTGAAGTGCATTTGAAATGCTTCAATAACGTGTTTGGTCTCATCATCCAGCTCGCCACTTTGGGGGATTTGATAACCATAACGCGCTAATGCCTGCTGGATAATGGCGACAGATGCGAGATCCTTTTTATTTCGACCATCAATATACTTTGTAACCGTCGCATCATCAGGCCAAGCCCCTATGCCCTGTTCCGCTAAACGCTTCCATGGAAATAACGGCCCAGGATCTGACTTTCTTTGTGGTGCAATATCGCTATGGGCAACAACATCCGTTGGGTCAATATTATAACGCTCAACAATGTCCTTGGTTAGCCGCTCAATCAATTGAATCTGTGATTCGTTGTACGGATACCACTGCCGACCCAACATCTTCTCAGTAAAGCCCTTATTGACGATTTCAATGCCTATCGAGGTATCATTGAGGCTATTACGCCCATGCCAATAGCTAACACCGGCATGCCAAGCGCGCTCAGATTCAGGAACCAATTGTAAAACGATAGGTTTACCATCAAGGTTATCTGGATGTGTTTTGACCAAATAATGGGCGCTAACATTACCTTGTGTCAGTAATCTCAGTGATTCTGCATCATCTGTTGCGGTGTAGTGAAGAACCAAAAACCTCACTCGCGTATTTTGAGCAACAGAAGGGATACTGGTATCCACTTTATACTCACCACGATCAATCAATTTATGCGAGCCATCACGATGAGAGTTACTACAGCCCGCCAACAGCAGTAATAACCCGATGCTTAATAACTTCCTCATCTTTTTCTCCCTGTAATGATGCTTAAGCACGGTTATAGTGAACCCACTAAATTAAATGGCTCGTCAACAGTATGTGCAAATGATAAGTAATATCATCAGATAATACTTATATCTATAAATTAGTTGATGGTGATATTACCTATGATACTAATAAAAAACGGCTCCTGATGAGAGGAGCCGTTTGGAATATGGGAAGGAAGGAATAAATAGTTATAATTAACAGCTGACTTAAAATATCCAATAATTATACAGTATTTACCCTAAAAGAGATTTCCTCAGAAAGGATAATCGCGATAGCCCATTTGCTCAGAAATATTACGTGCAGCGCGATGCAAAGATTTCACAATATTACTCTTGCTATCTTCAGAGAATCGCAACGTCGGATATGAAATACTTAAACCCGCAATGACGACACCGAAACGGTCAAAAACCGGCACAGCAATGCAACGTAAACCTTCTTCTTGTTCTTCGATATCTTCACCGAAGCCTTGCTCACGAACCTGATCTAACACCGGCAACAGTTCCGCTGCACTGCCCAGCGTGTGTTTGGTGCTGCGGGTAAACTCGACATGAGACAAGATTTCTTCTACTTCGCCGCGATCACGCCACGCCAACAATACCTTACCAATGGCAGTACTGTGCAGCGGGTTACGACGGCCGATACGAGAATGCATCCGCAGGTTATACATAGAATCGATTTTATGGATATAAACGATGCTATCTTCATCCAAGGCACCCAAGTGAATAGTTTCACGAGTTTCATTGGATAATTCACGCATTTGTATATCAGCGCTACGGATCAAATCGACGTTTTGTAATGCTTTAGCGCCTAACTCAAATAACTTCAGAGTCAGGGAATACTTCTCTGATTCGCCTTCCTGTGCGACATATCCCAAAGATTTCATGGTCTGTAGGAAGCGGTACACGGTACTCTTAGGCATCATTACACGCTGAGAAAGCTCGGTAATACCTATTTCCCGCTCTTCACCCAAGGCTTGTAAGATGCCAAAAACTTTCAGAACCGACGAAACAGAGTCGGGCTGTTTATCTAAATCTGCAATAGCCATTTTTTGGTTACCCTACTCATTTTCTGTGTTTGATAAAACAATATGTTTTAAAAAAAATAGAACAGTGGTTTTATTATAAAGGGAAGTCGCGAGACTGTGCAATAAACCAATGTGAATAATAAGATATTAGCCTTGCAGACAGCAAACTAGCCCCTTTCCATGAAAGAGGCTAGTGTAAAACTCAACTATTTCCAGACCGATTCAGGCAATGTGGCTAAATATAATGCCGGTTTACCGTGAACATCCGAGGTAAATAGGATTTGCTTATCGTCCGGTGTAAAGGAAGGATGTGGATGTGTAACCTGACGGTCACCTTCAAATACTTTCCATGAAGTGTCGTGGCGAGCCACACGATGCTGAGTGCCATTCTTCAGATTGAAAACATACAGGAATGGATCATTTTCAATCTTATACCCGCTATCATCTTGCACATCTACCGGCGCATCAGAACCATCGCCCACCAGCAACGTGCCGTCATAGTTACTCATCAGATGCGAACACGCTGGCATTGAGGTCAATTGTCGGTTTTCCAGTGTTTCTGGATCTGCACTGTAGATAAAGCGATCTGGGCTACCTTTTAGATAGGAAACATACACCAGCGCTGAGCCATCTGGCACCCAGAATTCATGGGTACAACTTTCGCCTTCCGCATGGGTTTTCACCTTGCGCATATTGCTGCCATCTTCATTGATGAGCCACATCCGCGCATCAACCAGATCATGGGGGCCTTCATGGCAAAACGCCACAGTGTTGTCATCATAAGGGCGGTAAATTGGATGACCGAGCCATTGATTTTCTTGCAAAATCACCGCTGATTCACCTGTTTTAAGATCAACTCGCATCAAGCGGCAGCAAGGTTTAGTGAAGTAGAATTCGTGGAATTTCTTCCAGTCCGTCAAGGGCTGCCAATCTTCGCGTTTGATCTCGATGCCAACCAACTTGGTACAATCTGAATTTGCTACCCAAGTGCCGTAACCAACCCACTCTTCAGGTACCTGATAAACCACATTTTCTTCTAATGTGGCGAGGTCAACACGCATCAGATTGCGGCCATCTTTGACATAAAACAGCGCGTCATCATCCGGTGATAAGAAACCACCAAAGGTATTATCGCCACGCCCTTCTGTCAGCTGTGTTGCCACCTGAGTATTAAGATCCAGCAAGTAGTAGTTCCATGGGCCATCAAAAGCGCCACCAAACAACAACTTACTACCATCACGGGTGAAACATTTTTGATAGAAATAGTTACGGTGGCAAGTCACGTCAGGAGGCGTCAGCCGTGTCACTTGTGCACCGGTAGAGGCATCCTGATAAGTCTGAAATGTCAGGGGGATTTGTTTACCTTTAGCCATCCGGAAAGTCCTTAAAATCATCAGAGAATTAAAATTTACCCGCAGGAAAACCTGTTCGGTTAATACTACCTCAAATTATAGAAACGATGTTTCATTTTTACGTGATCGCGGTTCTATTTTTAATGATTTGCATAAATTACGGTTTTTATCAGGCGGTTAATCTGGCTTAAAAGGGAAGTTTCATTCGATTCTTTAGTCACGCGCGCCTATAACACTCATTGCCCAGCCGCAACATGGCCTTTTACAAATAACCCGGCCACAAGGATGCATTCAAGCACAATAGCCGTTAGCATAGAAAGATTCAGCTACCTCATTACTTTTACAGATAAAATCTATGAACCCATCTGCAACTGATGGAATGCCGGTTCCACAGCGCTATGCCGCAGTCTTTGTTATTGCTTTAGGTATTATGATCGCGGTGCTGGACGGCACTATCGCCAATGTCGCATTACCGACCATTGCCCGTGATCTCAATGCCAGCCCGGCCACTTCTATCTGGGTAGTGAATGCCTATCAGCTAGCCATTACCGTATCTTTACTTTCGATGGCCTCACTGGGCGATATCATTGGTTATCGACGGGTTTATCAGGCCGGTTTACTGGTATTCAGTGTGACATCCCTGTTCTGCGCCCTGTCCGACTCTTTGTGGACACTAACATTTGCTCGCGTACTGCAAGGGCTTGGGGCCGCCGCATTAATGAGTGTGAATACTGCTCTCATCCGAATTATTTATCCCAAAGCTCAGTTAGGCCGAGGTATCGGTATTAATGCCTTGATTGTGGCGGTTTCTGCGGCGGCGGGGCCAACCATTGCAGCCGCGGTGTTGTCAGTTGCCTCCTGGCAATGGCTATTTGCTATTAACGTGCCGATCGGCCTGGTCGCTTGGGGGCTGGGCATGAAGTTCTTACCTGCCAACAATATGAAAAGCAACGGCAACCGTTTCGATGTCACCAGCAGTATTATGAATGCGTTGACCTTTGGTTTACTGATAACTGCTATCAGTGGTTTTGCCCAAGAGCAAAGCCCGACACTGATTGCCGCCGAAGTGGTCGCCTTATTAGTCATCGGCTTTTTCTTTGTACGCCGCCAACTCAATCAGCCCTTCCCCTTGCTGCCCGTGGATTTACTGCGTATTCCTATTTTTGCCTTATCGATCGGCACATCAGTTTGCTCCTTTGCCGCACAAATGCTGGCCATGGTTTCACTGCCTTTCTTCCTACAAATTGTATTGGGCCGCGATGAAGTTGCCACCGGGCTGCTATTAACCCCATGGCCACTCGCCACCATGGTGGTTGCCCCAATAGCCGGGCGGTTGGTTGAACGCTACCATGCAGGATTACTCGGAGGGATTGGTCTGGCGGTGTTTGCCAGTGGGTTATTCTTGTTAGCCATATTGCCAGCCAACCCCACTGATGTAGATATTATCTGGCGTATGGTGCTGTGCGGTGCGGGTTTTGGTCTGTTTCAAGCGCCCAATAACCACACTCTTATCTCCGCAGCACCACAACATCGCAGTGGCGGGGCCAGTGGTATGTTGGGCACAGCGCGCCTGTTGGGGCAGACATCAGGGGCAGCATTAGTCGCTTTGATGTTTAATCTATTCTCAACCAATGGAACACATGCATCACTGATTCTGGCGGGCTGTTTCGCCAGCATCGCGGCACTAGTCAGCCTACTGCGGGTCAACCAAAAACGCAGTTAACTTTGGTGCTCAACAATAAAAACCCCGCTTGGCGCTGGTGAATCCCCAGAAAAAAGGACAGGCATAGAGAAAATATGATCTACTGATTGTGCAACCAATTCAGCGAGATCAACTCTATGCCTGCCCGTAAAGTATGCCAGAACTTTTTCCGGGGCGCT